>DAVZHM010000085.1:0-7519 GCA_052273845.1 Candidatus Fimenecus sp. | reverse complement strand
TATGCCGAAAATTGGATTTTGCGGCGGCTTTTCCCTTTTTCACCGCTTGTGGGCGGTCAGCCCGACAAAGCGCTTCAAAAGCAAAAATCCATCCGCAACCTTTGCATTTTCGGTGCAGAGCAGTTTAAAACGAGTAGATTTTTGTTGAAACAAGGCATAAAATCGAGTCCATACTGCCGTATGGCGAGATTTTTAACGCAGTTTCAGCGGAAAGATACCGTTTTAAACCATATCGGGTTCGATTCTCCTCGCCTTAGGAAAACGCTCCGGGGGAGCGTTTTTAGCCCGTCGCGCCGATGACAGCAACGGCAAGAAAATTCGTGCGTTTCGAGAAGAGAAGAATGACATAGAAAGAACCCTTGTAGCGCGCCACGAAAAGGATACGCAAATGCGGAGCGGTTATAAGAAAGTGATTTAAAAACACAGAAAAATCGGCATTGCAAGGGCGAAAGTAGACACGGAGCAAATTGGTCTATGCCTACTTTTCTGCAATCAGCACATTGTTTTTATTGAAAAATCTTTTGTAAAATGTAACTTAACTACACGCGCTCCCCTCGCATTTCGCGGCAGCACCGGCATCGCCAAAATCGCCATATAACGCGTCTTTGCATCCAACTTCTGATTTCTTTCGCTTATGACTTCATTGAATACAAGCCGGCGCCCTGTTTTTATGCATTATGAAGTTGTTGATATTTTTTAGGCGATATTTTAAATTTGTTTTTAAAGGCTGCACCGAAAGCGTTGACAGAGGAATATCCGCAACGCACAGAGCATTCTTCAATCGTGATTTTTTCCTGTTCCAGTAAGGTTGCCGCCATAGCCATTTTTGCCTCATATCGGAGTTTTTTGAAAGAAGAACCGTAATAATCTTTGATGATCCGCTCTGCCTGCCTTGAACATACGCCCATACTTTTAGCAAAGTCTTCAAGTGTTACATTGCTGCAGTCTTCAAGCAGCAGCTGGTCTAAAACCCATGAACGGCTTTCGTTTAAATCCATTTCTGCAAGATAATTTTCAGGACTTGTATCATTCGGAAAATATAATCTCGTTATTTCAACAATCAACCTTATTGTAAGGGAGGATAAGATGCTTTCTTTCAGGAGTTCTTTATCGTTGTTTTCCTCCACCATTATTTTGAATATATGGCGAATTGCAGGGTTGCTTTTGCTTATCCAAAACGATTTTGAAGTAAATAATTGGAAAGCCCGGTCCGCATTTTTGGCGTTTGGTATTTTAAGGTAAACACAAATTTCGTGCATTGGATTTTCAGGGTCGGGTATCTGCTTGTGCAAAACATTGGGACCTGTTATATAAAATGTGTTTTTTGATAATTTATATCGCTTGTCTTCCGTTTCCAAAATGCCTTTTCCGTCATCAATATAATGAAGCTCATATCCGTTTTTGGTATGAGCATGCATTTGAACAATTTCATCAAGTATTTCTGAAGATATTTTAAATATCTGTATTTTGCTTTCGTTATAGTAAAAAGTTATAGCCATATGAACACCCCGTATTTGATGAGATTTTAATTTCATTATAATAAAACGAACACGATTTATCAAGAAAAAATGAATATAAAGCGACACAAAATTGACATAATTGTCGGTTGAATGTCTTTTAATCATGGATAGAAAGCACTATACTGAATTTAGCAAATACAGATTTTAATTTTTAACACGGGGAAGGATTCGGATGAAAATCACAGTAATAGGGGGCGGCGGGGTTCGCTCCATGTTTTTGGCAAAAAGTATTGCACAAAAGGCAGAACGGCTTCATATCGACGAGCTTTGCTTTATGGATAACAACGAAGAAAAGCTTAGAATTTACGGCGGTATGGCATCCCATGTCGCAAAACTGCTTTGTCCGAAAATGAAATTCAGCCTTACCGCCGATGCGGTAGAGGCTGTTAAAGATGCCGATTATGTTATCACAACAATCCGTGTCGGCGAGGATGATATGCGCGCAAAAGATGAACGCATTGCACTTAACAAAGGCGTTCTCGGGCAGGAAACAACCGGTGCCGCAGGCTTTTCATTTGCAATGCGCAGTGTTCCTGCTCTTGCGGAATATTGCGAACGGATTAAAAAATATGCAAAGAAAAATGTAAAGGTATTCAACTTTACGAACCCTGCCGGTGTAGTATCACAGACTTTGCGTGATATGGGTTATGATTTTACATATGGTATTTGCGATGCTCCGTCAGGTATGCTTCGTTCCTTTGCACTTTTATACAATGAAAATCCCAACAATATTGCAGGCGAGGTTTACGGATTAAATCATCTGTCTTATTTCAAGAGTATTACGCTTAACGGAAAGGATATTATGAATGAACTCATTGAAAATGACGAAGCTTATGCAAAAACCGATATGCGATATTTTGAAAAAGACCTTTTGCGTGACAGAAAGAGCATTCTTAACGAATATCTCTACTATTTCTATTACCGTGAAAAGGCGGTTGAAAATATCTTAAATGCAGAGCAAACCAGAGGCGAGCAAATTAGAGATATCAATAAACATATGACTGCCGAGCTTTCAAAAATGGATATAGAAAATGATTTCGAGGGTTGCCTGGAAATTTTCAACAAGTGGTACGGTATGCGCGAGGGCAGCTATATGGCAAGTGAAACAGGTGCAAAGCGCACAACTCCGTGGCATTTTGACATTTATGAAGAGGATGACGGCGGTTATGCAGGTGTTGCACTGAAATTCATTGAAATTGCACAGAGCGGAACGAGGGGCACAATGATTATGTGCATACCGAATGAAAACTCTATTGACGGTTTAAGAGCAGATGATGTTGTAGAAATCACCTGCGATGTGGACGAAAACGGTTGCACACCTCATCATATTGGCAAGGTTGATGCGCAAAATCTTGAAATCATCAGACGCGTTAAAATGTATGAGCGTCTTGCTTCAAAGGCCATAAGAGAAAAGGACAAGGCATCGGCTGTGCAGGCTCTTACGCTTCATCCGCTTGTTAATTCATATTCCCTTGCAAAAGAACTCGTTGACGAATATATCGAACATAATAAAGCGTACAGCGGTGCCTGGGAATAAAGGTTTTGTTCATATAAAAAAACAATTCCTTGCCAGGGTTCCTTTCTTCTGCAAACTCACAGGCAAAACGAAAGAAGATATTCATTACGCTGTTCTTGAACAAAGAAAAACAATGGAAAATTGATTCTTGAACAAACATAACCACCGGCTTGTTTCATGCCGGTGGTTACGTTTTCTTATAATATAAATTGATATGCGCGTATGAATAAAATGCTTCGTTCGCAAATCCTTTGCCTGATGCCATCGGGATACCTTTGCTTACTATCTTTTCCTGAAGATAATGATTTCTGGCGATTTACAGTTTGCACCATATTCCGAAACGAGCATGAAATCAAGACCTGCCACCAAGCCAAAACATTTTTCGGAATTTCCGTCATTCAATGCACATGCACTTTGTGCACCGAGATAAATGGCTTTATCGTCGAGAAATTTAATGTTTTCTCCATTTGGCAGAGGATAAGCCAAATTTACAAAGGCACCGTTCAGCGCATACAATTCGGTGATTTTCATCATACCGGGTATATCTAATCCATTGAATTCGTCAATCAGTTGCTTCTTGTATGCTTCGTATTGTTCGACCCCGTTGGTCTTTATGTACTCTGCAATAAAGCATTGCTTTCCAAAAGGACAGCCTTTCGATTCTACGCATCCTTTACAATTGCTGTTTTTTCCATATTCACAGGTTTCGCAATCTGCTCCGCAAATACCTTTCATCTTCTTTTCTCCTTGTTAATTATGCCCGTGTCTTTTGGATTTGGCTTTGATATAGTTCATCAAAATATAAATCCCAATCGAGTACACCGTCAGTCAAAATATCCTTTATACACAATTTTTCTGTCACTTTTGGGGAACAGATATGCATATAGGTCAATAAAATAATCGTCTGTCATACTTGCGATGTAATCCACCACAATTTGGTTCGGCTCCGTTTCGGCATATGGAACATCACGCGTATAGTGCGCCTGATTTACATACTCGATGTGGTGTGTGAATATCGGGGAAGATGTGTTCTTTTTGATTAAATCCACAAGCATTTTTTCGTAAACTTCCGCCATCATCGGTTGCACGGTGCTTTGCAATACCTCTTCCACGGCATCGTTTTTATATATCCGCGCATAGTTGTCGGCTTTGGCTTTTTTGAGCGCATCAAAATGCGTTTCATCCATTTTGATGTACGGCTTGCCGTAACTGTTTTCTACAATGTTGACAATCAAATTGTTGATGATTTCGGCATTGTATGTGCCAATGGCGCTGTCCTCAAAATTGCGGTTCGAGAGGATATGCGCCCGTTCGGCATCTTGGCGGTCTTTGCCGAGATAAGCGATAATATCCGATATGCGCATTACACAACCATCAAGCGTTGCGGGTACAAGTTTTTTAATATTGGATTTGTCAATGTAGCAAGATTCGATTTGCTCGTCAAATACCGCAAAGTCTTTAAGAGGCTGCGGACGATATTCCGAAAGTTCCATTTCGCCGTCATGCGCGGCAATTCCGTTTAAAGTTTGCAGACTGATATTGTACGGATAGATTTTATCCAGCACCCGCACCGAATGAATGTTGTGGCTGAAGTGCCTGCCTGTGTGCGCACAAAACAGCGCGTCCAAATATCTTTCGCCCGCGTGCCCGAACGGTGTATGCCCAATATCGTGTCCCAATGCAATCGCTTCAATCAAATCCAAATTTAAGTTTAACGCTTTGCCGATGGTTCGCGCAATGCGCGACACCAATTGAACGTGCAGCCCGCGTCGGGTAATATCGTCATTTTTATAAAATGAAAAAACTTGGGTTTTATCTGCATAACGGTTGTAGTAGGGGCAGTGCATAATTTTATCAATATCGCGGATAAAAGCCGTGCGCAAAACATTGGCACGGTCTCGCGCGTTGTTCCTGCGCACGGTTTGTGTTTCATCAAAGCCCATTTGCGGCAAGGTGTGCGCATCTCTGTCTGTTTTGATTTGCTCTGCGATTTCGACAGATAAACTCTCGTAATTCATTTCGGGTTCACCTCCGGTTTATTGTATCATAAAACTATGCATTTTGCACCCCTGTATGCAATAAAAGCTTTTTTGCGGATAAAATCGGTGTTGCGTCGCAAACTATGTTTGAGGTGAATGAAAATGGCAAAACAAGGCATGAAGCGCCCCGAACGAACCCATACACAACCGCACAATACGGTGGCGCCTGTGCCCGAAATACAGGGCAAAGCCAAAAGCGGGAAAAAGCATGTCCGTCCGATTGTTGCGGGCACAACTTTGCCGGAGCAAAAGGTATATCATACGAAGCCTTTTCCGGCGAATGATGACGCGGACAAACCGATTTCTTCGGTTTACGCCGAAATCGACAGCGATTTGGCAAGGGACAATCTCGAAAACGATATTCCCGCTGCGGATTTGCAGGATTTATAATGGATTTGGGGAACAGAACCGCAAAAAACCTCCGCCTGCCGAAAAAACAGCTTTGACGGAGGTTTTTATTCGTGAAGATGATGGGAAATATCGAGTTTGATTTTTTCGTCAATCATCAAATTCGCGCAAATGCCCTTCGCATAAAAGTTCGGGGTATCCCCACTGCCGCAGTACTTCAAATACTGCCACGGCAACGGTGTTGGATAGGTTTAAACTCCTTGCGTGGGCGTTGTTGAGCATCGGCAAACGCGCGCAAAAATCGGGATTTTCGTGCAAAAGCCATTCGGGCAATCCTTTGGTTTCCTTGCCGAAAAATAAATAGGCATTTTCGGGGTATGCTAAATCCGAATGAATGAGTTTCCCCTTGGTGGTGAAAAAGAAAAAGTTGTTATCCTGCGGTGTTTTCTCCAAAAATCCCGAAAGGCTGTCATAATAGGTAATGTCCAAAAGCTGCCAATAGTCAAGTCCCGCGCGTTTCAGTTTTTTATCGTCGATTTTAAATCCCATCGGGCCAACCAAATGCAGGCGCGCCCCTGTTGCGGCGCAAGTCCTCGCAATATTGCCCGTATTTTGCGGGATTTCCGGCTCCACAAGCACAATATTTAAAGACACATTTGTCACTTCCGTTTCTGTAAAACATTTCATTATTATAAGCCGAAACGCGAAAAAAGTAAAGAGCAAGACACAATATGCCGTTTTAACCCTTTACGGGGGACGGCGCTTTTTGCTTTAACACGATTTTTGCGATGCTTGACACAAAGCGGATAAATCGGTATTATTATAGTATTAGATTTTGCGGAGGCGCTGTGATGAAACCACCGATTTTATATATCGTCATTCCCTGTTATAATGAGGAACCGGTTTTGCCGATTACGAGCGAACTGTTTTTGCAAAAACTGACTGCGTTTATCGACGGCGGCAGGGTTGCAAAAGACAGCCGCATTTTGTTTGTGGACGATGGCAGTAAAGACGATACTTGGGCAGTAATTTCACAGTTGCGCCGCAAAAATGCTTGCTTTGAGGGCTTGAAGTTGAGCCGCAACCAAGGGCATCAAAACGCACTTTTGGCGGGGCTGATGACTGCCAAGGATTTTGCGGATATTACTATTTCCGTCGACTGCGACGGGCAGGATGACTTAGACGCGATGGACAAAATGCTTGACGAGTATCAGGACGGCGCCGAAATCGTTTACGGTGTGCGCGCCGCGCGCGATACGGACACGGTGTTCAAACGAAATTCCGCAAAAGGGTATTATAAAATTTTGCATTTGCTCGGGGCAGAGGTGGTTTACAATCACGCGGATTACCGCTTGATGAGCCGCCGTGCGTTGGAAGCACTCTCTGAATTTAAAGAAGTCAATTTGTTTTTGCGGGGACTTATCCCCTTGGTCGGCTTTAAAAGTTCGTCGGTATATTATGACCGAAAAGAGCGTGTGGCGGGCGAAAGCCATTATCCGCTTTCCAAAATGCTTTCTCTTGCTTTTAACGGCGTAACAAGCCTTTCGGTGCGCCCGTTGAAACTGATTACGGCGCTTGGATTTTTGATGTCGCTTGTCAGTTTTATTGCTGTGATTGTCACGGTTATCATCAAATTGGTCGGCTACACCGTGCAAGGGTGGACGAGCCTTTTGTGCGTGATTTTCTTCCTCGGTGGCATACAGATTTTTTGCCTCGGCGTTATCGGCGAATACATCGGCAAAATGTATGCCGAAACGAAAGCACGTCCGCGTTATATTATTGAAGAAAACACACTGCAAAATCCAAATAAAAAATAAAATCATTTTCCAAAATACAATGTGTTTGCCTGTAATGAATGGCTCTCTTATGCGCAAAATAGTAATACAAACTATTTAGGAGGGAAAACAGATGCAAACACAAATGCAATCCGCTGCGAAAGCAGTCGGGGTAAGTCTTGCGGTCGGTGGCGCTGTGGCAATGGTCGGCGCGGCAATGCGCGGCAATTCCGCAAAACGCAAGGCGAAAAAAGTTGCCAAAAAAGCCGCCAACACCATAGGCGGGTTGGTTGACAATATGCAATATATGATGAAATAAAG
>DAVZHM010000084.1:0-7707 GCA_052273845.1 Candidatus Fimenecus sp. | reverse complement strand
CATTCGTCACTTCTTTTTTTATTTGCTACTGTAACACATCTATTGTAATCCTACAGTTTTCCAAAGAGAAAAAAGCATAATTTTATTGTTTTGTCCGTTTGTTTATGTTAAAATGAAATATATTATTTTTCGGAGGCGAAACGCATGAAAAAACGAACAAAAAAAATTATAATTTCTCTCGTTTCTGTCGCTGTCGGCATCGCCGCAGTAATTGGGATTACAATCGGTTGTCTGTTTGCATTCAACAGACCGACCGCCGCCTTTGACTTTTCACAAAAGACAGGTGCGGTAACCAACGGCGCGTCCGGTTTTTTGTACGGCTTTGCAGAACCTGAAATTCCCTCAAAAGAAATGGCACAGAGCATCGGCGTTTCCACGCTCTCCACCAAAACTGCGGGCGGCTTACAGCACCCCGTCGGTGATGTCGCGCAGGTTGCCGATACTTTTTTCGCGGCGGGCGGTAAAGAAATTATTGTCTATACGCAAGATATGTATGACACTTGGTATTACAAGTTCGATTCATTGGAACAATACCATGAACGGGTTCAAAAAACCGTTTCCGAAACTGCGCAAAAAGATTTTGCCGACAAAGTTGTTTACTGCATCTATAATGAAATGGACAACGGACAGTGGTTCGGTGATTTCGACAAGTACAAAAACCGCGTAAAGACCTATGAAGCTTGGAAAGAAACCTTTGCGCTTGTGCGTTCCATTGATGCAAACGCGAAAATCGGCGGCCCGGGATATCGCGGATATAATTCGGATTACATAAAAGAGTTTTTGGAATACTGCAAAGCGGAAAACTGCCTGCCCGACACAATGATTTGGCACGAACTCGGCACGAACTCTTTGTATATGTGGGAAGAGCATTTTGCAGATTATGACGCGTTATGCAAGGAACTCGGCATTGAAAAAATGCCCGTTTGTATTACGGAATACGGGTTGATGTCCACAAACGGGATTCCCGGTGAATCCGTCAAATGGATTTCGCGTATTGAAGCAACGAAATGTGAGGGTTGCGTGGCGTATTGGCGACTTGCGAATAACCTTTCGGATGTTGCGGCGGACGATGTGACACCCAACAGCAACTGGTGGGCATATCGTTGGTACAATGAAATGACAGGCGAAACCGTAAATTGTGAGTCAAAAGATTTATTCCAAAGCAATTTCGGCAAATTTTTAACGCGTAAATCCAAGACGCTCAAAAGCAAAGGCTTCACCGGCCTTGCAACCATAGATGAGGAAAACGGTA
Source organism: Candidatus Fimenecus sp. (assembly GCA_052273845.1). Classification (GTDB taxonomy): domain Bacteria; phylum Bacillota; class Clostridia; order Oscillospirales; family Acutalibacteraceae; genus Fimenecus. The sequence continues at coordinate 6,455 of DAVZHM010000084.1, read as the reverse complement.
AAATCCAAATTCTTGCCGGCGGCAGCAACCGTGGTTCAACCATTCAATTAGAAAATTTAGGTACGATTGAAGCATTTAAAGAAGCGAAAAGTGTATTTGTTACGGCAGAATATGTTGATTTCAAAGGACTTTCAGGGTCTGTTTTCAAACCGAAAACCAAATATGCAAAACATTTTGATATTCAAAACGGCAGTGTCACCATTGATTTGAATGACATTCTTTACACACAATGCTACAATTTAACGGTGATTCCTGTTTCCGAATTCAGCGGAGTAATTTATGAAGATATTGCGGAAACCGGCAATCCGATGCGCCGCTATGAAGCAGAGGATGCCACGCTGTTCGGTACGGCAAAGGTGCAGAACGATGTCGCTTATGCCGCCTCGGAATATACTTTGGTAAAAGCAAACAGTGAACAAGCGAGCGGCGTGGAATTTACGGTAGAAGTTTTGCAAGACGGCAAATACGACTTAGATTTGATATACGGAAACGGTGCCAACAACATACAGTATAATGCAGACGGTTCTGCGGCAGATAAAGGTGAGCGAACCGACGTTGAGCTGTTCGTTTCCATAGACGGTGAAGAAAGCCCGACCGCCCTTCGCCTTTCCTCCACCATCAAAGACGATTATACAAACTGTATCAGCTATACAGTAGATTTAACAAAAGGCACGCACACGATTCGGTTTGTTTTGCAGGAAAATACCGAATATAGCAAAACGGTTTCTTTTGATTTCTTAGATGTCACCCCGGCCGGCAGTGAAGACACGGGCAATTTGTATTCTGTTATGGATGCAAAACGCTCTGATGAAGCAGAAACCGCGTTTTGGATGCTTGCAGATGCAAATGGGTATTATAGAATACAATTTACAAGCGAGACCATCCCCACCTCCCTCACCGTAAATGGGACAACTGTGGAAAATACACCTTTTCAAGAAACAGAAACCGGTGAATACGCTTGCACCGTGTACTTACGAAGCGGATTAAACAGCGTGAATTTTTCTGCCGCAAATGTTGTTATCTCTATATTTAATTACGCTGTTAGCAGACAAAACAACACTTCCGATTATTTCGCAGACCAATTCTCCTGTTCGGGTACAGCACACCTTGAATATCCCGCCGCAAAAAGTACGATGTCTGCAATGCTCAGTTCGCACATCGAAACTTACATTGACGGCATCTCCTCAGATACGGACGGCGCGGCCACTATTACTTACACCGCCCCACAAGCGGGATATTATCAAGTGTTATTCACGTACACAAACAATGAAGAAGGCGGTGTCCACGACTATAATGTGGATTTGGTCGAACGCTACATTACTCTATCCGTAAATGGGGAAAACCGCGGCAATTATTACTTCCGCAACACATATAGTTGGGAACCCTCCAAAACAAAGGTGGTTACTGTCTATTTAGAGAAAGGTGAAAATACCGTTTCATTCTCGAATGACGGCAGTTACAAATTCAACGGCAAAACCGCTTATGCCCCGCGCATTTCGCGTATTTCGGTATCCCCGCTTATTATTTCCGACAAGTAATAGGAGAAAATCACTATGGCATACGAAAAACTGTTTACCCCCGGCAAAATCGGCAATGTGGAGATTAAAAACCGTGTGGTAATGCCCCCGATGATGCTCGGTTTCGGGCAATTCGACGGTACACCCACCGAAAAAATGATGGATTATTATGAAGAACGCGCCATCGGCGGTACGGGTTTGATTGTTACGGAAATCGCGCGTGTCAATGATTTCAGCGGTGCTTCGGCATTTGCACAACTTGCTATAAGCCACGATTATCATATTGCTCCTTTAAAAGAAATGATTGACCGTGTGCACCGTCACGGAACAAAGATGTTTATACAACTTCACCACCCGGGCAGGCAAAATCTCGGCCTTTTGGTGGGCACAGTGCCGGTTTCCATTGCAATGCACCGTCTGCTTGGGAACTGCTATGACAAGATGTTTTTCAAAGTCGCCCCCATCGGCAAAAAAATGATGGAAAAAGATTTGGTTTTAAAAACCGTATCTCCCTCGCAGTGTGCGCGTGCGTATTCTGCGAACAGTTTGAACCGCGAAATGTCCACCCAAGAAGTAAAGAAAATTATTCAACAGTTTATTGACGGCGCGGTGCGTGCACAAAAAGCGGGCGCGGACGGCGTGGAACTGCACGCCGCACACGGATATTTAATTCAGCAGTTTTTAAGTCCGTATACCAATCAACGCACGGATTGCTACGGCGGCACATTTGAAAACCGTATGCGTTTTCTTTTGGAAATCCTCGCGGGTATCAAATCCGCCTGCGGAAAAGATTACCCTGTGATTGTACGGCTTTCTGTTGATGAATGTTATAAAGAAATCGGTAGACCGGGCATCGGCTACACACTCGAGGACGGCGTGAAAATGGCTAAAGCCATCGAAAAAGCAGGCGCAGATGCCATTGATGTTTCTTCCGCCGGGTACGATACATACAATTATTGGTTGGAACCGACTTCATTTGAACCCGGTTGGCGCAAATATATGGCGGCAGCTGTTAAAAAGGAAGTTTCCATTCCCGTTTTGGCGGCAAACTTGATTCGTTCCCCCGAACAAGCAGAACAACAACTGGAAGAAGGCATACAGGACTTTGTTTGCCTCGGCAGACCGCACATTGCCGACCCGCATTGGACGAATAAAGCCAAAAACGGCAAGGCAGACGAAATCAAGCGTTGCATATGTTGCCTTTACTGTATGGAAAGTATGCAAAACAACGCCTATAAAGGCTCGCACGCAAACTGCTCGGTCAATCCGAAATTGGGACATGAAAAAGAACTGCTCTCCCGCGATGGAGACGGCAGAACGGTTGTTATAATCGGTGCAGGCCCCGCAGGACTTTCCGCTGCAGAAACTTTGGGGAAACGCGGTTTTAAACCGATTATATTGGAAAAGCAAAGCGAAGCGGGCGGTCAGTTGCAACTCGCTAACAAACCGCCGCTGAAAGAAAAAATTGATTGGTGTATCGCGGATTTACTCCATGCCGCCAAGCAAAACGGCGCCCAAATTCGTTACAACACCGAAGCGTCGCCCGAATTGATTGCTTCCCTTTCGCCTTATGCGGTTATTGTTGCAACAGGTGCATCTTCTGTAAAACCGTGTTCGATTCAAGGGGTGGATTTGCCGAATGTCTGCACCACAACCGAAATCCTCAACGGCACTGTAAAACTTTCAAATAAAAAAGTCGCTGTTATCGGTTCAGGTATGACAGGATTGGAAACCGCCGAACTCCTCAATGAACAAGGCAACCGTGTAACGGTGGTCGAAATGGCAGATACAATCGCCCCCGGTACTTGGATGCAACATATTGATGATTGTATGCCTCGTTTAGAGGCGGCCGGCACCGAATTTTTCCCTGTGCACAAACTGTGCTCCATTCAAGAGGACAGCATTACCTTACAAGACACCAAAACCAATCAAACGAAAAAAGTGGGTGCCGATTTTGTTGTGCTCTCTTTGGGTGTTCGGTCAGATAATACGCTGTACACACTTTTAAAATCGCAATATCCGCGCCTTTACTGTATTGGTGACGCTGAAAAAACAGGCAGAATTGCCGATGCAACCGCACAAGGGTACAGCGTCGCACGGGACTTGAAATGATGTGCTATCGTGACAAAAATAAAGTTAGGTTTTGGGTCTTTACGCTATTATACACGGAAATTACCGCCGCAGATTTATTGCTTACCTACCTTGCAACGCCGGACTTGGCTTTAGAGGGTAATCCGTTGGTGTTAATACACTCTGTCGGGTGGGGCACGCTAATCGGTGTCAATCTGCTTACTTTAGCGTTTTATACACTCATGGCTTGGTACGCGTTTTACCGTTACAAACCGAGGCGGTCCACCGAAATCACAAGCCCGAAGCGTTATCTTTCCGATTTAACATACGACAATCCGGACCTTGGCAAAGCAGGAATGCTGCGGTGGCCGAAGCATTGGTCACCGCAAATCGCCTGCCTTTGTTACAGCGTTGTTGCCGCATTGCCCTTTGCAAGAAGTATTATCGTTCTTGAATGGATTATGCTGAACACGCATTATTATGCGCCGCGTTTTTTCCGATTTGTCGCTTTTTTCCCTCTTGGTCGCATTGATTTTTTTGCGGCGGTACTCCTCGCTTGGATTTTAAGTTTTGTGTGGATTTACCGCGAATTTCGACACAATAAAAAACAACTTTTTCAGGAACTTTCGGCAAGTCGTTAAATTCTTAACAAAAAGAATTGCGCGATTTGCCGATTTTTTTGTCTTTTTCCCAAAAATTCACAACTTATGTTTTTTGTATTGAATTAAAAAACTATATATTGTATAATTCATATTAAACTGGAGAAGATTTGGATTTTATATTTTATCGAATTCAAAACGTTTGGAGGAACTGACTATGAAAGTCCAATTTACTGAAACTGCTTTGCGTGATGCAAACCAATCTTTGATTGCAACGCGCCTTCCCTATGAACGCTTCGAGGGCATCTTGGAAACAATGAACAAAGCAGGCTATTATTCGTTGGAGTGCTGGGGCGGTGCCACCTTTGATTCCTGCCTTAGATACTTAAACGAAGACCCGTGGGAGCGCCTTCGCAAAATCCGTGCAAAATGCCCCGACACCAAATTGCAAATGTTGCTTCGCGGGCAAAACTTACTTGGGTATAAACATTATCCCGACGATGTTGTCAGAATGTTTGTTAAAAAATCTGTTGAAAACGGCATTGACATCATTCGTATTTTCGATGCACTCAACGATGTACGCAACATTGAAGTCGCTGTGGATGAAACCTTGAAAAACGGCGCTATTGCATCCGGCGCCATCAGCTACACAAAAAGCCCGATTCACAATCTCGAAGCCTATGTTAAACTCGCAAAAGATATGGAAAACATGGGTTGCCAAACCATTTGCATTAAGGATATGGCAGGTATTATGGGTCCGCAAGAAGCGTTTGATACCGTAAAAGCACTGAAAGAAAATGTCAAAGTGCCGATTATCCTCCATACGCACTCCACTACAGGTCTCGGCATGCTCACCTTGCAAAAGGCTGTGGAAGCCGGTTGTGATATTATTGATACTGCCATTTCTTCTTTCTCGGGCGGCACTTCGCAAGCTCCGACGGAAACAATGGCATACGCACTCAAGCAGGAAGGCTACGAAGTCGATTTGGATATGGCAGTATTGAAAGAAATCAACGATTTCTTCAAGCCGATTAAATCCGAATTTTTGAAGAGCGGTCAGTTGAACCCCGTGGTGCTTTCCACCGATACCGATGCGCTGAATTATCAAGTCCCCGGCGGTATGCTTTCCAACCTGGTTGCGCAGTTAACCGCGCAGAATAAAATGGACAAGTTCCCCGAAGTGCTTGCGGAAACACCGCGAGTCAGAAAAGACCTCGGCTACCCGCCCCTTGTTACCCCGATGAGCCAAATGGTCGGCGTACAGGCAACTGCAAACGTGCTTGCAGGCGAACGCTATAAAAACATTTCCAAAGAAGTAAAAGCCTATATCCGCGGCGAATACGGCAAAGCTCCCGGCGAAATTGACAAGGACTTGCAGAAGAAAGTGCTTGGCGATGATGAACCCATCACCTGTCGTTTTGCCGATACTTTGGAACCCGGTTTTGAAAAAGCCAAAAAAGAAATCGGTGAAAAAGCGCACAGCGATGAAGATGTACTTTCTTACATTGCATTCCCGACGCAAGCCGAAGCGTTCTTTGATAAGCGTGACGAACAGAAGAAAAACACCTTCACCTACGCCATTCAAAAAATTGACTGAGGAGTGAACGGATATGGATTTATTAACCTTAAAATATGAAAACGGCATTACGACTGCCGAAGCACTGAATGTTTCCGTCACAGGCTTTGTCGTTGTTTTGTTGATTCTCGCTTTGCTTGCCGTTTTGGTGCTTCTGTTTTCCAAAGGCGTACGCGCTGTGGAAGGCAGTGCGAAAAAGAAAAAATCGGCACCGAAGGCAAAAGCAGAAAAAGCACCCGCCACAGCACCCGCAAAAGCACCTGCCGCTACAGTTTCCGTCCCGGCGGCAACTGCGTTGCCGGCTAACTGCTCCACAGGTCAGTTGGATTTGTATGATGTTGACGAAAAAACTGCCGCAGTAATTATGGCAATCGTCAGCCACGAAAGCGGCATACCGCTTAACCGTCTCCAATTCAAGTCCATAAAAGCAATTGAAAAGTAAGGGGTAATTAAAATGAAATATGTTGTTACTTTAAACGGCAAAGATTATGAAGTTGAAGTCGATGAATTGAACGAAGCAATCGTCACCAATGTTGCGCCTGCAGCGGCCATGCCCATTGCGGCAGCTCCTGTTGCTACGCCCATCGCGGCACCGGTGGCAGCTGCCCCCGCCGCACCCGCTGTTACTGTAAGCGGTGGCACTGATGTAAAAGCACCGATGCCCGGCACAATTTTAAGTGTCAATGTTACAGC
>DAVZHM010000083.1:0-7912 GCA_052273845.1 Candidatus Fimenecus sp. | reverse complement strand
GACAGGGCTGGAAGCGTATGCGCATCGGCTGTCCGGGCGATTGGGCGGCGTCCAGCACCGCGGACAGAGGCACGCCGTCCGCATAATCGTATTTTTTGAAGTTGAAGCCCTCCATACCGGGGGTGACGCATTTTTTCGGCAAAAGTTCGGCATAATGCTGTTTCAAATAGCCTTCGTCTCCGTACAAAAGGCATACTTGCGGGAACACGCCCGATTTGATTTGTTGTTTAAACGCAAGTTCCTGCAATTCGGGCATTTTAGCCCCTCCTTATAATATCAAATGTGCCGTTTGCGGATATGCAAAACGATATACTGCCGTTTTCGGCGGTGGTGCAAACGCGGCTGTCTAATACCGACAGGAAATCCGCCGCGGACGGCGAAGCGGTACTCATGACCGTCAGCGAAAAATCGGCGGGATGCATATTTTGCGGCGGCACTTTTGTGCACACAAGCACATCGGCGCAATCGCCGTAAAAATTGTTGGTATCGCAAAATGAAATGAGCGCACAAAATTCCCCGTACAGAATTTTCGCATAGGCATACTGCCCGATTTGCTGTACGCAAACCGTCAGTTCCCCGCCCGCAAAACGCACAACGCTTTTCTGCACGGCAATTCGGTTTTCGCCGACAGGCAAAGTTTCCCCTTTGAGTGTGTTTGCATAATACACCGTTCCCACAGGATACTGCCGCCCGAGCGAAAGTCCTGTTTCTGCCTGCGTTTCGTTTTGACTCAGTAAAAACAGTGCATCCAAATGCGTGGCGCCGTATGCGGACAGTATACCACAAATTTCGGATTCTGCAAAGTAGTCTCCGCCGCTGCAAAGCAAAACGGTTTCGTTTTTTGTGTGCAATACCGTTGCCACGCCCTCGCCCACCGCGCAAACGGTCATTTGCAAACGGTTTTCGCGGGCAAAATACACCGAAAAACTGCAAAGTAAAAATACGAGCGCCGTAACAGTTGCCGCCCCGCGCAGAAAACGGCGGCGCACCGTGTTAAGACAAAGACAGACTGCACAGCCGAGGAAAATACAAACCAACAATATTTTTGAAAAGTTGGAATCCACCGGCAAAAGCACATTGCCGTTTTCCGAAAACCAAGCGGTTACCGAAATCAACCATTTCGCCGCAAGGGAAGATACATACAAAAGCCCTTGCCCGAGCGCGGACAGATGCAAAAGGGAGAACAGCGCCCCGACGGTGCCGCAGACCATCGCAATACTCCCGACACTCAAGCACAGGAAATTCGCGGGGAACGCGGCAAGCGAGACTGTCCCGAACGCCCACATTTGCACGGGCAATGTGCAAACGGATGCCGATGCGGTTACGGTCAGAACGGAAAAAACCGAACGCAAAGCGGTTTGCAACCAAAGGGGGTTTACCGCACGCGTCCAAGCGTCCGTTACGGTTTTCAACGGGTTTGCAAGCAACAGTATACCCGCCGTTGCCGTGACCGACAACAGCAACGATAAATCCCGCGCGGCAAAGGGATTCCCAAAAAGCATAGCGATAAGTGCAAGTCCCAAACTGTTGAACGCGTCCGCTTCGCGACGAAAACAGGCGGCGGCATACACCGTACCCGTGGTCATAGCTGCGCGCAACACAGACGGGGAACCGCCGGTCAGCACCGCGAAAAAGAGAACAAACAAAAGAAGCGGCACCGTGCGGCGTTTGCGCCGAACCCCGCTGTGTTTTAAAAGTTCGTACAACACCATGGTCCAAGTGGTCAAATGCAACCCCGAAACCGCAAGCAAATGAGAAATGCCCGCGGCGCGAAATGCGTTTTCAACTCGGTTGGACAAAAGTCCACGCGCACCTAAAGACATCGCCGCCAACACACCGAACGCCTCGTCCCCGATGCGTTCGGTCATTTTCGTACACAGCGCGGCGCGAAAGGATAAGATATAGGAAAACAAATCTGTTTGCGTTTGCTTTGCAACAATCATCTCATCGCGCACAAAAGCACCGCAGACAATCCCTTTTGCACGGTAATACGCATCTATGGCGCGGTTGCCTTCTTCCCCGAGCAAAAAGGGTTTCACGGTCATATAAAATGTATCGTGTGCGGTAAATTCCTGCGGTCCTCTGAAAACCAAACGGATTTTCATATCCGTTTTTTCGCCGTTGACCGTGTGCACGCGTAACAGCGCGTAATACCGCCCGTTTTCGCTGTACGGCAAATCTGCAAGCGACGCCGAAATTTCGGCTTGCGGTTGGTCTAAAATCGCCGCTTGCCGCGCAGTATACCGCATTTCAGCGCAAAAGAGCAAGGCAAGTGCCAAAAGCGATGCAAAACACGCCAACGGCACGGTTTTGTCTTTGCGCGTGCGCCGCACACACATAGACAGCACAAAAGCGATAAGCACGGCAAAAACAGCCGCACCTATCGCTTGTTTATTTTGTATTGCGCCCGCCGTAAACAGCGTAAAAAGCATGGAAAAGCCGAAAACACACAGCGGCCTTTTCATATCTTACACCAAGCGCTCGCCGAGATTTTTGCCGGACAGCACATGGAAATGCAGGTGCATAACCGTCTGCCCCGCCTGTTCGCCGCAGTTATTGATAATGCGGTAACTCTCGAGTCCCAAATCCTTGCAGATTTTCGGAATGACCGTGAAAATGTGCGCAATGACCGCACTGTTTTCCTCGGTGATTTCTTTTGCACAGCAAAGGTGGAGTTTGGGAACAACCAAAAAGTGCGTATCCGACTGCGGATTGATGTCGTAAAACGCATAGCAAAGGTCGTCCTCATACACTTTTTTCGAGGGGATTTCCCCCGCGATGATTTTGCAAAACAGACAATCCATTCCATTCACCTTATTTCAGCATATTTCTCAAAATTTCATCGGCATGCATCAGCGCATCATCGACTTTTGACAAGTCTTTGCCGCCCGCCATAGCCATATCGGGCTTTCCGCCGCCGTTGCCGCCTGCGATTTTGGCAACTTCACGGACGATGTTGCCTGCGTGCGCGCCTTTCGCGATGGCATCTTTACTGCAAGCACAGGCAAAGGATACCGTGCCTTTTTCCGCGTTCGTGCCCGCAATTACAGCCACGGCGCTCGGTGCGGAATCTCTTGCGGTTTCCGCCAAAGAACGAAGGCTGTCCGCGCCTTCTTCGCCCGCGTTATAAACCACCAACTGCACGCCGTTCACATCGACAGCGCCCGCCATGATTCCCGCGGTCTTAAAGGAATTGATTTCGGCTTTCAGTTTTTCGATTTCTTTCTCTTTTGCCTTGAGTTCCGCCACAACGGATACGGCTTTTTGTGTCAGCGCCGAAGCGTTGCCGACTTTGAAAACATCGGCGGTTGCATAGATGATTTCGTTCTTTTCGTCAATGTATTTCAATACATTTTTACCGGTAACTGCCTGAATTCTCCGAACGCCCGCCGCAACCGAGGATTCCGAAACCACTTTGAAAAGCCCGATGTTGCCGGTATTTTTCACATGCGTGCCGCCGCAAAGTTCCGTGGAGAAATCCCCTGCTTTGACTACGCGGACCACATCGCCGTATTTTTCGCCGAACAACGCCATAGCACCCATCGCCTTGGCTTCTTCAATCGGCATTTCCTGAATCAGCATATCCTCGGCCGCAAGGATTTCCGTATTGACAAGATTTTCAACTTCTTTGATTTCCTCTGCGGTCATCGCGGTGAAATGCGTAAAGTCGAAACGGACTTCGTTTTCGTCCACCAACTGCCCCGCTTGCTCTACATGCGTGCCGAGCACGGTGCGAAGCGCCGCCTGCAAAAGATGCGCCGCAGTATGATTGCGCATGGTTGCCGCTCTCTTTTCTTCGTCATACACAGAAACGGCTTTGTCGCCGACTTTCACGCTGTCGCCCGTCAATGTGCCGTGGTGCAGAACCACGCCGTCGGGGTCTTTTGTGGTGTCGGTTACTTCAAACACGCTGTCGCCGACCTGAATCACACCGCTGTCGCCGACCTGACCGCCGCTTTGGGCATAGAACGCGGTTTTATCGAGAACCAGCACCGCATCATCGCCCGATTCGATATAGTCTTTGCGTTCGCCGTCTGCCACGAGTGCAACGATGGTGCCCGCAGTTTGATTTTCGGTATATCCCGTAAATTCGGTCTTGGCAATATCTTTGAACGAAACGCCCGAATTGCGCCAGTCGGAATCTGCCGCGTCGCGCTTTGCACTTTTGGCTTTCTGCCGTGCTTCTTCCACGAGGGTTTTGAAAGTTTCTTCGTCCACCGTCATATTGTTTTCGGCAACGATTTCCTTGGTTAAGTCAATGGGGAAGCCGAATGTATCCTGCAATTTAAACGCGTCTTTGCCTGAAAGCATGCCGTCTTTTGCATTTTCCATCATATCGTTCAAAAGGCGCAGTCCCGAGTCAATCGTCTTATAGAAACTTTCCTCTTCCATGGAAATGACTTTTTTGATGTAATCCTGTTTTTCCACAAGATTGGGATACGCGTTGGCGTTTTCTTTGATAACGGTTTCGCAGACTTCGGCAAGGAACGGACGGTCAATGCCAATGAGTCTGCCGTGTCTTGCGGCGCGTCTTAGCAGTCTTCTCAAAACATAGCCTCTGCCGCTGTTGGAGGGCAGCACGCCGTCGCCCACCATAAAGGTGGTGCTGCGGATATGGTCGGTAATTACGCGCAAAGAAACGTCTTTCTTTTCGTCGTCGTGATAGTTGATGCCCGCAATTTCCATAATATGCTTCATAATATTGCGGACGGTATCGACTTCAAACAGGTTGTCCACATCCTGCATGACGCAAGCAAGGCGCTCAAGCCCCATGCCCGTGTCGATATTGGGATGGGAAAGGCGGGTGTAGTTGTTGTTGCCGTCATTTTCAAACTGCGTGAACACGAGGTTCCACACTTCAATAAAGCGGTCGCAATCACAGCCGACTTTGCAGTCGGGCTTACCGCAGCCCTTATCCGCGCCGCGGTCAAAATAAATTTCCGAGCAAGGGCCGCAGGGACCTGCGCCGTGTTCCCAGAAATTGTCCTCTTTGCCGAAGCGAACCATATGCGAAGGGTCCACGCCGACTTCTTTCGTCCAAATGTCATAGGCTTCGTCGTCTTCCAAATACACGCTCACATACAGTTTTTCTGCGGGGATTTCGAGCACTTTGGTGAAAAACTCCCACGCCCATGCAGTGGCTTCGTGCTTGAAATAATCCCCGAAAGAGAAGTTCCCGAGCATTTCGAAATAGGTGCCGTGCCGTGCGGTTTTGCCGACATTTTCAATATCGGGCGTGCGAATGCACTTTTGGCAGGTGGTCACGCGGCTGCGCGGCGGCGTTACCTCCCCCGTAAAATACTTTTTCATCGGCGTCATGCCGGCGTTAATCAAAAGAATGCTTTTATCCCCTTGCGGCACCAGCGAAAAACTCGGCAGACGCAAATGCCCTTTGCTTTCAAAAAAGCTCAAATATTTTTCTCTTAATTCGTTAAGACCTGTCCATTCCATAGTTTGAGACTCCTTCAAAACGGAAAATGAAAAAAGCCACACTTTCCTTTATAATGAAAAGATTATACCCTCCCGAAATTTTCTTGTCAACTCAAAATCTTGATAAAATGCTTGTTTTATTGTGTATTTTCCGTTATAATTTATCTTGATTTGATTTTTGAAAAATACGGGAGGGTGTGCGATGCTGTCGGGCAAAATTTTCAAAAAGCAGAAAGCGAATCTGTTTTTGCTGTGCTTTGTCTTTGTATCGGTTGCCACGATTGCAGGCATACTGTTCTTTGGGCAACAATCGCTCAAAAGCGACAATATCCGACAGGAAAACTACACCTTTGATTTCAGCGAAGCCGTACCCTTATCAGAAACACATCGGTATTATTTGCAAGGGGATTGGGAATTTTATTACGGGCAATTTCTTTCGGAAAGCACCCGCACGCCGCAAAAAAGCGGCATACAGTCCGTTCCCTCCTCTTGGGCGAACAGTCCGCTTGCCCCCTCGCCTTACGAAACCGGGGGCTATGCTTCTTACCGCTGTTATGTGTCGGGGTTACACCACGACCGACCGCTTGCCGTGCTCGTACCGAATCTCGCTTGCGCGCACCGCATCTATGTGGACGGGGAACTCGTCACACAAAGCGGCACCGTTTCCAAAATACGCGTGGAAACCCTCACAAGCCCCTCCGCACTAAAAGAAAAAGTCAATTTAGATGCAGGACTGCATGAAATTGTCATAGAAGTTTCGGCGGACTCGTTTTCAGGGTTGTACCTTACCCCGATGATTACCGATTACGCTTACGAAACCGCCTATACAAACAGTTTGCTCGCACTTCGCTTTGCAATGATCGGCATTATTCTGTATGCCGCGGTGGTTTTAATGATTTTCAGCAAAATCTCCAAAACGCGCTACTTTTCGTCGTGGCTTTGGGCGCTGTTTATTATGCTGGCGTTGCGCATGCTCATTTCTACCGAAGGCTATATCGTTGCACAGCCTCTGTTCGGGAATGTCAGTTATGAAAAAATGTTTCTGTTCACCTTTGCAAGCACATTTGTGATTAAACTGACCGCCATCATCTATTTCCGCGATGAGTTGAAACTGCAAGTCAGCATGCAGTCTATGGCGCTTTTGAGCGTTTCGTTTTTACTGCTCGTGATCAGTACCGACTTTTTACCGAGCACCGTTTACACCAATTATTATTACCTGATTTTGCAATTGTTTTCCGCCGTGGCGGATTTATACGCTGTCAACAAACTTTGTCAATGCCTCTCAAAAGGCGAGAAAAACGCGGGTCTTTTGTGCGCCGCGTACCTGTTTTTGTTTGTCGGCATCACCATAGACGCGCTTTATACCTGCGGAGAAATTCCGTTTCGGTGTTCCTCGTTTATGCCGATTTCCTTCTCGCTGTTCGCGCTGTTTATCACCATTATCCACGCGAGAAACGCCTTGGTGATATACAAAGGCGCACAGCAAGCCAAAGAGTTGGAACGCGAATTGGAAAAAGCGAATATGTCGGTAATGATTTCACAAATTCAGCCGCATTTCCTGTATAACGCTTTAAATACCATTAAATCGTTAATTCGCCGCGACCCGAAAACCGCGGAGCAGGCGGTTATTGATTTTGCGTATTATCTGCGCGGGAATATGGACAGTCTTTCCCACACCGAACCCATTCCGTTTTCGACGGAACTTGCACACATTCAATACTACTGCAATATTGAATTGCTTCGTTTTTCGGATAAACTCAAAATCGAATACGATATCGGAGAAGAAAATTTCACCGTACCCACTTTGAGCATTCAGCCGCTGATGGAAAACGCCATTAAGCACGGGGTGACTAAACGCCCCGAGGGCGGCACCGTGAAACTTTCTACCCGAAAAGACGATAAAAACTATATCATTCGCGTTGAAGATGACGGCATCGGCTTTGACCCTGCCGAGGCACTTTCAGAGGACGGACGTTCCCATGTGGGGCTCGCAAACATTCGCTACCGATTTGAAACAATGATGCACGCCCGCGTGAATGTGGAAAGCACGCCGAGCGTCGGCACCACCGTAACCGTATACATACCGATTGCACAGAAAGAAAAAGGAGACGTATAAACTATGCAGGTTATTTCTGTTGATGATGAAAGATTTGCGCTCGAAGATATGCGCGACATTTGCCTTTCTTTGCCGCAAGTCACGGGATTTGAAGCGTTTTCTAACCCCGCGGACGCACTGGAATATGTGGCAAAGCAAAAAGTGGATTTGGCATTTTTGGATATTGAAATGCCCGTGATGTCCGGCTTGGAACTTGCCACGCGTCTTTTGCGCTTGGCGCCGGAACTGAAAATCGTTTTCGTGACCGGGTTTAAAGAGTATGCGTTCGACGCGTTCGGCGTCAATGCAATCGGGTATGTGTTAAAGCCGTTCTCCGAAGATATGATTCGCCGCGAAATCGAAAAGGCGTCCGCGCAACTGTCACAA
>DAVZHM010000082.1:0-8269 GCA_052273845.1 Candidatus Fimenecus sp. | reverse complement strand
GTGGCGAGGATAATGTCGGCTTCTTTCATCAGCATATTGGTCATTTCCAAAGAGGGAATGTCAATCCAGTCAATGATGCCTTCGGGAGCGCCTGCTTGGACTGCCGCTTCCAAAACAACCTTTGCCGCCGCAATGGTCGAAGCTTTTGCACGCGGATGGGGGCTGATGATGATGCCGTTGCGGGTTTTCAGAGAAATCAGGGTTTTGAAAATAGCGGTCGAAGTCGGGTTGGTGGTCGGAATAACCGCCGCAACTACGCCGATGGGCTCGGCAATCTTTTTGGTGCCGAATGCGGTATCTTCTTCAATCACGCCGCAAGTCTTGGTGTTTTTGTACGCGTTGTAAATATACTCAGCGGCATAGTGATTCTTAATGACCTTGTCTTCCACAACGCCCATGCCGGTCTCTTCCACCGCCATTTTGGCAAGCGGAATACGTGCTTTGTTCGCTGCGATTGCCGCCGCACGGAAGATTTTGTCCACCTGCTCTTGGGAATAGGTGGCGAAAATCGCCTGTGCTTCACGGACACGCTTCAATGCTTTTTCAAGCATCTCAACGGAATCCACAATTTCGTAAGTTTTTGCTTTTTCCATGGTTCTGATGTCTCCTTTTTTATTCGGATGGATTTATCATAGACTGTTTTAGATGCGCTGACAAAACCGCCAACGACGACGCAATATTTTCGTTTTGCAGAAGCACCCCGTCGGGAACGGTCAAGTGCGTCGGTGCAAAATTCCATATCGCGCGGATTCCGCAGGCAACCAGACGGTCGCAAACCGCCTGTGCGCTCTCACTCGGCACGCAAATGATGCCGATATGTACGCACAGCCGCCGACAGAGGTCTTCGAGTTTTTCCATCGGAAAAATCCGCTGTTCCCCGTCAAACCGAAGTTCGGGAAGCGCCGAGTCACTGTCAAACGCCGCTACAATGTGGATACCGTACTCGGAAAAGCCTTTGTATCCCAAAAGCGAACGCCCCAAAAGCCCTGCGCCGACCAAAATCGCTTCATTGACGTTGTCATAGCCCAAAAATGACTCCAAATCGCGAATCAACAAATTCACTTCAAAGCCGGTTTTCGGTTTGCCTGCACACGAACTGACATAAGCGATGTCCTTACGCACCTGCACCTCATTGAGAGAAAGCGCGGCGGCGATTTTCGGCGCAGACACAAACGCGGTCCCCTCTTTTTGAAGCAATTTTAAATAGTTCAAATAATAAGGCAGACGCAAAAGTGCCTGTTTGGAAATGCCCTGCACAGAAGAAGGTGTATCGCGCATACGGCTTTTCGCTCCTATCAGTATTTTCGTATTGATATCATAATACTCGCTTGTTAAAAGTTTGTCAATGGCGTTTTGTTAAAAAATTAACACTTTGGTTCTCTGAACAAAAAGGCGGCATTCTTAAAGGTGCTTTTGTGCATTTTTACAGCGGCAAGCAAAAGGAGTTACCTATCACTGAGAAATTCTTCCGCCGCGGCGTTAAAGGCTTGCGGGGTGTCTTTGGCAATGCAATGCCCGCCTTTGAGTGTAACGGAAGTTGCATTCGGCAACGCGGCTGCCATTTTGCGGGAGTGCGAGGCTTTAATCATATCGTTTGAACCGACGATAACGAGCGTCGGCATAGTTAAAGATTGCATTTGCGCAAAAGTCAAATTCGGCTCATCGACCATGAGGGAAAGCAGTTCATATTTCCGTTTGGCTTCGGGGCTTTTTGATGCGCACCGCTTCGCGAGCCGATAGCCGATTTCTATGGGGATTTGATACCGCCGTTTGACGCCGCCCGTATGTAAATTTGCGCCGTTCACAATCAGTTTGTCCACGCGTTCGGGATATTGCAGCGCAAAGGTCAGCGCGATGTTGCCGCCGTCGGAAAAACCCAAAATATGTGCTTTTTCAATCGCGTGTGTATCCATAAACGAAGAAAGGTCATCGGCAAATTGCCGCATGGTAAACGGCGCGGTGCCGCGCGGAGACTGCCCGTGCCCGCGGGTTTCTACGGCAAAAACGCGATAGTTTTTTGAGAAATACTCGATTTGATTTGTAAAATATTCGAGTGTGCCGCCGTTTCCGTGCAGTAGAATCAGCGGTTTCCCCTCGCCTTTTTCAGAATAATGCAATTTGATTCCATCCAAAACGCACATCCCCTATCTTCTTACCATAACTATAAAAAAAGTTGCGGAAAATGTCAAGGAAAAGAGAAATAAAAAACAGCCCCTTTGAAAAGAGGCTGTTCAGCAATATTTTATAAATGCAATACGCCCGAAGCGACGCGGAAATAAATGAGCAAAGACAAAGCGTCTACAATCGTTGTGATAAACGGACTTGCCATAACTGCAGGGTCCAAATGAATACGTTTGGCTAAAATCGGCAAGGTACAACCGATAAACTTTGCCAAAACGATTGTCAAAATCATTGTTGAGCAAACAACGGCAGCAACCGCCAGTGTCACGCGGTCAAGAACCATTAGTTTTATGAAATTCACTGCCGCCAAGGTTACCCCGCACAGCAAAGCAATGCGAAGCTCTTTCCAAATCACCTTAAAAGTATCGCGGAATTCAACTTCGCCCAAAGACAGACCGCGAATCACCGTAACCGAAGCCTGACCGCCACAGTTACCACCGGTATCCATCAACATAGGAATAAAGGACGTGAGAATCACATAAGCTTGCAAAGCAGACTCAAAATGCTGAATGATTTTTCCCGTAAAGGTTGCCGAAACCATCAACAGCATCAACCACGGAATGCGCTTTTTGTAGGTTTCAAACACGCTCATTTTGAGATAGGGCTTGTCCGTCGGCGTAATTGCCGCCATTTTTTCGATGTCCTCGGTGTTTTCGTCCTGCAAGACGTCCATTGCGTCGTCAATGGTGATGATGCCGACCAAACGGTTTTCCTGGTCCACCACGGGAAGTGCCAAAAGGTCATATTTTTGGAACTTGTCCGCGACGATTTCCTTATCTTCAAGCGTATTGGTGGAGATGATGTTGGTATCCATAATCTCAAAGATTTTTTTGCTTTTCTCGGCGAGCAGCAAATCTTTGACCGTCACAATCCCGAGCAATTTGCGGTTTTCATCGGTGACATAACAGATATAAATGGTTTCTTTATCTACGCCCGTGCGGCGAATGCGCGTAAACGCATCGTCCACGGTCATATACTTTTTCAAGTCCACATATTCAATGGTCATCAAACTGCCGGCGGAATCTTCGGGATATTGCAGAATTTCGTTGATGCTTTTGCGCACCTCGGGGTCTGTATGCCAAAGAATGCGCTTTACGACGGTGGCGGGCATTTCTTCGATAATATCGACCGCGTCGTCCACATACAACTCTTCCAAGACCTCGCGCAACTCGTTATCGCTGAACGCGCGAATGAGCAATTCCTGCGCGTCGGAGTCCATATTTACGAACACCTCAGCGGCAAGTTCTTTCGGCAAAATGCGATAGACAAGCGGCAGTTTTTCGGGCGGCAAATCCGCAAAAATCGCGGCAATATCCGCCTCGTTCATTTCGGACAATAATGCTTTTAAGTCCGGATATTTTTTTTCTTCCAACAATGCAAGTACTTGTTCGTACACCTTGTTTCCCTCCTAATTTCAGTTTGCCCAAACGGGGCTTTCAATAGGAAACAAAGCACAAAACCGATTTTCAGAAAACAACGGCACAAAAAGCCGCGTTTTCACTCTGCGTAGATCGCGGAGGGTTAGGTTCTGCACTTATCGCGCTTCCTGTGTCCATTATTTTCACCTCACAAATTGAAATTTCAGTAAAAAAGCGCATACCGCCGAACGAAAAGACGGTATGCGCCAAGC
This sequence comes from Candidatus Fimenecus sp., assembly GCA_052273845.1. GTDB lineage: Bacteria > Bacillota > Clostridia > Oscillospirales > Acutalibacteraceae > Fimenecus. The sequence continues at coordinate 4,458 of DAVZHM010000082.1, read as the reverse complement.
GTATACTATAACTTCGTTCAAGCTTTAGCTTCAGAGGGCAATGAAACTGCGTTAAATCACACCTTACGGTCGATGTGACCTGTTGACCTGCTGACGGTGTCTCCACCGTTTCGCGGCAGCAGCCCGTATCCCTGTGGGAGCCTTACCTACCGATATGTTTTTTGCATTTGCTATTATGAACCGATGTGCTTTGGTTGTCAAGAGAATTCGACGAATTTTACAAATTTTTCTGCGAATTACCCTTTCAGCCCGCGTTCCTGACGGTCCATATCCTCCACCACGATGTCGAAAATTTCGCCCAAGGTGGAGCAATACTCCAACACAAGCCACGGTTCGTTGGTATGATAGTGGATTTTAATCAAATCCTCATCGCCCACCGCCAAAAGGCAATCGCCTTTAAAATGCTCGGTGAAATAGTCGTGGATTTCGTCCTCGTCCAAATCCTCGCCCTCGATAAGCAATTGGGTATCGTAACGGTATTCTAACATAATTTCAATTCCTTTCTGTTTGTATACAATTAGGATAACACATTTCGGGGCGGAATACAATCAAAAAGCAAAAAAGTTTTCATTGACAAGCGAACGGATTTTGACTATAATAATGTAGCGCGCAAAACGCGCCGCTGTGGCGAAATCGGCAGACGCAAGGGACTTAAAATCCCTCGGTGGCAACACCGTACCGGTTCAAGTCCGGTCAGCGGCACCAAGAATCCCGCCTTGTCTTTTGGCAAGGCGGGCTTTCTTTTTTGTTTGGCGGGCGTATGAAACGCACATTTTGTAGAATTTGCGGGCGATTTGCGAATCTCCCCTACGGGATTGATAATCAAATTCATTTTCTGCTAAATTTTCGGGGCGTCGAGTCGCCGCCCCCTACGCACCAAATGAAGCATACGCGTAGGGACATGGTTCCACCCCCGCCCGCGAGGATATTCCCCCAACGCACAAATCGGAAAATTCGCGTAGTGGTTTAACTTCCTTACCCACAACAAATCACATCGGAATCGACGAGGCGGAGTTGGCGGGTACTGTGTAGACATTTTCAAATCGGTATGTTAAAATTCTACAAGGCAAGTATACAAATCCTATGTTAAACAGTTATTCGGAGCATACAAAGCGAGAAACCGAACATCGGGAAGTGGGAAAATGGCATCGAGCAAAACATATCTTTTGTTTATTTTAGAGCAGTTGTCGGACCTCTCGGAAATTACGCATCGGCAAATGATGAGCGAATACATCTTATATTACCGCGGCAAAATCGCGGCATATATTTGCGATGACCGACTGCTCGTAAAACCCGTGCCCGCCGCAAATGCCATGCTTCCGAACGCGCCGTTCGAGTCACCGTACGAGGGTGCAAAGGAAATGCTGTTGGTGGAAGATGTGGATGACAAAGCCTTTTTGACCGCATTATTTCAAGCAATGTATGATGAATTGCCGGCACCGAAACCCAAAAAGAAAAAATAGGCAAAAGTGGAGATAAATATGGCAAACGAAATTTTGATGCGCGCGATTGCGCACATACAAAGCGATTTTCCCGAGAAATTCGGCATTCCGCGGCAAAGCGGCATCATTGACGAACTGCAAGCCGCCGTAGTTTTTGAGCCGGAATACAGAAATTTTGACGCATTTCGCGGGTTAGAAGGATACTCGCACCTGTGGCTTTTGTGGCAGTTTTCGGAATGTGCCGAAAAGCCGTGGTCGCCGACGGTACGCCCGCCGCGTTTAGGCGGCAACAAGCGAATGGGTGTTTTTGCAACGCGTTCGCCGTTTCGCCCGAACAACATCGGACTTTCCTGTGTACGGCTTTTGAAAATTGACTATACAGCACAAAACGCCCCGGTTTTGTATGTGGCGGGGGCGGATTTGATGGACGGCACGCCGATTTTGGACATTAAGCCGTATCTCCCCTATGCCGACAGCATACCGAATGCCACGGGCGGTTTCGCGTTGCAAAGCAAAGAGGATATTTTGAAAGTAGATTTCCCCGAAAATCTGATTTTGAAAGTGCCCGAAGAAAAACGCACGGCGTTACTGCGCGTTTTGGCACAAGACCCGCGTCCTGCGTATCAGGCGGACAGCGCACGCGTATACGGGTTTTCTTTTGCGGGGTTGACGGTAAAATTCACCGTGGAAAACGGTATACTGACCGTGCAAGGGGTGGAATAAACCGCTTGGTGGGGAACAAGTGAAGAACCCTACCCTATTTCAAAGCGTCAACATCTAATACACAACAGAAAAAACCACCGAAATCGGATATACCGACTTCGGTGGTTTTGTTTAGGTTATGCGATTTGCAAATGCGAGATTATTCCGCATCGGGCGCATACAGCGCTTTGAGTCTCTGCAAGTGATTGTATCTTGCCTTTGCGGTTTCCTCCGCCTGCCGGAACAGAACCTCTGCTCTTTCGGGGAAGGAACGGGTCAGCGAGGAGTAACGCGCTTCGTTCATAATGAACGCACGGTAGCTCTCGGAGCCTTCCTTGCTGTCTACGGTGAAGGGGTTCTTGCCCTCTGCTTTGAGTGCGGGGTTGTAACGGAACATATTCCAATAACCGCAATCCACAGCCTTCTTCATCTCTGCCTGGCAGTTGGTCATGCCGCCCTTGATGGAGTGCATTTCGCAAGGTGCGTAAGCGATGATGATGGACGGGCCGTGATATGCCTCTGCTTCGGTGATGGCTTTGATGGTCTGATTTTGGTCAGCGCCCATAGCAATCTGTGCAACATAGACATAGCCATAGCTCATTGCGATTTCGGCAAGGCTCTTCTTGGCAATCGCTTTACCGGCGGCTGCGAACTGTGCAACCTGACCGATGTTGGAAGCCTTGGAAGCCTGACCGCCTGTGTTGGAGTACACTTCGGTATCGAATACCATGATGTTGACATCTTCGCCCGTTGCAAGAACATGGTCTACGCCGCCGAAGCCGATGTCATATGCCCAACCGTCGCCGCCGAAGATCCATACGGACTTCTTGGAGAGGTATTCTTTGTTCTCGAGAATGTCTTTGCGTGCGTCGCAATCGCAGTCGAAGCCTTCGAGTGCTGCAACCAATGCCTTGGCAGCGGGGGTATTCTTTTCGCCGTCATTGACGGAATCAAGATATGCCACGCAAGCTGCTTTGACATCTTCCGGTGCTTTGTCGCCTTCTGCAATCTGCTTTACTTCATCAATCAAGCGGTTGCGGATGGCATTCTGGCCGAGGTACATACCGAAGCCGTGCTCTGCGTTGTCCTCGAACAGGGAGTTTGCCCATGCGGGACCGTGGCCTTCCTTGTTGACGGTGTACGGCGAAGTTGCCGCGGGGCCGCCCCAAATGGACGAACAACCGGTCGCGTTGGAGATATACATTCTATCACCGAACAATTGGGTGATAAGTCTTGCATAAGAGGTTTCTGCACAGCCTGCGCAGGAGCCGGAGAACTCAAGAAGCGGAGTTTTGAACTGGCTGCCGATTACGGTGTTGTTTGCCAAATCTTCTTTTACAGATACATTGGAAACCATGTAATCGAATGCTGCCTGTTTTGCATCCTGCGATTCACGCGGAACCATCTTCAAGGAGTTGGTCGGGCAAACGCCGATACAAACGCCGCAACCCATACAATCCATCGGCGAAACTGCCATGGTGTATTTGTAAACATCTTTGCCTTTACCTTTTTTGTCCACGATGGTGGCAACTTCCGGTGCCGCCGCCGCTTCTTCAGCATTCAATGCATACGGACGAATGGTTGCGTGCGGGCAAACATAGGAGCACTTGTTGCACTGTGCGCAGGTGCTGCCGTCCCACTCGGGAACCATAACTGCTACGCCGCGTTTTTCATACGCCGCAGCGCCCTGCTCGAATGTACCGTCTGCATGGTCAACGAATACGGATACGGGAAGCGCATCGCCGTCCATTTTGCCGACGGGTTTCATAATGTTGTCGACCATCTTCACGAGTTTTGCGGGGCCGTTTTCGCTCTGTGCGGCAACGGTATCCGTCGCATCTGCCCAAGAAGCCGGAACATCAATCTTCACATAAGCCGAAGCACCCGCGTCGATGGCTTTTTCGTTCATTTCAACGATTTCTTTGCCCTTCTTCATGAACTTCTGGGCTTTTTCTTTCATATAGCCAATCGCTTCTGCTTCGGGAAGCACTTTGGAAAGCGAGAAGAACGCAGACTGCAAAACGGTGTTGGTGCGTTTGCCCAAGCCGATTTGTGCCGCGAGGTCAATCGCGTTCACGGTGTAAAGCTGAATGTTGTTTTTCGCAATGTACTGCTTGGTTTCAGCATTCATCTTTTCAGCAAGTTCTGCTGCATCCCACTGGCAGTTGATGAGGAATACGCCGCCGGGTTTTACATCCTGCACCATTTTGAAGCCTTTTTCAATATAGGACGGGTTGTGGCAAGCCACGAAGTCTGCCTTATTAATGTAATAGGGGCTCTTAATCGGTTTGTCGCCGAAACGCAAGTGCGAAAT
>DAVZHM010000081.1:0-8302 GCA_052273845.1 Candidatus Fimenecus sp. | reverse complement strand
AGTTCGGTGATGGTAAAGGTGTTCAGTTTCATCGCCGCGGCAAACGCCGCCACCACCGTTGCACCGAATCCGTTGATTAAACCTTGAATAAACACGTTGCCGACGGAAACAAAACTTTGCTGTAACACGCTCGGTACGGCGATTCTCGAAATGCGCCCAAGCATCTTCACGGAAAACAGCTTCGGCTTTTGGCTTTGTATTTTTTTTACGCGAAACACCAATACCAATAGTGCGGCAACCGAAGCGAACCCTTGCGCAAGAAAGGTTGCCCATGCGACCCCCGCAACACCCATATGGAATTGTGTTACGAACAAAATATCCAACACGATGTTCCCAAGCGAGGAGAAAATCAGAAAAATCAGCGGCGTTTTGGAGTCCCCCAATGCCGTGAATACACCGTTTGCGATGTTGTATAAAAACAGAAAAGTAAGTCCGCCGATGTATATGTTCAAATAGAGTTCGGCGTCCGCGAGTATTTCCGTCGGTGTATCAATTGCCCGCAGCAAAACAGGCGAAAGCAAAATCCCGAGAACGGTAAGCAGAAGCGCCAAAGCGGCACTTGAAAAAAATGCTGTGCTGACAGCCGTTTTCATATGTGTCGGCCGTTTGCCGCCGAACAACTGCGAAATCACCACCGAACAACCGATGTTCGTACCGTTGGCAATCGCCATAAATATCATTGTAATGGGGTAGGAGGCGCCGACCGCCGCCAAGGCGTTCACACCGATGTAGTGCCCGGCAATCATACTGTCCACAAGGTTATATAATTGCTGAAACACCACACTTAAAAGCAGAGGAAATGTAAATTTGAGCAATACGCGGCTCGGCTTCCCGACCGTTAAATCCGTAACCAAAGAAAGATCCTTCTCTCCTAAAATTTGCATCTATTATATACCTATTTCGCACGAAAAGATATGTTTCGCAAAAATTTCGGATATTTGTCTGTTTTTCTGCTTTTTTCTGTTGAAAAAACTGTCAAAATATTGTATACTACCCCTATATCATTTTTGTTTTTAGTGGGGAAGTCAATGAAACTGTTGGAAGAACGCATTCAAAAGGACGGTATTGTCAAGGCAGGTAATGTCTTAAAGGTGGATTCTTTTTTGAATCACCAAATGGATATTGCGCTGTTTAACGAAATGGGTAAGGAGTTCAAGCGCCTGTTTGCCGATACCGAAATCAATAAAATTATGACCATTGAGGCGTCGGGCATCGGCATTGCCTGCGTTGCTGCACAGTATTTCGGCGTGCCCGTGGTGTTTGCCAAAAAAGCACAAAGCGTCAATATTGACGGCGAGGTGTATTCCACGCAAATTGAGTCTTTTACACACAAGCGCGTTTATAATGTCATTGTCTCCAAAAAGTATCTTTCCCCGTCGGACAAGGTTTTGATTATCGACGATTTCCTTGCCAACGGCTGTGCACTTGAGGGGCTTATCGACATTGTAACCTCCGCAGGCGCTTCCGTTGCGGGCATTGGCATTGCCATAGAAAAAGGCTTCCAAAAAGGCGGCGCACTCATTCGCGAACGCGGCATTCATTTGGAATCTTTGGCGATTGTGGACGCAATGGACGATAAAACCGGTGAAATTACATTCTGCGAACAGTAAGTATTTGTATGGTACGGCAAAGTGTGTTCTTTGCCGTTCATAATATTTTTATTCTATTTTAGGAGGACAAAAGTATGAAAAAAGTTCTAAGCGTTCTTCTGGCTCTGGTTATGGTCGTGCTTTGCTTCGCAGCCTGCGGCAAAACCGACGATGCCAAAAAAGATGACGCGGCTGCAAGCAATTTCCTTGTAGGTGCAATTTACATCAACAGCCAGAACGACACGGCAGGGTATACCTTTGCACATCACAACGGTATCACCAAAGCGATGGAGCAACTCGGACTTCCGAAGGAAAACCTCAAGATTGTGGACAATGTTCCCGAAGATACCGAACAGGTTTCCAAAGCAATTGACACGCTTGCTAACCAAGGCTGCAAAATTATCTTCGGTATCAGCTTCGGCTATATCGATGCATTTGCAGAAGCGGCAGATAAACCCGAATATGCGGATATCATCTTCTCGCATGCGACCGGTTACAAGTCCAACGACAAGAACTTCAACAACTATTTCGGCAGAATTTATCAGGCTCGTTACCTTGCAGGTATCGCAGCAGGCTTGAAATCTTTGGAACTCAAGAACAACAGCATCGGTTATGTTGCTGCTTGGGGTACCGAATATGCAGAAACCTGCTCCGGCATCAACGCATTTGCACTGGGCGTTCAGTCTGTGAACCCCGATGCAGTTGTGCATGTAAACAAAATCAGCACTTGGGGCGATGAAGCTAAAGAAAAAGCGGCTGCCCAAGCGCTTATCAACACCTACAACTGCTGTGTTATCGCACAGCACTGCGACAGCGCACAGCCGCAGTTGGCTGCCGCCGATGCTAAGGTGTTCGGCTGCGGCTACAACTCGGATATGACCGCACAGGCTCCGAGCTCGCACTTGACCGCACCGGTTTGGAACTGGGATGTTTATTACAAACTCGCAATCGAAACCGCAATGAACGATCCGGCAAACTTCATGAACAAAGTCGGCATTTACTACGGCGGTTTGAAAGAGGGCTTTGTTGACATTTCTCCGCTTTCCGACAACTGCACGCCCGAAACCAAAGCAATCGTTGAAAAGGTAAAGGCAATGATGGTCAACGGCGAATGGGATGTATTCACCAATGTGAAACTTTCCATCGACAAAGACGGCAACATCACCAAGACCACCGAAGCACTCAAAGACAATAAGGGCGCAGAAGTGATTTCGGCTGACGGCAATACCTATTACGCTTACAACAAAGACACAGGTGCTTTGGAAGCTGCCGAAGGCGGCAAAGGCGCTTGCGACGGCGTTATCAAAGGTTCTATGAACTATTATGTGGCAGGCGTTGTTGAAGGCTAAACCTTCAAAACGCTTTCCAAAACTGTTTTAAGGGAGAACTGTTGTGGCAGCATACGCTATTGAATTAAGAAATATAAATAAATCGTTTGGTAGTGTGGCTGCCAACAAAAATGTGAACCTGACCGTTCGGCAGGGCGAGATTCTCGCCCTGCTGGGCGAAAACGGCTCCGGTAAAACCACATTGATGAATATGTTGTCGGGCATTTATAAGCCGGACAGCGGGCAGATTTTTGTGGATGGGAACGAAGTTTCCATCAATTCGCCCGAAGATGCCAAAAAACTCGGCATCGGCATGGTGCACCAGCACTTTAAATTGGTAGACATTTTTTCTGCGGCAGATAACATCTGGCTCGGAAAAGAAAGCGACGGCAGTTCTGCGAAAGCAAAACTGTCTGAAGTTTTTTTACGCAAAGACCGTTTTACTGAAATCGAAAAAACCGCCGAGCAATTCGGCTTTCAAATAGACGCCAAGAAATTGGTGAAAAATATGTCTGTCAGCGAAAAACAGACATTGGAAATTATGAAAGTTTTGTACTACGGTGCAAAAACCATTATTTTGGACGAGCCCACTGCCGTGCTTACCGTGCAGGAAATCGAAAAACTGTTTGAAATCCTGCGCAAAATGAAAGCACAGGGGCACTCCATCATCATCATCAGCCACAAACTCAACGAAGTTATGGAAATCAGCGACCGCGTGGCGATTCTCAGAAAAGGCGAATACATTGCTACCGTGAATACCGCCGAAACCAACGAAATGCAGTTGACGGAACTGATGATGGGCAAAAAGGCGGATTTGAATATTCACCGTTCTAAAATCGAAAAGAAACAACCGCTGTTGGAAATACGTGACTTAACCATCAAAAACGATGAGGGCGCCATCGCGATTGACCATGTGAATTTCTATGTGCGCGGCGGCGAAATGCTTGGCGTTGCAGGCATTGCCGGATGCGGACAAAAAGAACTTTGCGAGGCAATGGCAGGGCTTCGCAAAATCGAAAGCGGAATGATGATTCACGAGGGCGAAAGCATTGTCGGCATGGCGCCGCAGAAAATCATTGAAAAGGGTATTTCCATGAGCTTCATTCCCGAGGACAGACTCGGTATGGGGCTTGCGCCGTCCCTTTCCATTACCGACAATATGATTTTAAAGAAGTATAAGAAAAACCGTTTCAATCCGTTTGTAGACCGCAAAACCGCCCGCCGTGAGGCAGAGGAGGTTGTGGAGGAATTGGAAGTTGTCACCCCCTCCACCGAAATTCCGGTACGCCGTCTTTCGGGCGGTAATGTGCAAAAGGTTCTGCTCGGACGCGAAATCAAGGCGAATCCGAATGTGCTGATCACCGCTTACCCCGTGCGCGGCTTGGACATCAATTCTTCCTACACGATTTATAATATTTTAGATGACTTAAAGCAAAAAGGCGTCGGCATTTTATTTGTCGGTGAGGATTTGGATGTGCTGATGGCGCTTTGCGACAAAATTATGGTGCTTTGCCATGGCAAAGTAATGGGCGTTGTGCACGCAAGCAAAACGACCAAAGAAGAACTTGGTTTGATGATGACAGGCGCTTTGAACTTGTCCGAAACAAAAGGCAAAACGGCAGGCATCGCCAAAGATTCCAACATTCAAAAGGAGGGTGTGCAGTGAGTAAGCAAAAAGAACCGTTGGTGCGCGTTGTCAAGCGTGACCGCATCCACCCGCTTTTAAAAGTTGTATTTTATCTTGTTGCCGTTTTACTCGCTTTGGCTATCGGCGGCGTTTTGCTCGTTGCAATCGGCGTCAATCCTTTGGTGCTTTATAAAGATATGTTCACCATCGGTATGATTGGCAGTCGCTTTGCTTATAAAAGCATTGAAGGGCTTTTAACGGTGTTTATTCCGCTTTTGATTACCTCTTTGGCACTTTCCCTGTCCTTTAAAATGCGCTTTTGGAATATCGGCGGTGAGGGGCAGTTTATCATCGGTGCACTTGCGGCGGCGACGGTTGCCTTGCAATTCGGCGAAACTTTGCCCTCATTTCCGCTGTTGCTTTTGATGTTCGTTGCGGCAATGCTTTGCGCAGGGCTGTACGGCGGCATTGTGGCACTTTTAAATGTGCGTTTTAAAACCAATGAAACGTTGCTCACCTTGATGTTAAACTACATTGCGCTTTATCTGTTGCGTTTTGTCGGCGAAACGCAGGCATCGTGGAATTTCTATTTGAGCGATGAATCGGTGCGTCCGGTCTTTCAAAAATTTCCGGAAGCGGCATTTATGCCGACCATTCCGATTGGGAAATTCTCTTTGAATATTTCTTTCCTATTTGCCGTTGTGATTTGTGTCGGCGTACACTTCTACTTAAAAAAGACCAAACACGGGTATGAGATTTCCGTGGTCGGCGACAGCGCCAATACCGCGCGCTATGCCGGAATGAATGTAAAAAAGATTATTGTCCGTACCATGTTCTTGTCGGCGGCGTTAATTGGTCTTGCAGGCGGATTTTATGTTTCAGGTGCGAAAGTGCTTTCCACATCCATCACCAACAATGTCGGTTGGACGGGTATTATCGTCGCATGGCTTGCAAAACTCAACACCTTTGCCATCTTCGGCGTATCGCTTCTGATTAGCATTATGCAGTACGGCGCACAGGCGGCAAGCACGCAGTTCCCGATTATCGACTCGAACTTTGCGGATTTGTTACAGGGTATTATTTTGTTCTTCGTTTTGGCGGCGGATTTCTTCATCCGATTTAAACTTGTGTTCCGCAAAAATGCGAAAAAACAGGGGGGTGCGGCAGAATGAATTCATTAGATGTTTTAACCCTGTTCCTGTTTAATATCGTGGTTTACAATATCCCGCTCCTGTACGGCACAGTCGGCGAAATCATTATTGAAAAATCCGGCAGTTTAAACCTCGGTGTGGAAGGTATTATGGCGGTCGGCGCCATTTTCGGGTATTTGATTGGCTGCTCTGCCAACTCTCTTACCGTCGGCATATTGGCTTCGTTCATCTGCGCAGGTTTGTTCGGCGTTATTTTTGCTGTGTTGACCGTTACCATGCAGGCGAATCAGAACGTAACCGGTCTTACTATGACTACATTCGGTGTCGGCTTATTCTTCTTCATCGGCAAAGGCTTGAGCGGTTCCTGGCCTGTGATGACGCAGTATTCCAACATCAACGACGGGTTTAAAAATCCGATTGAAATCCCGTTGCTCTCGAAAATCCCCGTTATCGGTAAGGCGTTTTTCTCACACAATATTCTTGTGTATCTCGGGATTCTCATCGCTGTTGCGGTGTGGTTCTATCTCAATAAAACCAAAGTGGGCCTGCGCCTTCGCTCCATCGGAGAAAACCCGGGCGCCGCGGACTCGTTGGGCATCAACATTGCGCTGTATAAATATGTGCACATCATTCTCGGTTCGGGCATTATGGGCATCGGCGGCTATTATATGGGCTTAAATCTCGGTGGCAGTTTTGAAGGCAGTAACTGCTGGATTAACGGCTACGGTTGGATTGCGGTTGCCTTGGTCATCTTTGCGAATTGGAGCACTGCCAAAGCCATTCTCGGCACACTTGTGTTCGGCTTCTTCAATACATTGCAGATTTACAGTGGCTCGCTCGCTTACGCGTTTCCGAATACGCTCGGATTTTTGGACAAAGTTCCGTCGCAACTTTATCAGGCGTTGCCGTTTATCATCACGGCTCTGGTTTTGATTTTCGCTTCGGTGAAAAAGAATAAGAAAACCGCACAGCCTGCCGCGTTGGGTTTGAATTACTTCCGCGAGGAACGCTAAAAACAGAAAAGCAAAAAGCAATCACCCGAAAGGTATAAAACCTTTCGGGTGATTTTCGGTTTAAAATGCGTGGTTTTGAATATACATTTACAGTATGTATATTCCGGAGTCAAGTTGCACAATTTCTTTTCCGCAGCTGCGCAAATAACGGCGTACGGGTTCGTCAAATGTGCGGAAATCGTGCACGGAAAAATCTTTCAAACTGACCGAGCGAATTTTATAAGAACCGGCGTTGCAGACGAACAACTCATCGCCGTATTTTACAAGCGAAGTCGGCAAACTGAACGCGGAGGAGTTTTCTCCGCCGATACGCATATAAAACTTTTTGTGTGCCACGGAATAACTGATAATCGCGTTTTGCTCGGGCACGGTGCACCAAATTTGATTGCCGTCTGCCGCAACGTCTTGCACGGGGTAGCCGTGATATAAAAGGTCGCCTGCCCAAATGCTTTTGCCCTCAAAATCAAATACGCCCGTTTCCCCGGTGGGGTAAACAAGTACCGTACCGTTGGTGTTAAAGGTGTCTGCATCGCAGTTTAAATAGTCACCGATTTCGTCAACAATACGCTTGTAACCGTTGCCGAATTTGTTCAGCAAATAAACGCTTCTCGTAACAGGGGCGTTTCTGAAATTCTTTATATCAAACCCGTAAAAGGATACCCTGCACTTATCCTCGCCGACGAGTTCCTTTTTCGAGAAAATCACACCACAGGAAAAAGGAATAATATCGACGACCGGAAAATCAGCAATTTTCTTCATTTTCATCACCGAATATATAATAAAAGCATAAAAATCAATTTATATGACACTATTTTACTAAATTTTTTATATTCGGTCAACCGTTTCCGATTATTTTTGAAAACTTTTATAATTTTTGGCATTCTGAATGCTTTTGCGAAGCCTTTCTATGCAAACGCAGTCCTCGGCGTCGCAATCTACCTTGTGTTTGCAAAGAATACTGTGCGTGCCGTCCTTGTCAAAACGTTCCTCAAACAGAACGTTTTTGTTTTTGTGTTTGCAAAATTGCTCGTAGGTGTTCGGATTCTGTGCCATAAAAAAACCTCCCTTTTTTTCAGTATATTCCGAAAAAGCGCAAATAATCGCAGCATATTTTGCATAGTGTTCGACATATATTGAAATAAAAGGGAGGACAAAAATGAACGGATGGATTTATTTTTCCTTAATTTTTTCGGGATTGATTATATTGCTTGCAATGCTTAAAACAAAACGATTTTTTGCCGTGCTCTTGCTTACGGCATTGCAAGGGCTTGCCGCATTTTTTGCCGTAAATTTTGTCGGCGGATTTTTCGGCGTGCATTTGGCGCTGAATTGGGGGCATTTGGCGGTTTCCGCCCTCGGCGGTACTCCGGCGGTCATACTGCTTCTGTTGCTCAATACGATGTTTCAGATAAAATAGGGAATAAGTACCCGTTCTTCCATACATAAAGTGTGTATCATCTGTAAAGTAGTTAGCATTAAAAAAAGCCATTTTTGTTTTTAACAAAAATGGCTTTTTGCTGGTGGACGTTAACGGACTCGAACCGCTGACCCTTCGCACGTCAAGCGAATGCTCTACCAACTGAGCTAAACGTCC
>DAVZHM010000080.1:0-8638 GCA_052273845.1 Candidatus Fimenecus sp. | reverse complement strand
ATTCGTCACTTCTTTTTTTATTTGCTACTGTAACACATCTATTGTAATCCTACAATTTTTTATATTGGTATGAATAAACAAATATTGCGTAACGGAGAGTTTTGTGATACAATATTTTGCGAAAAATATTCGCACACGCTTCGGAAATACTAAATACATATTTTCGGAGGGATGCAATATGAAAAAAGAAAAAAATACCAAACTGTTCGGCACGTTTTTGCAAAATGCCAACGGCCTTGATGAATCCGAGTCGGAGGAACAAGAGGAGGAAACGCGTTCGCTTTCTTCCATCCGTCAAATTGTGGAGACGGGTTCTATCACCGTGGAAAAAGACGGGCATTTTATTCATTGTTTGACCATCATCGGGCAAATCGAAGGGCATTATATACTGCCCCCGCAAAACAAAACTACGAAATACGAACACGTCATTCCACAACTTGTCGCTATTGAAGAAAGCGATGAAATTGAAGGTTTGATTGTGATTTTGAACACCGTTGGCGGCGATATTGAAGCAGGACTTGCTATCGCAGAACTCATTAGTGGTATGCAAACGCCGACGGTCTCTTTGGTGCTCGGCGGTGGGCATTCCATCGGTGTGCCTTTGGCGGTTTCTGCAAAACAGTCTTTCATTGTGCCGTCTGCCACGATGACGGTGCATCCTGTGCGTATGAACGGCTTGGTTTTGGGCGTACCGCAAACATTTTCTTATTTTCAGAAAATGCAGGAGCGAATCGTGGATTTTGTCTCACGGAATTCCAAAATGTCCCCCGAAAAATTTCGGGAATTTATGTTGGCTACGGGCGAACTTGCTACTGATGTCGGCACGGTGCTTGACGGAAACGCCGCAGTGGAATGCGGTATGATTGACCGTTTGGGCGGTCTTTCGGACGCTTTGGACAGTTTATATCAAATGATTTCACAACACAATCGTAAAGAAATCGAACCATAAATCGGAGGAACGAAAATGGCGGGAAAAACAAGCAATTCAACAAAGGGGAAACGTCCGCAGAGTGAGAATTCTGCGGCGAAACGAAATACGGAGCGCGTTGCGGCAAAAAAACAGGTTGCCGCAATCGTCTTGTTTTGCGTGGCTTTGTTTTTAATATGCATTGCTTTTATCCCCGGCGGCGGGATTTGGGGCGGTATACGCACATTATCTTTTGGTCTGTTCGGATTTTCGGCGTTCGTCATTCCGCTGTTGCTTTTATATGTCGCAATTATGACTACGCTTGATAAAGCAGGCACAAAAGTCGGTTTTAAAGTTGCGGAAGCACTTGCATTGATTGTTTTGCTTTGCAGTGCAGTACATATCTTCTCTTTTTCGGGTGAAGTGGACTTTTTTGAAGATATTGTCGACGCATATAATGCGTACCGCTTCGATGGCTCTTACCTCGGCAGCGGTGCGGTTGGTGCGATTTTCGGTGGGATTATACTGCTTGCAACCGGTAGCGGGAAAGCGGCGGCAATTGCGATTGTTTTAATCCTTTTGTTTTTATGCATTATGTTAATGACCGGAACCACCCTGATTAAACTGTTCAAAGGCGTAGCAAAACCCGTGCAAAAGGCGAACGCTTACCGTGAAGAAAAAATTGAACAAATCACAAAACATCAGGAACGCGACTTTAATGTCGATGTGGATTTAGGCCCCGAGCCGATTTCCACAGATGAAAAAGTCAAGAAATTCCCCAAAAAGAAAAAAGCGGCTGAAAAAGAACACGAGAAAGACCTTGCAGAAGCAGAACTTTTGCCTGCCGAAGAACCTGTGGCACAAAAACCGATTCTTTTAGATGATATCATCAATAAGATGAAAGGGGAGGACGCGCAAAAGCCGTCTGTACCTGAGGACGGGATTGTGCCGATTTCGGCAGAAAAATTCACAACTGATGAAAAAGACGAAAAAACTGAAGCGTCTGCACCGACGGGCGGCTTAAAATCTTCTGCAAAACATATTGAAGACGGCGAAACGGCAGGCGAAGGCGAAGAAGCACCGAAAAGAGCCTACGAAAAACCGCCGCTTACTTGTCTTGCCGCGCCGAAAAATACGCGCAATTTAAAATATGAAGATGAATTAAAGGCAAACGCAACAAAACTTGTGGATACCTTAAAAAGTTTCGGCGTCGAAACGCGCATTGTGGATATTTGCCGCGGTCCTTCCGTTACTCGATATGAAATTCAACCTGCGGCGGGCGTAAAAATCAGCCGTATTACCAATTTATCGGACGATATTGCTTTGAACCTTGCCGCAGGCGGCATTCGTATTGAAGCGCCGATTCCGAACAAGGCGGCTGTGGGCATTGAAGTGCCGAACAAAAACCGTGCAACGGTTACATTCCGTGAGATAGTGGATACAGAGCAATATAAAACCGCGAAATCCAAACTGTTTGTGGCTTTGGGCAAAGATATTGCAGGGAATTGTACATATGCCGACCTTGCAAAAATGCCGCACTTGCTGGTTGCAGGTACCACGGGTTCCGGTAAATCCGTTTGCATGAACGCAATGATTGTCAGCATTTTGTATAACGCAACGCCCGATGAAGTCAAACTGTTGATGATTGACCCGAAACAAGTGGAATTTACGGTGTATAACGGGATTCCGCACTTGATCGTGCCTGTGGTTTCCGACCCGCGCAAGGCCTCGGGTGCGCTTGCCTGGGCGGTTACCGAAATGCTGACGCGCTATAAAATGTTCTCCGATAACAATGTGCGCGACATCAGCGGATACAATAGTATTTGCGAAAGTATCGGGCAGAAAAAACTGCCGCAAATCGTCATTTTCATCGACGAACTTTCTGACTTGATGATGGCCTCTCCGCACGAAGTTGAAGATTCCATTTGCCGTTTGGCGCAGATGGCTCGCGCGGCGGGTATGCACTTGGTGATTGCGACACAGCGCCCGTCTGTGGATGTAATTACAGGCTTGATTAAAGCAAATATTCCGAGCCGACTTTCCTTAAAAACGTCTTCGCAAATCGACTCGAGAACCATTATCGATACTGCCGGTGCTGAAAAACTTTTGGGTAACGGCGATATGCTGTTTTATCCTGTCGGTATTGCAAAACCCATTCGTATTCAAGGGTGCTTTTTGTCCGACAAAGAAGTGGCAACCGTTGTGGATTTCATCAAAGGGCAGGAACAATCCGCTTACGATGATGATGTTATGCAGGAAATCGAGCGTCAAGCCGCCGCAGACAAGAAAAAAGGCGGTGGCGGTGTTTCCTCTTCCGACGAGGATGTCGAACGCGAAGCCGACGAAATGATTCCGAAAGCCATTGAAGTGGTTGTCGATGCGCAAATGGCATCTACTACGCTTTTACAACGCAAGTTGAAACTCGGTTATGCGCGCGCGGCGCGAATCATTGATAACCTTGAAGAACGCGGCATAATCGGACCCTATGAGGGGGCAAAACCGCGTAAAGTTTTGATTTCAAAACAACAGTGGTATGAAATGAATGCACTGGCACAAGGCGGTGCAACACAAGATTATTCCGAAGCCGCAAGCGAGGACACCCAAGGCGATGCAGAGGGATAATTCAGAAAATTAAGAGAGGAACAGCCGCGCACAAAATACGATTTTCGGTTTTGTGCGCGCCATTTTTAATATGGAGTTTTTACCGATTTCCAAAGAAGATATGCAAAAACGCGGTTGGGAGAGTGTGGATTTTGTCTATGTTTCGGGCGATGCGTATGTGGATCATCCGAGTTTCGGTGCGGCGATTATTACCCGTGTTTTAGAAGCGCGTGGATACAAAGTCGGCGTGCTCGCACAGCCGAAAACGAATGGAACGGCGGATTTTATGCGCTTTGGCCGTCCGAAATGCGGATTTTTTGTGTCCGCAGGGAATATTGATTCTATGGTGGCACATTACACCGTCGCAAAGAAAAAACGCAGTACAGACGCCTATTCTCCCGGTGGAAAAGCAGGGCTTCGTCCCGACCGTGCAATCATTGTGTATTGCCAAAAAATACGCGAAGCCTACGGCGATATTCCGATTGTAATCGGCGGATTGGAAGCCTCTTTGCGGCGATTTGCGCACTATGATTATTGGGACGATAAAATCCGTCCGTCCGTGCTGTTTGATTCGGGTGCGGATTTAATATCCTACGGTATGGGCGAAAAGCAGACGGCAGAAATTGCCGACCGCCTGGCACAAGGGGAAGATATAAAAGGCATGCACGATATTCGCGGCACTTGCTATGCCGTCCCCGTAGAAGAAGCGCCCTATTGTACGGAGTGCCCTTCTTATGAAAACGTCTTGAAATCCAAGCGCGAATATGCAATTTCCTGTCGGATAGAACAAGACGAACAAGACCATATCCGCGGCAAACAACTGCGGCAAAAACACGGCAAGCAAATGCTCGTCCAAAACCCGCCTATGGAGCCTCTTACGCGTGAGGAATTGGACGCGGTTTATGCGTTGCCGTATTGCCGTACCTATCACCCCATTTATGAAAAAGACGGCGGTGTGCCGGGCATTGAGGAAGTCAAGTTTTCCATCACCCAAAACCGCGGTTGTTTCGGCGCATGCAATTTCTGTTCACTTGCATTTCATCAAGGGAGATACATTACCTCGCGCAGCAAAGAATCGATTGTTGCAGAAGCCGAGCGCATCACACAAATGCCCGATTTCAAAGGGTATATTCATGACATCGGTGGTCCTACGGCGAATTTTCGCTATCCTTCCTGTGCCAAACAGGAAAAAGCAGGACTTTGCAAAGGTAAAAAATGTCTTGCGCCTGCCGCTTGCCCCGCTTTAAAAGCCGACCATACCGAATATTTGGGTATTTTGCGCTCGGTGCGCGCTTTGCCGAACATCAAAAAAGTGTTTATCCGTTCGGGGATTCGCTATGACTATATGCTCCAAGATAAAAACGATGATTTTTTTCACGAACTTGTCGAGCACCACATCAGCGGGCAGTTGAAAGTTGCACCCGAGCATTGTTCGGCGGCAGTACTTGACAAAATGGGCAAACCGCATATTGAAGCGTATTTGCAGTTTTCAAAAAAGTATTTTGATTATACGAAAAAAATTGGTAAAGAGCAGTATTTGGTTCCGTATTTGATGTCCTCGCATCCGGGGGCAACGCTTTCGGACGCCGTGGAGCTGGCTTTGTTCATCAAACGCGAGCATTTGCACCCCGAGCAGGTGCAGGATTTTTATCCCACACCGGGCACAATCGCTACGGCGATGTTTTATACGGAACTTGACCCATATACTTTAAAACCGGTTTATGTGGCAAAAAATCCGCACGACAAAGCCATGCAACGCGCTTTGATGCAATATTTCAATCCGAAAAACCGTGCTTTGGTGGAAGAAGCGCTCAAAAAAGCGAGCAGAGCCGATTTAATCGGATATTCGGACAAGTGCTTAATTCGTCCTTTGCATCCGCAAAACGCACAAAAACCCAACGCGAACGGCCGCCGTTCGCAAAAATCCCGCTACGGAGGCAACAAAAATGGCAAAACGCATTCGCGCAAGAAGTAAAACCGGCAGAATCGCACAAGTAGCTGTTCTTTTGGTGCTTGTTCTTCTTACTGTGCTGATTACATACGCCCCGAAGTTAGGGCTGCCCTCTTGGGGCGATTTGTTTCGGGATAGCGGTATAAATTCCGCTGTAAACGCCGAAGAATATCCGTTTTCCGTACATTATATTGATGTTGGGCAAGCGGATTGCTCACTGCTTATCTGCGGGGAGGACACGGTGCTTATCGACGCAGGCGATGTGGATGGTTACGATGCCATTCACACCTATTTGCAATCGCAAAATGTCAAGGAAATTGACTATTTCATATTAACGCACGCGCACGCCGACCACATCGGAAGTGCTGCAAAAATTCTCGAAAACTATACAGTGTATAATGTGATTATGCCGAAATATTCAGAGGCAAATATGCCGACCTCTAAAATCTACGAAGATTTGCTGTATGCTCTTTCCGACTCCGAGGCAAAAATCATTGCCGCAAAACCCGGAAACAGTTATACGCTGTCCGCTTGCAGTTTTACGGTGCTTGCACCGAACAAAGATTATGAAGATGTCAACAATTCCTCTGTGGTCGTGCGTTTTGTTTACGGGGATACTGCTTTTTTGTTCCAAGGAGATGCTGAAAAAGAATCCGAGCAGGATATTCTGGACGCAGGATTTCCTTTGCAGGCAGATGTCATCAAACTTGGGCATCACGGAAGCAAAACCTCTTCCTCTGCGGGGTATCTTACAGCGGTTAAACCGCAGTTGGCCATTATTTCCTGCGGGGAAAATAATGCCTATAATCATCCGAGCGAAACCATATTGAAACGGTTAGACGATTTTGGCATTGATTACCGCCGCACCGACCGAAACGGAAATATTGTTGTGACTTCCGATGGCAAAAGCATCAGTGTAGAAACGGAGAACTGATATGGAAACTTACATTGTGGACCGCATTGAACAGGATTTGGCTGTTTTGGAATGTCCTGACAAAACATTTCAGAATGTTCCACTTTCAAACTTTGCGTTTGCTGTTCGGGAGGGGAATGTAGTCTATACCGATGCAAACGGAGTTTTTCAGCTCGAGGAAACCGCCACCGAAGCGCGAAAGAAACGCCTTTTTGCGCTGCAAAAAAATATTTTCTCGGATTAGAAAAAAAGACTTGCAAATTTTTACTGTGAGTGGTATAATGCTTTCGCAATTCACACGCACGGGGATTACGGTAAAATTGCATTTTATGTCTTGCCGTTAAGTTGAGCCGTGCGGAGGCAAAAATAAGGAGGAATTTTTTTATGTCAGTCGTATCCATGAAACAACTGCTCGAAGCAGGCGTACACTTCGGTCACCAGACCAGAAGATGGAACCCCAAAATGGCGGAGTACATCTTCACAGAAAGAAACGGTATCTACATCATTGACTTGCAGAAAACCGTTAAAAAATTGGAAGAGGCCTATATGGTCGTCCGTGACATCGCTGCTGAGGGCAACGAAATCTTGTTTGTCGGCACGAAAAAGCAGGCACAGGATTCCATTAAAGAAGAAGCACAGCGTTGCGGCATGCCGTATGTTAACGCTCGTTGGCTCGGCGGTATGTTGACCAACTTCAGCACCATCAAAAGAAGAATTAAGAGACTCGGTCAGCTGCAGGCTATGCGCGCTGACGGTACTTTCGATATGTTGCCGAAAAAAGAAGCGGCTAAACTCGAACTCGAAATCGAAAAATTGGAAAAATTCATGGGCGGTATTACCGAAATGAAAAAGCAGCCCGCTGCTATGTTCATTGTTGACCCGCGCAAAGAGAGAATCGCTGTTGCGGAAGCAAAGAAACTCGGTATTCCGATTATTGCTATTGTTGATACCAACTGCGATCCCGATGAAATCGACCATGTCATCCCCGGTAACGACGACGCCATTCGTGCAGTTAAATTGATTGCAGGCGCTATGGCAGATGCAGTTATCGAAGGCAGACAGGGTATGCAGGGCGCTACTGCTGAAACAGAAGAAGCACCCGCTGAAGAAGCTGCTGAATAAAGCGTAATCACCATATGCCCGCGCTGCTAAACGGTGCGGGCATACTTTAAAAGATTTAGGAGGAAATAATTATGGCATTTACTGCAAAAGATGTTCAGGCGCTTCGTGAGAAAACAGGCGTCGGCATGATGGATTGTAAAAAAGCACTTGTTGAGTCCGATGGCGACATGGACAAGGCAATTGATATTTTGAGAGAAAAAGGTCTTGCTTCTGCGGCGAAAAAAGCCGGTCGAGTGGCGGCTGAAGGCGTTGTTGCAGCATACAGCGATGCAACTTGCGGCGCTTTGGTTGAAATCAACTGCGAAACCGACTTTGTTGCGAAAGGCGAGCCCTTCGTAGCACTTGCAAATAAGGTTGCGAAGACCGTTGTTGCGACGAAACCTGCCGATGTTGATGCTTTGTTGAAGGTTAAGGCTGTTGGCTCCGACAAAACCGTTGAAGAAGAAGTACAGGAAGTGTTCCTTGCACTTCGTGAAAATATGAAAGTCCGTAGATTCGCTTTGGCGGAAGGTCATGTTTCCACTTATATCCATGCAGGCGGCACCGTTGGCGTTATGATTACTTTTGATACCGACGACGCAACTGCAGCGAACCCCGAATTTGATGTAATGGGCAAGGATGTTGCTATGCAGGTTGCGGCAATGAATCCGTCTTATCTTGACGAAGCAAGCGTACCCGCAGAAGTCTTGGCAAAAGAAAAATCCATTCTCATTGCACAGATGAAAGAAGACCCGAAAATGGCAAACAAACCCGAACAGGTTCTTGCTAAAATCGTGGACGGCAAAATCGGCAAGTATTACAAAGAGAACTGCTTGCTTGACCAGGCATTCGTGAAAGACGGCGACCTTTCCGTTGCACAGTATGTTGCAAAAGTTGCGAAAGAACTCGGTGCAGACATCAAAGTTACCGGCTTTGTTCGTTATGCAAAGGGCGAAGGCATTGAAAAGAAAGAAGACGATTTCGCAGCAGAAATCGCAAGCATGTTGAAATAAGTTTCAGTTTATAAAAAAGCACATCGGGCTGATATGCACCCCAAAAGTTAGACACTTTTGGAGGTGCATTTTTTATGGGAAAGAAAGGAAATAAACCAAAAAGATATAGTGCAGAGTTTAAAATATCTGTTATAATGGATATGCGAGAAAAT
>DAVZHM010000079.1:0-8861 GCA_052273845.1 Candidatus Fimenecus sp. | reverse complement strand
AAAGGGTACAAGCAAGGCTTTTAGGAAATACAACGGTTCAAGAATTGCAGAGCAGTATCCATCACCGCCGCATCTTCTTCGCACATTTTGCGAAAATCCAGCGTTTTGGCATATTCGGCACATTGCGCTGTGCCGTTCTCGTTTTGCGAAAGCACGCCGAGTTTCTCAAAGGCTTCGGCAATATAAAGTTCCGCTTCTTTGCTCGCGTAAACATTGTGCTGTTTGTCGGGATAAATCTTTGTGCGGATATTGGATTTCCCGCGCAGGCAGTCTGCCGCCGCCGCGGCGTTTTTGAGGGGGACAAGCGCGTCTTTTTCGCCGTGCAAAAGCAGAACGGGCGCGGTACATTCCGAAAGCAGAGCAGAAGTGCGCTTTGCCGCCGCGCCGCCGAAACGCAAACGCGCATAGGACCGCAAAAACGGCTTTAAAAATCCGAGATTTTTGCCCGTTTGTGCCGCGCCTTGTGCGCAAAGCAATTCGGGGACATCGTCGGGCGCAGAAAAGGCAAGCACGCCTTTCACATCGGCATCTTTTGCCGCACGGCAAACGGCGTATGCGCCCCAGGAATGCCCTACGAGCAGTATGGGCAAATCTTTTGTGCGCGGGTCCGTTTTTGCAAACTGCAACGCGCTTTTTACATCGGAAACCGCCTGTGGCATACCGACAAGGGATTTCCCGTCAGACGCCATCGTGCCTGTGTTGTCGTAACTCAGCACCAAAAAACCGTGTTTCGCAAAAAAATCGAGTTCCGTGGTGTAACTCAAATGTCCGCCGCCCATACCGTGCACAAATATCAGCAGAGCAGAAAACGCTGTTTTGCCGTGTTCTTTGTAAAGGTTGCCGCGTAAGGTTTGCCCGCGGTTGCCCGGAAATGCCACGGGTTCGGCGTCCAAATTTTCAAAATCTGCAGCGGTGAAATATTGCAACTGGGGATTTCCCTCGCACCGTTTGCCGAATGCGACCTTTTCCACCGAAGCGGCAAGCAGAAATAAAAAGACCAACGCGAGCACCAACAGCACCGCCAAAATCCAAATCCATATCATTGATAACACCTCTGTTCATTTGCATTGTATTTTATTTTACCATACACAGTACACCGCGCAAGGAAAAATTTAAAATTATAAGCAAGAAAAGGCTATTTAACAAATTGTTTACAAATAAATGATTGACAAAACGGCAACCTAATTGTATAGTATATATTGTAAGTTAGCACTCGGCATACAAGAGTGCTAACGGTGCTAAATTCAGAAACGGGTGGTGTTTATGGAACTTTCGGAACGCAAAAAGAAACTGCTTGCCGCTATTGTGGAACGGTATATTGCCACAGGCGAGCCGGTCGGTTCCAAAACGCTTGCCGCCCTACCCGATTTGGCAGTCTCCTCGGCGACCATACGCAACGAAATGGCGGAACTCGTGAATTTGGGGCTGCTCGAACAGCCGCATACTTCCGCGGGGCGCGTCCCCTCAAGCGCGGGCTACCGTTATTATGTTGACAACCTGATGGGGCGGTATGAGCTTTCTCCCGACGAAAAACGGCTGATTGACCTGAAACTGCAAAATGTTTCGGGCGACACGCAAAAGGTGCTCGAAAGCGCGGGCGACATTTTGGCGGAAATGACACGCTGTGCGGCGGTGTCTACCACGCCTGCCGATGAGGCGGCTGTGGTGCGGCGCGTGGAATTGGTGCCTATCGGCACACGCACCGCGATGATTGTGATGCTGACTTCTTCGGGCATTCTCAAAAGCCGCGTTTGCAAAACCTTGAGCGAAATCACCGTGGATATGGCGGAAAGTTTTTACAACATTGTCAATGCGAATTTCATCGGAAAACCCGCCGCGGCAATGCACATCGCCAAAATTCAAACGCTTGCCGTTTCGCTCGGCGAAAAATCTTTGGAAATGACGCCGCTTTTGGTGGCGCTCGCCGATGTGGCGGCAATGACCGAACGCACGGAACTTTTGCTCGAAGGGCAAAGTAATTTGCTCGGCTATAAGGAATATGAGCAGAACGCGTATGAATTGATTGAATTCCTGCGCCGTGCCGAGCCGCTTGGGCAAATCTTTTCGGGGCATCAAAGCGCCCCCGAAACCGGCAACCTGCGCGTGCTTATCGGTGATGAAAACCGCTTCCGCGAATTGCAGAATTCCAGTATGATTTTCGGCAATTACGAAATCGCGGGGCATCAAAGCGGCACCTTGGGGCTTATTGGTCCCACACGAATTGATTACGCAAGGCTTATCCCGAGTCTTCGGTACTTAACGGAAATCGTCGGAAAAATTCTTTCCGACAATGTGGAGGAATAACGGTATGGCAAAAGACGAAAAGACCAAAGCGGCAGAGCAAGAAGCCGAAGCTGTCAAAACGGCTGCGGACGAAGCAAGCGAAGCCGAGCAAAAATTGCAGGAACTTGAAAACAACTTAAAAGACGCAAACGACAAGTTCTTACGCACCTTGGCGGAGTATGACAATTACCGCAAGCGCTCCGTGCGCGAAAAAGAGCAAGCCTATCAGGACAGCAAAGCATCGGTATTGACCGAATTGCTTCCCGTGCTTGACAATTTTGAGCGTGCGGCGGGCAATAAACAGGCTTCTTTGGAAGATTACCAAAAGGGCGTGGATATGATTTTCAATCAGTTCACGGAAATCTTCAAAAAACTCGGTGTGGAAAGTTTCGGCGAGGCAAATGAGACGTTCGACCCGAATATCCACAGCGCGGTGATGCACATTGAGGACGAAGCACAACCCGAAAACACGGTTGTCGAAGTATTCTCAAAGGGCTATAAATTAGGCGATAAGATTTTGCGGCCGGCGGTCGTAAAAGTCGTAAATTAAATTGACATATATGGATTTTAATTCTATTGGAGGCATTTATCATGGCAAAAGTAATCGGTATTGACTTAGGTACAACCAATTCCTGCGTAGCGGTTATCGAAGGCGGCGAGCCTGTGGTTATCGCAAACGCAGAGGGCGCAAGAACTACCCCGTCCGTTGTGGCGTTCTCGAAAGATGGCGAAAGAATGGTCGGTCAGGTCGCAAAACGTCAGGCAATCACCAACCCCGAACGCACCGTTTCCTCTATCAAACGCCATATGGGTTCGGATTATAAAGTTTCGATTGACGGTAAAAACTATACCCCGCAGGAAATTTCCGCAATGATTCTGCAAAAACTGAAAAGCGATGCGGAAAGCTACCTCGGCGGCAAGGTGACGGAAGCGGTTATCACCGTTCCCGCATACTTCACCGACGCACAGCGTCAGGCAACCAAAGACGCGGGCAAAATCGCGGGTTTGGAAGTCAAGCGTATCATCAACGAGCCGACAGCCGCGGCACTTGCTTACGGCATTGATAAAGAGGACGACCAAAAAGTTATGGTTTACGACCTCGGCGGCGGCACGTTCGATGTTTCCATTATCGAAATGGGCGACGGCGTGCAGGAAGTTTTGGCAACTGCCGGTAACAACCGCTTGGGCGGCGACGATTTCGACCAACGCATCATTGATTGGTTGGCAGACGAATTCAAAAAAGAACAGGGCATTGACCTGCGTTCGGACAAAATGGCAATGCAGAGACTCAAAGAAGCGGCAGAAAAGGCGAAAATCGAACTGTCCGGCGTGACCACTTCGCAAATCAGCCTTCCGTTCATCACGGCGGACGCCACAGGCCCCAAACACTTGGAAACCACTTTGACCCGCGCGAAATTCAACGAAATGACCGCGGATTTGGTTGAGGCTACCATGGGCCCCGTCCGTCAGGCACTCAAAGACTCCGGCTTGCAGGCTTCCGAAATCAATAAGGTTTTGATGGTCGGCGGTTCTTCGAGAATCCCCGCTGTGCAGGAAGCCATTAAGAGCTATATGGGTCACGAGCCGTTCAAGGGCATCAACCCCGATGAATGTGTTGCAGTCGGTGCGGCAATTCAGGGCGGCGTGCTCGGCGGCGATGTCGAAGGCATTTTGCTTTTGGACGTTACTCCGCTTTCGTTGGGTATTGAAACGATGGGCGGCGTTTCCACCAAGATTATCGAGAGAAACACCACCATCCCCACGAAGAAGAGCCAAATCTTCTCCACCGCGGCAGACAATCAGACTTCGGTAGAAGTACATGTTTTGCAGGGCGAACGCGAATTTGCAAAAGATAACAAGACTTTAGGTGTGTTCCACCTCGACGGCATTATGCCCGCACCGCGCGGCGTGCCGCAGATTGAAGTCACATTCGATATTGATGCCAACGGCATTGTGCATGTTTCCGCAAAAGACCTCGGCACACAGAAAGAGCAGTCCATCTCCATCACTTCTTCGACCAATATGTCGAAAGACGATGTGGAAAAGGCGGTAAAAGAAGCCGAGCAGTATGCGGCAGAGGATAAGAAGCGCAAAGAATCCATTGATACCCGCAACGAAGCGGACCAAATGGTGTATCAGTGCGAAAAGATTATCAAAGAAAACGGCGACAAAATCCCCGAGGGTGACAAGTCTGAAATTCAGTCGAAGATTGACGCTTTGAAAGAAGCTTTGAAGGGCGACAATATGGACGACATCAAAGCGAAGAAAGACGAACTGACTGAAAAGTTCAACAAAGTTGCCGAAACGATGTATCAGGCTGCGGCGGCACAGGCACAGGCGGCAGGCGGCGCAGCAGGTGATGCAAGCGCGCAGGGCGGCGCACAGCAAAAAGGTGACGACGGTTACTACGAAGCCGACTACACCGACGTAGAATAAAGATTTTTGAACAGGCAGGGCTTCCCTTCGGGGAAGTTCTGCCGTAACCCGATTTTTAGGGAGCTACTTATATGGCAGACAAACGCGATTATTACGAAGTCCTCGGCGTGGACAAAAACGCCACGGAGGACGAAATCAAAAAAGCCTATCGAAAGACAGCGAAACAATACCATCCCGACCTGCACCCCGGTGATAAGGAAGCGGAAGAAAAATTCAAGGAAGCCAACGAGGCTTACGAAGTGCTTTCCGATGCCGAGAAAAAGGCGAAATATGACCGTTTCGGTCACGCCGGTGTGGACCCGAACTACGGCGCAGGGCAGGGCGGTTACGGCGGCGGTTTCGGCGGTATGGACTTTGACCTCGGCGATATTTTCAGCAATATTTTCGGCGGCGGATTCGGTGGCGGCAGCGCCAACCCCAATGCACCCCAACGCGGCAGTGACGCGCAGGCAAGCGTAACCGTTTCGTTTGAAGAAGCGGCAAAAGGTTGCGAGCGCGAAGTGGAATTTCGCAGAATTGAAGTCTGCGACGAATGCCACGGCAGCGGCGCGGCTGCGGGGTCTTCGCCCAAAACCTGCCCCGATTGCGGCGGCAGAGGGCAGGTCACAAGCCAACAGCGTACGCCGTTCGGCGTGATTCAAACGCAAAAAGCGTGTTCGCGTTGCGGCGGTAAAGGCACGATCATCGACAATCCCTGTAAAAAATGCCGTGGGGCGGGGCGGATTCGCAAGCCCGTTAAAATCACGGTCAAAATCCCCGCAGGCATTGATGACCGTCAGGTCATTAACGCGAGAGGGCAGGGGAATAAAGGCGTCAACGGCGGTCCCGCAGGCGATTTGCGCGTGGCGGTCAATGTGCGTCCGCACCCGATTTTTGAGCGCGACGGCTACAATGTTTGGGTGGAAATGCACGTAAGTTTTGCCGCGGCGGCACTCGGTTGCGCTTTGGAAGTTCCCACGCTTGACGGCAAGGTGAAATACAACATTCCCGCCGGTACGCAGTCGGGCGATGTCTTTAAACTGAAAGAGCGCGGCATTCAGAGCCTGAACAACCGCGGGCGCGGCGATGAACTTGTGCGCGTGATCGTGGATGTACCGCGCGAAGTGAACGAGGAGCAAAAACAGTTGCTTGTTGAACTCGACAAAGCCTTCGGCAACGAAACGGCATACCTCGGGCGCAACGAGTCAGAGAAAAAAGGCTTTTTCGGCAAGAAGAAAAAATAAAAAAATACTGTAAAACGAACTGCTTTTGTGTTATGATAAAAGACACAAAAGCAGTTTTTAGTTTCAGGTGAAAAATATGTACGGACTATTAGGCGAAAAATTGGGGCACAGTTTCTCTCCGCAAATTCATCAGCAACTCGGTTCTGACGAGTACAAATTATTTGAGGTTGCGCCTGAGAATTTGGGCGAATTTTTGAAAAAGCGCGATTTTGAAGGATTGAATGTTACCATTCCTTATAAAAAGGCGGTTATGCCGTATCTTTCGGAACTTTCCGAAAACGCGAAGGTGATTGGCGCGGTCAATACCGTGACCGTTTTGCCGAACGGCACTTTGCGCGGCGACAATACCGATTATGACGGCTTTTTGTATCTTGTCCGCCGAAGCGGGATTGATGTCAAAAACAAAAAAGCGTTGGTTTTGGGCACGGGCGGCGCGTCACTGCCTGTGAAAAAGGTGCTTTGCGACCTTGGCGCACGCGAAGTGATTTCTATTTCCCGCACGGGAGAAAACAATTATCAAAATATCGAAAAGCATTATGACGCGGATTTGATTGTCAACACCACGCCCGTGGGAATGTACCCGAACAACTTGCAGTCGCCGCTGTCGCTTGCGGGCTTTACGCATCTTTCGGGTGTGTTGGATATTGTTTACAATCCGCAGAAAACAAAATTGATTTTGGATGCCGAAAAACGGGGGATTCCCGCATTTTCGGGGCTGACGATGCTGGTGGCGCAGGCGAAACGCGCGGCGGAACTGTTTTTAAATACCGCGATTGACGACGGCAAAAACGATGCGATTTACGCACAACTGTCACGGCAAATGAAAAATATTGTGTTGGTCGGTATGCCCGGCTGCGGGAAATCCACCGTCGGCAAAGCGTTGGCTTCTCGCCTTTCGCGTCCGTTTTTCGATGCGGATGCCGAAATTGTGCAGCGCGCGGGCAAATCCATTCCCGAAATTTTTAAAGAAAGCGGCGAAGCGGGATTTCGGCGGTTGGAAACCGAAGTACTCTTTGATTTGTGCCGCCAAAGCGGCGCGGTCATCGCCACGGGCGGCGGCGCGGTAACCGTCCCCGAAAATCACGACATTCTCAGACAAAACAGCCTTGTGGTATTTATCAACCGCGATGTTGCGGTACTGCCCATCGACGGCAGACCGCTTTCGCAGACAAACAGTTTGTCGGAAATGTTCGCGCACCGTCTGCCGTTATACAGAAGCGTGTGCGACTTTGAAGCGGACGGTAACGGTAGTATTCAAACGGTCACAGACCGTATTTTGGAGGTATATGAAAGATGAAAGATATTCTTGTAATCAACGGGCCGAATCTCAATATGCTCGGCGTGCGCGAGCCGGAAATTTATGGTGGCGAAACCTACGAAGTTTTGGTGGCGCTTATCGAGGAATGGGCGGCAGAACTTGACTGTCAGGTGGAGTGCTTCCAATCCAACCACGAGGGCGAAATTGTCGATGAAATTCAGGAAGCGCTCGGGCAGTTTGACGGCATTATCATCAATCCTGCGGCATATACGCACACAAGCATTGCCATTTTGGACGCGTTAAAGGCGGTCGGGTTGCCCACAGTTGAAGTACATATTTCCGATGTCAATGCGCGCGAGGATTTCCGCAAAGTTTCTTACGCGGGGCTTGCCTGTGAAGCGCATTTCATCGGCCTTGGGTTTGCGGGATACAAAAAAGCGCTCGAATACTTGGCAGCGAAGTAAAATGCGGCAACATATAGGTTGCAGTTTTTTGAAAATTCCGATATAATAGAGAAAAAGAACGCGAATTTTCTCATAAGAGGTGCTGGAATATGGAAAAGAATAAGGTTAGAGTCAATATCGCAGGCGTTACCTATTCGCTGATTACCGACGAAACAACGGAATATACCAACGAACTCGCGGCGGAAATTGACGAGAAAATGAAAGAAATGCAAGGCGCAAATCCGTTTATGTCTACCAATCAGGCGGCGGTGCTTGTGGCGATTGAATTTGCCGATAAAGCAAAAAAAGCGGAAGCGGCGGCAGAAGGCTACCGCGACCAAATCAAGGATTATTTAAAAGACGCCTCCGAAGCACAGACCGAACGGGATTTCTATAAGCGCGAAATTGACCGTATTCGTACCGAGGCGAAAGCAAAGTCCGCCCAAATCAATTTATTCTCGCAAAATGAAGAAAACTAATGCAGAAATTTTGGCACCGTGCGGCAGTTTTGACGCGTTAAAAGCGGCGGTGCGCACGGGCGCCGATGCTGTGTATTTCGGCACAGGGGAGTTTAACGCGCGCAGAAATGCCGACAATTTCCAAGGTGACGCGCTCACTGCGGCGGCAGAAGAATG
This sequence comes from Candidatus Fimenecus sp., assembly GCA_052273845.1. GTDB lineage: Bacteria > Bacillota > Clostridia > Oscillospirales > Acutalibacteraceae > Fimenecus. Next base: position 583 of record DAVZHM010000079.1, on the reverse strand, counting down.
CCGCTTGCACGGCGTGCGGTTTCACATTACGCTCAACACACTTGTCGGCGACGGTGAAACGGAAAAATTCAAAGAAACTTTAAAGCGTACCTGTCGCGTTGCGGCAGATGCGCTTATTTTGCAGGATTTGGGCGCGTTGCGTTTGGCGCGCGAACTTTGCCCCGATATGGAAAAACACGCGTCTACGCAAATGTCCGTCGGCTCCAAAGCGGGGTTGCGTTTGCTTGCGGAGCGCGGATTTTCCCGCGCAGTATTACCGCGGGAACTTTCCAAAGAGGAAATTGCCGATTTGGCAAAGGACAAGCCTTTGGACCTTGAAATGTTCATCCATGGCGCGCAATGTATGTGCGTGTCGGGGCAGTGTCTTTTGAGCGCCATGCTCGGCTCGCGCAGCGGTAACCGCGGACTTTGTGCCCAGCCTTGCCGTTTGGCTTTTGCGGTACAGGGCGGCACAGGGCACGATTTGAGTTTGAAAGATTTGTCGTTAATCGAATATGTCCGTACCCTTTCGGACCTCGGCATTGCTTCGTTTAAAATCGAGGAGAGAGAGTAGGAACCGAGCCCAAGAGTAGGAACCGAGGAT
>DAVZHM010000078.1:0-9088 GCA_052273845.1 Candidatus Fimenecus sp. | reverse complement strand
AGCCGTTCTCCGAAGATATGATTCGCCACGAAATCGAAAAGGCGTCCGCGCAACTGTCCCAATCCCCCGCGCAAGGTGTGCGGATAAAAACCTTCGGGTATTTCGATGTGTTCGTGCAAAATAAACCCGTCTATTTTTCGGGCAGTAAAGCAAAAGAACTGTTGGCGTTGCTTGTTGACCGCCGCGGCGGCTCGGTGAGCACCGAAAACGCGATTTCGATGCTTTGGCCCGACCGCGATTACGATGACACGGTGCAGTCACTTTTCAGAAAGGTTTTAAAAAGTCTGCGCGTTTCTTTGGCGGACGCAGGCATTTCCGATATTCTCATTGACGTGCGCAATCAGCGCAGCGTAGACACCGACAAATTCAGTTGTGATTTGTACGCGCTGTTGCAAAAAGACCGGGCGGCAATGGAGAGTTATTCGGGAGAATATATGCAAGGTTACGCTTGGGCAGAAGCGACCAAAAATCATTTAGATACCATTTGCGGGAGGAAATAACCGATGTTATTCGATATTGAAATTGCACAGGCGGCAGAAATGCAGCCGATTACGAAAATCGCCGAAAAACTTTCTATCGACGCAGACGATTTGGAACTTTACGGGAAATACAAGGCGAAATTGCCGCTTTCCCTTTGCGAAAAATACAAAAACCGTCCCGACGGCAAGTTGATTTTGGTCACCGCCATCAATCCGACGCCCGCAGGCGAGGGCAAAACCACCGTCACCGTAGGCTTGGGCGAAGCGATGCATAAAATCGGCAAAAACGCTGTAATTGCCCTGCGCGAGCCTTCTATGGGCCCTGTGTTCGGCGTAAAAGGCGGCGCGGCAGGCGGCGGCTATGCGCAAGTTGTTCCGATGGAAGATATCAACCTGCATTTTACGGGCGATATGCACGCGCTTACGGCGGCAAACAACCTGCTTTGCGCCGTGATTGACAACCATTTGCAACAGGGCAACGAATTGGGTATTGACCCGCGCAGAATCCTGTTCAAACGCTGTCTGGATATGAACGACCGCGCACTTCGCAATGTCATTGTAGGCTTGGGCGGCAAGGTAAACGGCGTTGCGCGCGAGGACAATTTTATGATTACCGTGGCAAGCGAGGTTATGGCAATTTTGTGCCTCGCAACGGATATGAGCGACCTCAAAAAGCGGCTCGGCGATATTCTTGTGGCATACACTTATTCGGGTGCGCCTGTATTTGCCCGTGATTTGCAATGCGTGGGCGCCATGGCGGCACTTTTGAAAGATGCAATCAAACCGAATTTGGTGCAAACGCTTGAAAACACCCCCGCGCTGATGCACGGCGGACCGTTTGCAAACATTGCGCACGGGTGTAACTCCGTGACAGCAACCAAATTGGGGCTGAAACTGGCGAATTACTGCATTACCGAAGCGGGCTTCGGTGCAGACCTCGGCGCGGAGAAGTTTTTGGACATCAAATGCCGTTTTGCGGGACTTCGCCCCGCCTGTATCGTGATTGTGGCGACCATTCGCGCACTCAAATACAACGGCGGCGTGCAGAAAGCCGACCTCGGGACAGAAAATGTGGAGGCACTCAAAAAAGGCATTGTGAATTTAAAAACCCACATTGAAAATATGCACAAATACGGTGTGCCTGCCGTGGTTGCCATCAATCGGTTCGGCACGGATACCGAAGCGGAAATCACCGTGATTGAGGATTTTTGCCGCGAAATGGGTGTTGAAGTTTCCTTAACCGAGGTATTCGCAAAAGGCGGTGAAGGCGGCAAGGATTTGGCAGAAAAAGTTGTAAAAACCGTCGAAGAAAAGCCGTCCGATTACCACCCGCTGTATGATACCGCGCTTTCCATTCCCGAAAAATTGGAAACGATTGCCAAAGAGATTTACCGTGCAGACGGCGTGACCTTTACTGCGCAAGCGAAAAAATCCCTTGCGGAAATCGAAGCGCTCCAAAAAGGCGATTTACCCGTTTGCGTTGCGAAAACACAGTATTCGCTGTCGGATAATCCCGCGCTGTTGGGCAAGCCCGAAGGCTTCACTTTAACCGTTCGGGATGTGCGCCTGTCGGCGGGCGCAGGCTTCGTGGTTGCGCTTACGGGCGATATTATGACGATGCCCGGTCTTCCGAAAACACCTGCCGCATATAAAATCGATGTTGACGATGACGGCAATGTTTCGGGCTTATTTTAATTGTAAAATACAGAAAAAACCGCTGATTTGTGCAATGCAAATCAGCGGTTTTCATTTTTTGGTTGTTTAAGAGCCTTCTGTCAGCAACAAAAGCAAACTGTGGAGCAATTCGGTTTTTTCTGCCGGCTGTTTTCGGATTCCCGTTGCAATCGCATCGGAAACCGCGGCGGAACAAGCAGCAAAATACGCGCCGCCTTTCTCTGTTAAATGAATCGACACATTGCGGCGGTCGCGTCCCGTGCGCACGCGTTCAATAAACTGCAATTCTTCTAACTCGTTCAGCAATTTCGACATTTGCTGTTTGGTCATTTGCAATTCCGTCAGCAAAAAACTCATCGGCAAACGTTTTTCGTGTGCACGCGCAAGCAAATACAGAATATGAAAGCCGTGGGAGTGGATTCTCGGTCCCTGCAAAGTGGGCGGGTGGCGTTGGCACGCACCGTAAAACCGAAAAATCAATTCCGTCAGTATCTCAGCAGTTTCTTTTGAAACGGAGTCGGACATTCCAATCGCTTCCTATTGTAAAAATTCAAATCAACTATACATTATAAAGGCGAATTTTGTCAACAAAAATATGATAGTTAATAGTTTATTTACATTTTTTCGGTTGACACGGAAAAAAATGGCTCTGTATAATAGGGGTAGAATGGATACATTGGAAATATTCGCGAGAGATTCGCTGACCTGTTTCAAAAGGAGACTTTACAATGAAAAAGATACACAAATCCGACATTTTGGAATACACCGACCGTATGGCGGCGCAAAATGTGGCTTGCAGTCGCATTGAGCCGGAACTGTTTGAGCACTTCAACGTCAAACGCGGCTTGCGCGACAAAAACGGTACGGGCGTTTTGGCGGGGCTTACCACCATTTCCGCCATAAAGTCCTACAACGAAACCGAAAACGGCAAAGAACCGTGTGCGGGCGAATTGCGCTATCGCGGCATCAATGTGAAAGAACTTGTGGGTGGCTGCATTGCCGAAAATCGCTTCGGGTTTGAAGAAACATCTTTCCTTTTGCTGTTCGGGCATTTGCCGAACGAACAGGAGCTGGCGGAATACTGCGATATTATGGCGGCGCTTCGGTGCTTGCCGACCAATTTTGTGCGCGATGTGGTGATGAAAGCGCCGAGCAAAGATATTATGAATTCTTTAACCCGCAGTGTTTTAACGCTTTCGGCGTATGACAGTGACCCGTCGGATATGCGCCCCGAAAACGTTTTGCGGCAATGTTTGTCGCTCATCAGCCGGTTCCCGATGCTGTCGGTATACGGATATCAGGCATATAACCATTATGTATGCAACGACAGTTTGTATATTCACCGCCCCGACCCGAAACTGTCCACGGCAGAAAACATTCTGCGCCTGTTGCGCCCCGACAAAGCCTACACCGCATTGGAAGCGCAGGTTTTGGATATTGCGTTGATTTTGCATATGGAACACGGCGGCGGCAACAACTCGTCGTTTACCACACATGTGGTCGCTTCTTCGGGGTCAGACACCTTTTCCGTTATGGCAGCGGCGCTTTGTTCTTTGAAAGGGCCGAAACACGGCGGTGCGAACATCAAAGTCGTGGAAATGATGCGCGACTTGAAGAAACACGTCCGCGATACAGCAGATGAGGACGCGGTGCGACATTATTTGGAAAAATTGGTGGCGCGGGAAGCGTTTGACAAGAAAGGCTTAATTTACGGTATGGGACATGCGGTATACTCCGTTTCCGACCCGCGTGCGGAAGTCTTTAAAAGTTTTGTGGAAAAATTGGCGCACGAAAAGAGCAGAGATGAGGATTTCGCCCTTTACAGCACCGTTGCCCGCCTTGCGCCGCAGGTGATTGCCGAGCGCCGCAGAATATACAAAGGCGTCAGCCCCAATGTTGATTTTTACAGCGGCTTCGTTTACAGTATGCTCGACATTCCGCCCGAACTGTATACGCCGATTTTCGCCATGGCGCGTGTGGTCGGTTGGAGCGCGCATATGTTGGAAGAACTGACGAATGTGGATAAAATCATTCGCCCCGCTTACAAAAGCGTGTCCGACATACAAGAATACAATCCCCTCGCCGAACGGTAACCGCAGAAAATACGAACCCCTCTTACAAGCATTCTGCTTGCAAGAGGGGTTTTTCCATGCAAATCCACAGAAGATGCGCGCGTGATAAAACGCTCTGCGTGCGGATTTGATTATTTTGTTTTAAAGATTTGTAACATAACGATGCATAAATGGATTGCACTTACAAAACGGCTCAACCCTTTTATAAATTCCCCCTTCATTTTCTCATTTTTTAAGTGGTATACATAGCATAGCACACTTTGGTTGCGCAAACAAGAGCGACAAAAATCACCTGCAAAAGTTTTCCATATTTTCTGTTGTGATTTTGGCGGTTCTTTGTTATAATGTTTTTAGAATGTACGGAATTGTAAAATCGTGTCCGTTTCGGAGGAAGTTTATGTTCAATATTGTTCCGCAGCCGAATGAAATCATTATTACGGGTGGAAAAACCTGTTTCACGCTCACGCCCGACACCACCATAACCAAAGCGCCGTATATTGATGAATTTCGCGACTTTGTGAAAAAGCAGTTCGATATTCGCATTCACCGCGACAACGAGAACACCGAAAACGCCATTCTGCTGAAAACTACCGATGAAATTGAAAATGCGGAAGGGTATCGGCTCGTCTGCCGCGACGGAAGCGTTTTCATCTACGGCAAGACCGATGCGGGCATCTTTTACGGATTACAAACTTTAAAGCAACTGCTTTTGCAGGGGATGGGACAAATCCCCGATATGTTTATTGAAGACAAACCGCGCTATACATACCGCGGATTTATGCTCGACACAGGGCGGTATTTTCCGACGGTCAAAGAAATGAAACGATTCATTGACCTTATCGCTTTGCACAAACTCAATGCGTTCCGCTGGCACTTACCCGAAGAAAGTGCCGGATGCAGTCACACCAATTTCGGTAAGAAACCCGAAACCGGGGCTTACTCAAAAGAAGATATGCAAGAATTGACAGAATATTGCCGCCGCCGCTTTGTAAAGCTCGTGCCGGATCCCGCCTCTCCCGTGTGCGGCGAAACGGCGAATATACAATGCAACAACGGCGAGGCAGAGACGGTGTCTCCCACATTGCACTATCACCTGGAGCGACCTTACGGTTTGGCAAATTTAAAACAGGTTTACGAATATGAGCCGGAAACAGACGAAACCGCGCTCGGGTTGGAAGCATCACTGCAAACGAAATCCGCACCGAATATCAAGCGTGCCGAATCCTGCATATTCCCGCGTTTGGGTGCCGTGGCAGAAACCGCATGGTCACTCTCTGAGGACAGAAGTTACGAACGGTTTTCGGCGGGATTGCCGGAATATTTCGACCTGCTCAACACTTACCATGTGCATTATGCGACTATGAAACAGGCAATGCCCTCCTTTTTGCGCGGCAAGGCGCAAATCATTTGGTTTGGGATAAAGTAAAATCGCAATCTATAAAAAAGAGAAATAGGGGTGTTCGTTTTGGCAAAAGCTAAGTATGTTCTCGCCCTCGACCAGGGCACAACGAGTTCGCGTGCAATTTTATTTGACAAGCGCGGCAACATTGTGGCAAAATCCCAGCACGAATTCAACCAAATTTATCCGGTACCCGGCTGGGTGGAGCACAACGCGATGGAAATTCTGTATTCGCAGTTCCAAGCCGTAACCGAGGTTATCACTGCAAACCGCATTTTCACATCGGACATTGCCGCTATCGGCATTACCAATCAGCGCGAAACCACAATTTTGTGGGATAAGGGCACAGGCAAGCCGATTTATAACGCGATTGTGTGGCAATGCCGCCGTACCGCGGACCTTTGCGAGCAAATCAAGAAAGACGAAGAACTGACCACCTACATTCAAGAACATACGGGTCTTGTGGTGGACGCGTATTTCTCCGCCACCAAAATCAAATGGGTACTCGACAATGTGCCCGGCGCGCGGATTTTGGCAGATGCAGGGCAGTTGCTGTTCGGCACGGTCGAAACCTGGCTGATTTGGAATTTAACCGGCGGCCAAGTACATATTACCGACTATTCCAACGCATCGCGCACGATGCTGTTTGACGTGGATAAACTGTGTTGGGACGAATACATTTGCAACAAACTGAATATTCCGATGAGCATTTTGCCGAAACCCGTTCCCTCAAGTTCGGTTTACGGCGAAGTCGCGCCCGGTCTTTTGGGATTTGAAGATATTGTCGGCGTGCCGATTGCGGGCGCCATCGGCGACCAACCTGCCGCGCTGTTCGGGCAAGGCTGTTTTGAAGCAGGGCAAGCCAAAAACACCTATGGCACAGGCTGTTTCTTGCTGATGAATACAGGCGAAGAACGCGTGCAGTCCAAAAACAACCTCGTCACGGGCGTGGCTTGGGGCATCGGCGACAAGGTGGAATACGCCATTGAAGGCTCGGCGTTTAACGCCGGTTCGGTCATCAAATGGCTGCGCGACGATTTGCGCCTGATTGACTCGGCGCGTCGCTGTGACGAATTGGCAGAAAGCGTGGAAAGTTCCAACGGCATTTATTTCGTCCCCGCCTTCACGGGGCTCGGCGCGCCGTATTGGGATATGTATGCACGCGGCACGATTGTCGGCTTGACGCGCGGCGTGAAACGCGAGCATATTGCCCGCAGCGTTTTGGAGGCGATTGCCTACCAAATGACCGACCTGTTGGAAGCCATGAAAGCCGATTCGGGCATTGAACTTTCCGAACTGCGCGTGGACGGCGGCGCTTCGGTCAGCGATATTATGATGCAAATTCAGGCAAACCTTATTCGCACCAAAGTCAACCGTCCGAAAATGGTGGAAACCACGGCACTCGGCGCGGCATTTTTGGCAGGGCTTGCGGTCGGCTTTTGGAACGATTATGCGGAACTGGAATCCATACGCAAAGTGGATAAGATATTTGAACCGAAAATGGTGCTTGCAGAACGCGACAAACTGTATAAAGGCTGGCTGCGCGCGGTGGACTGCGCCCGCGGTTGGATAGAACATTAAAAGCAAATCCCGGGATATAAAGGAGTACACAAACGAATGGACTACGCAAAAGAAAGTCTCAAACTGCACTACGAATGGCAGGGCAAAATCGAAATCAAAACACGCGCAAAGGCAAATGACAAAGAAGCGCTTTCTCTCGCCTACACCCCCGGGGTTGCGCAACCTTGTTTGGAAATCCGAAAGGATATTCAAAAATCCTATGAACTGACGCGCCGTTGGAATACGGTTGCCGTGGTGACGGACGGCACTGCCGTGTTGGGGCTTGGGGACATCGGTCCCGAAGCGGGTATGCCCGTTATGGAGGGCAAATGCGTGCTGTTTAAAGAATTCGGCGATGTGGACGCCATTCCGCTTTGCGTGCGTTCCAAAGATGTGGACGAAATCGTCAACTGCATTGCGCTTTTGGCGGGTTCATTCGGCGGCGTCAATTTGGAAGACATCGCCGCACCGCGCTGCTTTGAAATTGAACAAAAATTGAAAGAAAAAACCGATATTCCGATTTTCCACGATGACCAACACGGTACTGCCGTGGTGGTTGCGGCGGCAATTATTAACGCCTTGCGCGTGGTCGGCAAAAAAATTGAGGACTGCACCGCGGTCTTTTCGGGCGCGGGCGCGGCAGGCATTGCCATTGCAAAACTGTTGATGCGCCAAGGCATTCAAAATGTGTTGATGTGCAACAGCAAAGGCATTATTTGCGAGGGTGACGCGCGTTTGAATCCCGCACAGGCAGAGATTGCCAAAGTCACCAACAAAGCACACAAAACCGGCTCTTTGGCAGACGCTATGCAGGATGCAGACATTTTTATCGGCGTTTCCGCCCCCGGCATTGTAACGGAAGATATGGTACGCTCCATGCGTGAAAATCCGATTGTGCTGCCGATGGCAAATCCCGTACCCGAAATTATGCCCGACCTTGCCAAAAAAGCAGGCGCGGCGGTTGTCGGCACGGGCAGAAGCGATTTCCCGAATCAGATTAACAATGTGCTTGCATTCCCCGGCATTTTCCGCGGTGCATTGGATTGCCGCGCAAGCGAAATCAACGAAGAAATGAAACTTGCGGCGGCGAATGCGATTGCGTCGCTTGTTTCCGACGAAGAACTGAACGCCGAATACATTTTGCCGAAAGCCTTTGACGAGCGCGTCGGCAAAACCGTTGCTGCGGCGGTAATGCAAGCCGCCAAAGAAACGGGCGTTGCAAGAATCTAACGCAACCCGTTCGTTCTCTGTTGTGTTTTTTCCAAAAACGGGGCATTTTTCGCAAGCGGTTTTTGTGGAATGCTACAAAAGCGCAAAAAAATACGAATTTTGCGTTGACAAATTCATTTTGCTTGCTATAATGAGTACATAACGAAGGCAACGAGGTCTATCGATAGATCTCGTTGCCCTTTTTTATTTTGAAAGGAGAAATTAAAATGGGTTACACAAAAGAAGATGTTTTGCGCATCGCAAAAGAAAAGGACGTTAAATTTATCCGCTTGCAGTTCACGGATATTTTCGGGCAGATGAAAAATGTTGCCATCACCGAAAGCCAGCTTGAAAAAGCACTTGACAATGAGTGCATGTTCGACGGTTCTTCGATTGAAGGTTTCGTACGCATCAATGAATCCGATATGTATTTGCGCCCCGATTATGATTCGTTCGTCATTCTGCCTTGGAAAGACAGAGTTGCACGCTTGATTTGTGATGTTTACTGCGCAGACGGCGTTACCCCGTTCCTCGGCGACCCGAGAAACGTTTTGAAAAAAGTAATTAAAGAAGCAGCCGATATGGGTTACACCTTTAATGTCGGTCCGGAATGTGAATTCTTCCTGTTCCAGCTCGATGAAGACGGCAACCCCACCACCAAAACCGCCGACGTGGCAGACTATTTCGATATGGGT
>DAVZHM010000077.1:0-9188 GCA_052273845.1 Candidatus Fimenecus sp. | reverse complement strand
CCCGTACCGGCTTTCACCCATTGGTCAATTTTTGTCCCTTTGAGCGAAAACCCTTGTGGTTTCGGGGTTTTCCGTGCTGGCATCTATTTTGTCAGCACAACATGGTTGCGGGGGTGGGACTTGAACCACACGACCTCCGGGTTATGAGCCCGACGAGCTACCAACTGCTCTACCCCGCGATATATTTCCGTGCACTCAAGAGTGCCTTAATATAATACTGCAAATCGCAGACATTGTCAAGTATTTTCTTTCATTTTTTCAAAACATTTCAAGATTTTCATAAAATTCGTTTCTGTGCACGTTTTATACGCCTGTTTTCCCCTACATTTTGCGACGTTTTTGGGAAAATAAAAATTTTTTTCAAGAAAATGAAATTTACTGTTGATTTTTTAAAAAGAATCCGTTATAATGTACAAGCGTTAAAAATCCACCTGCCGGTGTGATGGAATTGGCAGACGTGCTGGACTCAAAATCCAGTGGTAGCGATACCGTGCCGGTTCGACCCCGGCCACCGGCACCAGAAAGAAACGGCAATCTTAAAAAAGATTGCCGTTTCTTTCTGTTTTTTGCAACTTTTCTCTTTTCTTTTGTAAAACTTGGGAGTATAATAGGGAAAAACCTTACAAAGTGAGTGGAAAGAAAATGTGCAATCAACCGATTACCGCCGTGATTGTCGGCGCAGGGCACCGTGCCATCATCTATGCAAAGTTGGCACTGAACAACCCCGAAATGCTGAAAATCGTGGGTGTGGCAGACCCCGACCCAATCCGACGCAAAAAAACGCAGGAGATGTTCGGCTTTCCCTCCGAAAACTGCTTTGAAAACGCCGATGCGCTCGCACGCGTACCGAAGTTTGCCGACGCCGTTATTAACGGCACAATGGACCAACAGCATTTAGAAACTTCCCTGCCCTTATTGAAAAAGGGATACGATATGCTTTTGGAAAAGCCGTTTGCAACCTGTGAGAGCGAAATGCGCGAATTGGTGAACTGCGTGCGCGAGAACGGCAACAAAGTGATGATTTGCCATGTTCTCAGATACACGCCGTTTTACCTTTCTATTAAAAAACGCGTGGCGGCGGGTGAAATCGGCGAGATTATCAACATTCAAACCAACGAGCATGTCAGTTACCACCATCTTTCCACCTCATATGTACGCGGAAAGTGGGCTAATTCCAACGAATGCCACACCTCAATGCTCCTTGCGAAATGCTGCCACGACATTGATATGATGATGTGGATGATGTCGGAAACCAAACCCGTTTCGGTTTCGAGTTTCGGCAGCAAATTCCAATTCAAACCCGAAAACGCGCCAAAAGAAGCGGGCACACGCTGTCTTGTAGACTGTCCGCTTGTGGACACCTGCCGTTATTCCGCAAAGCGGTTATATTTAGACCAACCCGAACGCTGGGCGTTCTATATTTGGGACAAATTAGAGGGCATTGAAAATCCAACCGACGAGGACAGAATCAACCTTTTAAAAGGCGACAGCAACTACGGCAAATGTATTTACAAATGCGATAATAATGTGGTAGACCACCAATCGGTGCTTGTGAATTTCGCAAGCGGGGCTACGGGCACGCACAATATGGTCGGCGGCTCGTCGCGTTCGATGCGCCACATCCACATTGTCGGCACCAAAGGTGAGATTTACGGTGATTTTGAGGAATCGAAATTTACCGTTTCCAAAATCCACCCGACCAAAACCGATGAAAAGACTGTGGAAGAAGTGGATTTGCGTGTGTCGGGCGATATGGTCGGCGCATACGGCGGGCACGGCGGCGGCGATGAAAAGTTGGCCGCGGATTTCGTGAAATTCCTGCGCGGTGAAACGCCGAGTCTTGCGTGCACTTCGATTTTCGATTCGGTTGCGGGGCATTTGTGCGTGTATCTTGCCGACAAATCCCGCGAAGAAAACGGCGCGCCGCAAGCCGTTGTACTGTAAAGCAAATATTTTTCCGTAAACCAATATCAAAAAGGGGCAGTTTTTATGGCAGAAGCTAAAAAAATGCCGAAAATCTATGCTGTAATATGGGGTATTGTCACCGTCGCCTACGGCATTTGAATGTCCGTTTTTATGCGTTGGGACCAATACGGTTATTTAGCTCCGGAGCCGTACAAAGATTTGCCTGCGGACGAGTCCATTGCGCTTTTGACGGTGTTTTGCAAAAACCGCTGTATCCGTCGGCATTTGTTTGTTGACGATTACAGGCAACAGCAAGACGCGATTGCCGCCCAAAAATGGTATTTGCATTTGCTTGTGTATCGAGGCAAATTTAAAGTCAAAGGTATTTTCGACGAAAACGGCAATCCCGTGAAAACACAGTTGCCGAAGTTGATTGACGAACAGACATACAAAATAAATTGAGGGTATATACACAAAAACCGCTTTGGAAACTCCAAAGCGGTTTTTATTTGGTTTAGAACGGCAACTTACTGCTGTGCGTCGGGGTTTTCTTCGTCCTTGTCTTTTTTCTTGCGCGGGGCGGTCAAGGTATTTAAAAGATAAATACTTAAAATAATCACGCCCGTCACGGCGAATATACCGATTAAGCCTTTTGCCATAATCGGCAGGGTTTCCAAAAACAGCTGCACATTGATAGCCAAAGTCATTAAATTCATCGTTTCTTACCTCGCAATCAAGTTGAGAATCAAACCGCCCGCGATAACCGAAGCAATTTGACCGGACACATTTACACCGATGGAGTGCATCAAAAGGAAATTTTGCTTGTCTTCTGCCAAGCCCATTTTGTGCACCACGCGCGCGGACATCGGGAATGCCGAAATGCCCGAAGCGCCAATCATCGGATTGATTTTTGTTTTGAGGAACAAATTGAGGAATTTCGCAAACAACACGCCGCCTGCGGTGTCGAAAATAAATGCGACAAGACCAAGTGCCAAAATCAGCAATGTTTGCGGATTTAAGAATGCTTCCGCCTGCATACGCGCGGCAATGGTGATGCCCAACAGCAAGGTAATGAGATTGGCAAGCACCTTTTGCGCGGTTTCGGAAAGCGAATTGAGTACGCCGCACTCACGAATGAGGTTGCCGAACATCAAGAAGCCAATCAGTGCCAACGCACGGGGCGCCACAACGCCGACAATCATCGTAACGATAATCGGGAACAAAATTCGGGTCGTTTTCGTGACTTCTTTTTGCTCGTAAGGCATACGGATTAAGCGTTCTTTTTTGGTGGTCAGCAATTTGATAACGGGCGGTTGCACAATCGGCACAAGCGCCATATACGAATATGCCGCAACGATAATTGCACCCAAATAGTTAGACTCGAAATAGTTGGCAACGAAAATCGAAGTGGGACCGTCCGCCGCGCCGATAATCGCAATCGAAGCCGCGTCTTTCAAATCGAAACCGAACAGCGCCGCCATACTTAATGTAAAGAAAATACCGAACTGCGCCGCCGCACCGAACAACATCAATTTCGGATTGGAAAGCAGAGGCCCGAAGTCAATCATCGCGCCGATGCCGATAAACAAGAGCAACGGGAACAACTCGTTGGCGATACCGGAATTGAACAACAAGTCGATGACGCCGATTTCCTTTACGCCATCGTATATTTGGTCCACCACGCCCGACATCGGCAGGTTTACGAGAATCGCGCCGAAGCCCATCGGCAACAGGAGTGTCGGCTCCATATCCTTTTTGATGGCAAGATAAATCAGCACGAAGCCGATTACCCACATCACGACCATTTTCCAGTCCAAGTTGACAACATTGCCGAACAAGGGCTGCAAAAATTCTGTAATTGCTTCCATTTTGATACTCCTTTGTAAAAAAATTCAAATCAAAATTATTATATCGAATAAAAATTTATTTTTCAATCGTTTTTGCGGGATTTTTGATGGTTTTTTTATTTTTTCTGTTTCTTTCGCCCGCACCTTTTGCGCATCATCTTGCAAAAATCAGATAAAATACAAAAAATTCATTGGTAATTTGTATACAATTCAGATTGACGAAGCGCACAATTTGGTCTATAATTGTACTATTCTGAAAAAAAGAGAGGAAGTTACAGATGAAACTTAAAAATCTGCTGCACAAGGTCTACGGTACAAATCCAAATGACCCGAGCAGTCTTCAGCCCAAAGAAGCAATCGCTTACGGCATTGCGGGGTTCGGTCAAAACTTTATTTGCACCATCATCGGTTCGTATCTTACAATTTTCTTGACCGATGCCCTTCTTTTCGGTGCGACCGATGTTACATTCGGCAAGGTTACGGGCGCAATGGCAGTTGCCTATTTGATGCTCGGTACGCGAATTTTCGACGCACTCAACGACCCGATTATGGGTTCAATCGTTGATAAAACAAGAACAAAATGGGGTAAGTGTCGCCCATATCTTAAATGGATGGCTTTCCCGATTGCAATTATGACAATCATCTGCTTTTTACCTGTATTCCAAGCAAAAGCAACGTCTTCTTTTATCATTATTGCAATTATTTATGTTGTTTGGTCCGTCGTTTACACGGTTGCCGATGTGCCTTATTGGGGACTTTCCACCTGCATGACCAACGATACGGTGGTACGCGGCAATTTGTTGACCGTTACTCGTTTGCTTTGCACGCTCGGCGCGGGCATTGTTACCGTGTTTGTGCCGATTATTACAGGCGCCGTTACAGGGAAATATAAATATACGGAAGCGATGCTTGACCAGATTATGGTTGACAAGGCAGGTGAAATTTCAAACCTCGTCGCAAAACAAGGTCTTACCGTTCAAGAAGCAGCGAGAAGTTTCATCGGTACAGTTATCTCCGGGCAGGAAATCGCAAACGCCAACACGCTGAAATGGACGTATTTCATTTGCGCAGTAGTTCTTGTTGTTACTGCCGTTCCCATGTTCTTTTATGGATTCAAGAACACAAAAGAACGCTTTACAGCCGATGATAACCCGCCGAGCTTCGGTCACAATTTAAAGCTCCTCTTTAAGAACAAAGAGCTTCTCCTCATCGTTCTTTCGGGTGTTCTCGGCGGCGCAAGAATGGTTTATACATATACAGGCGGTCTTTATTTTGCAAAATATGTTCTTCAAAACGAAGGTATTTACAGTTTGATTACATTGCTTGTAGTACCCGGCGGTCTTGTGGCTTCGCTTCTTGTTCCGTGGATGTCCAAGAAATTCACCAAAAAATGGGCATATATTATTGTTCATCTCTTTGGTGGTGTCGTAATGGGCGTTATGTACTTTGTCGGTTATGATGCACCGTGGAAACTCATCGTTGCCGCAATCGGTCTCGTGCTTCTCGGCATTCCGCAAGGCGTCAACAACATTATCACTTATGCTATGATTGGTGATACCGTTGACTACCTTGAATGGAAAACAGGAGAACGCGGCGAAGGCATTTGCTTCGCAATGCAGACGCTGATTAACAAAATAGGTATGGCTGTCGGCGCATTTATCGGTGTTATTTCTTTCGCAGTCGCAGGTATTGATGCCGAAACAGGCTATATTTCCGCAGAAGGCGCAAATAAGCTTTGGAATATGCTGGTTCTTTCCGGTGTTATCAGTATGTTCGCATGCGCCGTTCCGATGTTTTTCTATAATATTACAGAAAAACGCCAGGCAGAAATGGTTCAGGAAATCAAAGCAAGAAAAGCCGAAAAAGCGAAATAATTGCAATTCGATATTTCAAGTTGCACCCGGGAGGGCTTTCCCCTCTCGGGCGCTTTTTATATTGACGAAATCCGCAAAAAAAGGTATGATAGTACCATATATTTTCACAGTTCGGAGGTTTTATTTTGAGCAATAAAAAAGACAGCGGCAAATGGGGGCGTTACATCGGCTACGGTGTCGGCGCTATCGGTCTGGATTTGAGTTACGGACTGTTTTACTCCTATCTTGCCAAATACCTCACAGACGTACTGCTGATGCCGGCGGCATTTTTGCTGATTTTAACGCCGATTGCGCGTATTTGGGACGGCATCAACGACCCGATTATGGGCACGATTGTAGACAGCACCAAAATGCGTATGGGCAAATACCGCCCGTGGATTCTAATCGGTGCATGTACAAACGCGGTTGTTTTGGCACTGTTGTTCACAAACCCCGGTATTCCTTTGGGTTCTGTATGGCTGTATGTGTATGTTGCCGTGATGTATATCGCGTGGGGCATGACCAACACTATGGCGGACATCCCCTATTGGAGCATGGTGCCGAGTTTTACAAACGACCCGAACGAGCGCAACACCATTTCCACCGTGGCACGCACATTCAGCGGCATCGGGCAAGGAATCATTACGATTTTTACCCCGTTCGCACTGATTTTGTTCGGCTCCGGTGCGAGTGAGGCAGAAAAGAAAATCAGCGCGCAGGGTTTTTCGCGTTGGGCAATTCTTTGCGCGGTACTGTTGGTGGTATTTGCCGCTATTTGCGCAAGCGTTACCAAAGAACGCCATGTCGTATATAACAATGACAAATTCAGTTTCAAAAAGTTGTTCGGCGTACTCAAAAGCAATGACCAACTGATTGTGTTTATGGTCTTTGCCATGATTTCCAACGCAGGTTGGTATTTAACCAGCGGCGTGGGCGCGTATTACTTTGAAAATGTGGAAGGCGACATCACCAAACAAAGTATGTTCGCCACTTTCGGGGCGGTCGGTTCGTTCTTAGGGTTGTTCGTGATTCCGATTATGAGCAAAAAATTCACCCGCCGCACAATTTATCAATTCTGCCTTGTGATGGTGATTGTCGGGTATATCCTGATGATTATTTGCGGGCCTGTGCTCCACCAAATGTCGCTTCTCAACATTGCATATATCATCGCTTCCGTAGGGATTGCTTCCATGTTCGTCAACCAAACCGTTATGCTTGCGGATATTGTGGACTACGGCGAATACAAAACCGGCAAGCGGCAGGAAAGCACCACGTTCTCTATGAAAGGCTTTTTGCAGAAAATGGCATACACCGTGCAGACCGTCATTCTCTTTACAGGGCTCGGTCTTTCGGGGTATGACGGCGCAGCGGCGGCGCAAACCGACCTTTCCAAAACCACCATCAGCGTGATGACCTTTGTTGTGCCGCCGATTTTGGTTGGCATTTCGTTCTTGATTTTCTCCAAGAAATATAAACTGTACGGTGAACTTTCCGAAAAAGTACACGCCTTTGTTGCGGCGCGCGAAGCAAAAATGGAGGGGGACGCGTAAATGCGTATTCTGATCATCCGCCACGGCGACCCCGATTATGAGAAGGATTCCTTAACCCCAAAAGGTTGGCGCGAAGCCGAATATCTCGCTGAAAAAATGGCAAACGAAAAAATGGACGCGATTTATGTTTCACCTTTGGGGCGCGCACAAGACACCGCCTCGTGCACACTCAAACGCACGGGAAAAAGTGCAAAAACGCTTGGGTGGCTTCGGGAATTCCACGCGCCGATTTTTGACAAAGCCAATAAAAAACTTTGCGGCCCGTGGGATTTGCTGCCCGCTTTCTTTACCAAAGTGGACGATTTCTTTCTCCCCGACAAATGGGCGGACACCGATTTTATGCGATCGGGACGCGTGAAACAGGAATACAACCGCGTTTGCAAGCAGTTCGATAAATTGTTGAAATCGCACGGGTACGAACGCCGCGGGCGGTATTACAAGGCATTACACCCGAACCGCGACACGATTGTCCTGTTTTGCCATTTTGGAGTGGAGTGCGTACTGCTTTCGCACCTTTTGAACACTTCCCCTGTGCCCATTTGGCAAGGGTTTTGCGCCGCGCCGACTTCGGTAACCACGATTTACACCGAGGAACGCGAAGACGGCATTGCATATTTCCGCTGTGCCTCGTTCGGCGATATTTCGCATTTGTACGCCAAAGGCGAGCCGCCCGCATTTGCGGCAAGATTCTGCGAAACGTTTGACTGCAAAGAAGAACGCCACTAAAAGCAAGAAATGCCCCCGTTTCCGATTGTTCTGCGGAAACGGGGGCTGTTTTTCTATATTTTGATTTCACTTTTAAGCACGCAATGTGGCGCTTAAAAATTCACGCAAGCGCGCATTCTGCGGATTGTCGAAAAGCTCCGCAGGCGTACCGCGTTCGGCAATCACGCCGTCGTGCATAAAAATAACCTCGTTGGAAACTTCGCGGGCAAATCCCATTTCGTGGGTCACAATCAGCATTGTGCGCCCCTCGGACGCCAATTTGCGAATGACCGCCAACACCTCGCCCGTAATTTCGGGGTCGAGCGCGGAAGTGGGTTCGTCAAAGCAGAGAATTTGCGGTGAAAGCATCAACGCACGCGCAATCGCCACGCGCTGTTGCTGACCGCCCGACAGTTCGCAAGGGTAATTGCCGAGTTTGTCGGAAAGCCCGACGCTTTCGATAATCTCTTTTGCCTTGCCGTCGATTTCGGAAAGTTTCGCCTTGGTTTCGGCGCGCGAAAGTTTTTGCGTTTTACATTCCTCTTTTACCAGCAATTCCTTTGCAAGGGTAACATTTTTGAGCACCGTGTATTGCGGAAACAAATTAAAAGACTGAAACACGAGCCCCGTGCAAAGTTGGTTTTCGCGTTTTTCGGCTTTGGACAGTTTCTCTTTGCGGTCAGCGTCAAAGGTCACGCGACCGCCGACGGTGATTTTGCCTGTATCGGCAGTTTCCAACCCCGTAATGCACCGCAAAAGTGTGGTTTTGCCGCTACCCGAAGAACCGATAATCGAAACCACTTTTCCCTCGTCTTGGGAAAAATCAATGCCTTTTAAGACCTGCACCTCATCAAACTGTTTGCAGAGGTTTTGTACTTCCAAAATGCGCATACTGTCTCACCCCTTGTAATAATCGAGTTTCTTCTCGATGAAATTGAACAAAAGCGAAAGCAACCCGTTGAACACGAGGAAGAACACGCCTGTATAGAACAGCGGCCAAATATACCCTCTGCCCGCATAGCGTTCCGCAGCCATAATCAGTTCTGCAATGGCAATGACACGCGCCAAAGAGGTATCTTTGACAAGCGTGATGATTTCGTTGCCCATCGGCGGCACGATCCGCTTGATAACCTGTAAAAGCACAACTTTGAAAAATACCTGTGTTTTTGTCATACCGAGGACTTGTCCCGCTTCGTACTGCCCTTTCGGAATGCTCTCAATCCCGCCGCGGAAAATCTCAGAAAAATAGGCGGCGTAGTTGATGATAAAGGCGATAAGCGCCGCGGTCATACGCGACTGCATTGATACGCCGAAAACAAGACCGGGCA
>DAVZHM010000076.1:0-9222 GCA_052273845.1 Candidatus Fimenecus sp. | reverse complement strand
CGGTCATTTTACCGCTGTTATTTGCCGCGGCGGAAACGGTGAGTTTCGCACCGATTTGCAACTGGCTTGTAACGATGTATGCCGCATTCACCGCGGCGGTATGGCCCCAAGCTACCCCGACGGTTGCGGGATAAGTTACGGTGTAGGTTTCGTCTGCGGAAGCGTTAAAAGTTGTAATCACATCGGTGTTGCCGGTCTGTGCGGTATCTTTGGTGATGTTCTCTGCAAATGCCGGTACGCAAAGCGCAAACAGCATCACAAGCGCCATCACAACCGAAAATACTTTTTTCATAAGTCAAATCTCCTTAAAATGGGTTGTAAAAAATTCTGCCTTACGCATCAACAATCGTTGCGGTGAAGGTCAAAGTATCCGAATATGTGTCAATCGCAGCAGCGGCCCAAGCCGTATCTGCAACATTGACGGTAACGGTCTTTTCTACATCTGTCACCACGGATGCGGTCATTTTGACAGCCGTAATATCGCCGGAAATGCTATAAGCCAAAGTTGCCGTGGAAGCGGCAGTCATTACGGTGTTATTCTGTGCAACGCCAACCTGAACCACTTTGCCGGTTTTCAGTTGGCTGGTCACGGTATAGGTGAAATCGGTTGCCGTTTGCCCCCACGGGATATTCATCTCTGCGGGATAAGATACGGTAAAGGTACCGTCGCCGGCAACTGCGGAAATATCGGTTTTCACGGTTGCCGTGCCTTGGCCGCCCACCGTGTTTTGGTCGATGGTTGCGTCTGCCGCAAATGCGGGCACGCAAAGTGCAAACAGCATCACAAGCGCCAATAAAACTGCAAAAATCTTTTTCATAACGGTTCTCCTTCCTTATCCGATTACGGGGTTCCCGTATTCACGGTAGCGGTAAAGGTCAATGTGTCGGCATATTCGCCGATGATCGCATTGTTCCAATCGTTTTCAGCCACGGTCACATTTGCTTTGACGGTTGCCGTCGGATTGACTACGGGGCCGGGCGCGGTGTAAGCCGTATTGCCGAGCGTATAAGGCAAGGTCAGCGTAACGCCCGCTTCGGGGCTGTATTTCATCGTATCGGCGCCGTCATTCGAGACAGCAACGCTCAAATATTTGCCGTATGCCAAGTGGGACTCCACGGTGTATGCCACATCAACTGCTGTGGTGGTCAACCACGGAATAACGGTTTCGGCAGGAATGGAAACCGTGAATTTTTCAGCGGAATTGCCATCCTTGTCGGTTAATTGGGTTTTGACAATCGAGTCGCCTGTGCCGCCGCTTGCCGTGATGTCCGCCGCAAACGCGGGCACACAAACCGCGAACAGCATAACGACTGCCAAAGCCATAGACAGTATTTTTTTCATTGTAAACACTCCTCAAAAAGAATTATTTATGCGATTTGTTTTACGGAAGCACATCCACCGTAAAGGTCAAAGTATCTGCATATGTGCCAACCACGGCGGTGTTCCAATCGTCGCCCTGAATGCTGACGGTGAAATCTTTCTGCACGCCGCCGTCCGTTACGGTGTCATATGCCACGGGGGTAACGGTATCAAAGTTCACCGTGCCGCCAAGGGTGTAAGGCAAATACAAAGTCTCACCGCCCACGGTGTATTTCATTTTGTTCGTGCCGTCATTCGTGACTGCAACGGTCAGGTGTTTTCCGTAGGTCAGGTGTGATTCCACAAAATAGGAAAGCGTGTTTACGGTGTCGGCAGTGCCCCACGGAATGGTGGTATCCGCCGGAATCGAAACTTTGAAACTTTCCGCATCGGTATCGCCGATGCCGTCGTTGTCCGTATCTTTCTTCGTGTCGGTTTTTACGATGACATCCCCTGTGCCGCCGTCCACTGCAATGTCCGCCGCAAATGCGGGTACGCAAAGCGCAAACAGCATTACAAGCGCCAACGCGACTGCAAAAAACTTTTTCATGGCTTATTCTCCTTTCGCTTATGCAGCAACAACGCTTGCTGTATAGGTCAGGGTGTCCTGATATGCTTCCACAACAGCGGTGTTCCAATCGTCCGAAGCAATCGCAACTTTCACTGCATACACAACGCCGGTGTCATTTACCGTGTCATATACCGCAGGGCCGGCGGTGCAAGTTACGGCACCGGTCAAAGCATAGGGGATTGCATAAGCCGCGTCAACGGTTTTCATTTTGTAATCGGCAGGCGCAGCGGCAGAACCGACCACGGAAACGCTGACCGCCTTATTTCGGGAAAGGTGCGCTTCGAGTTTGTAACTCACATCGGTCTCCTCTTGCCCCCACGGAATGACGGTGTCGGCAGGGATGCTCAGGACGAAGCCCTCGGCATCGGTATCGCCGATGCCGTCGCCGTCCGTATCTTTCTTCGTGTCGGTCTTAATGATGACATCGTCCGTACCGTCGGCGGTGATATCCGCCGCAAAGGCAGGCATGCAAAGCGCAAAGAGCATTGTGACTGCCAGCAAAACAGAAATCGTTTTTTTCATAACATTCTCTCCTTACAAAAAATCTATTTGCAAAATATTATGCGTCTTTGTATTCTGCCGTAAAAGTCAGCAAATCTTTGTGCTCGCCTGCGGCGGCTTTCTGCCATTGGGATTTTTCCACCGTGACCGAAAGCGGGAATGTTTTTCCCCAATCTCCGGGGAGAAAAGCGATTGTCTCTGCCCCGTGGAGCGTATACGCAATCGCGCTGTTCGCATCGGTGGTGTGCGCCAATTGGTAGCCGTTCGCGGAAGCGACCGTGACGGTGACGGTTTTTCCGGGGGACAACAGCATTTCAACCGCCTCAACTGCGCCGAGACTCGCAGAAGCCGATTCCCACGGAATTTCTGTATCCGCAGGATACGAAAGCGTCCATTTGTCGCTGTCCGTTCCGGTCGAAATCGTCATAGAATCGGCGAAGCACGGCACAGTGCAAAGGGTAAGCAGCATTACGCTAAGCAGAACCGATAAAATCTTCCTCATCAGTATCAACTCCTTTTCTCCTCAAGATTTAAGGTGCCGCCGTATACGATACGGTATAGGTCAGCGTGGTTTTATAACTTCCGACGGGTGCCGACGCAAAGCCCGAAACCGCAACAGTCGGTTTGTCAGTCGGCTGCACGGCGGTATTCGCGCCGGTAAAGGTTTGCGCAGTGCCGAAGTTCGTTGCCGTGTAAGTCAGCGTTGCATCCGTGCCGGCGGCGTTCATTTTGGCCGTACCGTCATTCGTGACGGAAACCGAAAGCGCCGCACCGGTTTGCAAGTTGCTTGTCACCATGTAAGAAGCATCTTTTGCAGAGGAATCGTTCCAATCCACGGAAATTTCTGCGGGGTAGGTCACGGTGTAGGTGTCCGCGCCTGCATATTTGACTTGCACCGCTTTTCGAATAGGATGACCGGATGCGTCAAGTACGGCATTGCCGTCTTTGTCAACCAAGGTGGCATAAACCGCATCGGCATATAACCCCGCAGCGACTTCGGGTACGGCGTCTAAATACGCCTTGATTTCTGCGCCGAACGGATTTGCGGGTGTGTAGGTGTTGTTGGCAACTGCAAACGCCGACTTGGCTTCTGCAGCAGGAATGCCTGCAAACAGTTGCGCCGACGTGTACGTTTTGGTGGTGGAGCCAACGGTGATATCGACCTTATAGTCCAATGTTTTCGCGCCGCAGTGCATTGTACCGTTCTCGGCGGTGAATGCAATGTAATATTCCTCACCCGCGGCGGGGATAGGATAGCGTTCGGAATAGGTGACTTGATAGGTGGAAGTGCCGCTGAGCGCCGTTTCATTCAGTGCAATTTCGGCGGAAGTAATCGCCGTTTCGTGCACATCAAACAAAGCAAGCAGTTCCGCGATTTTCGCGTTCATCTCGGAGACATTATAATATGCCGAAAGCATATTTTTGTACCCCTCAATCGTGGACTGTAAATCCTGAATTTCGGCGTCTGTGAACAACTCGCGCGCCGTAAGTTTTGCTTTCGTTGCGTTAATCAAGTCCGTGTATCGCTGCACCGTGGACGGAATACCGCCCACAAGCGTGGTATTGTCTGTCAAAGTGTAAGTCTTCGCATTTTTCAATACGCGGCTTACGGCACTCGGCGCGTTGGAGAGGTTCGAACCGAACTGCCCTTCGCGCAAAAGAATTTTGGCGAAGTAATCCAATCTGTTATATTTTGCATCCAGAGTTTGCAATTTTTCGATTCCCGCCGCATCGGTGCTGACGAAGTTCGATTGACTGCCGTCACCCGCCACGGGGTCTTCCTGCAAATTGATATACAGCGCCGCAAGGTCTGCTCTGTATGATTGCAAATCGTTCAGCATATTTTCAAGGATCTCGCAGCGTTTTGCCGCATTGTAGGCGTTAATCAACTGATTTTTGTTGGTTAAAAACGCCTTTTCGCCCGAAGTAAAGTATTTGTAAGAATCCTGATACAGCGAAATTGTATCGTGGCAGGTTTCTTTGGTAAATCCGTAAGCCGCGTAGTTGACCGAATAGGTTTTGGTCGTATCGTCATACGAAAGTCCCGGATACGGCAAATCATTATTGCCCGTAACCGCCGCATTTTTCGCCGCGTCCGGCAAAAGGGAAATCGCCGTATTCATTTCGGAGTAGGTAATTGCCGGTGTTGGGATAAGCGAAGTGTCCGCCACCCAGGATTCGTATTTCGTCAGCAATTCGTTTGCTTTTATGACGGAGTCACGCGTCTTTTGATACTCGTTCAGCGTGTTATACATTGCGCGGGCATTCGCCACCGCCGTGGAGAAAGTGGTGTCGCCGCTGTTTCTGCCGACATACGGGTCAATCGCCGTAACAGCTTTTTCAAATTGTTCGGCAGGCAGCGCTTTGGCTTCAAAAATTTCGTCGAAGTTTTTATCGACTACGCCTGCGGCGGCACGCGAAGCAACGCCTTCGGTATAGAAAGTCGGGTCATAGGAGAAGCCGATATTATCAATTGTATAGGTTTTACCGTCCATTTCTACGGCGCCTGCGTCACTGCCGGGCGCCACGCCGATGGATACACGCCAAATGTTGTTCAGCGCCAACGCAGACTCATCCAATTTCTGCGTATTATTACCGGGTTTAAAGTGATACAGCGGAATCATAATGAACCCTTTGTAATTTTTCAACTGTAAATCTATGGTTCCGTCGCCGTTTGTATCCGCACCGGCATCTGAGAAGAAGGCAGACATATACCCCGTATTTTGGCACTGTACCCATTGCCCGTTATTCGGATCCAACAGGAAGAATTTCTGGTCAGCTGCCGAAGTACCCATTGCAATCGTGAAGTCATTCAGCGTACCATCAAAAAAGGTGCTGATGGAAACAGACATATGAAAATCCGAAAGTTGGGAGAAATCCGCATAGAAAACCATGCAAAGCGGCGGATTCGGCGAAGACCCCGATGAGGATTTTGCCAAATCTCCAAGTTTTACGGTGCTTCGCCCTGTCCCTGCCGCGCGCAACGCATCTACCGATTCGCCGTTCTGCGAATCATATGTTGTGCTAAAGACGCTGTAAAGCCCTTCGCCGGCGGAATATCGCTGACAATCCAAGGTGACGGTTGCACCGTGAGAGCCTTGAAATCCGTTTTTGGTTATATTTGCCCAGCAACCGGTCTGCTGTAAAACCGTGTCCGTCGGCATACCGTCTTTGGTCGGCTGATTCGTGTTTAACAGAAAAACCGTGTTAATCGTATCTGTGGGTTTTCCCGCAAACCCCTCATAATTTGACGGCATATACGTCAATAAGCCTTTGGTATAGCGATAGTCTTTGTATCCGTTTCCTCTTCGTACGGAATCAAACAGCACGTCGTTTTCTAACTGCCATGCGCGCGTGCCGAGCGATTCATTCTCAAAGGTTGCGAACGGAATGAACGGATTGTTGGTCAAAATTTGCCCAACGGGTATACTGTTGTCCTGCAAAGCGTCTTTTAAATAGGCAAAATAAGAAATCAGGCGTGCTTCGGCTTTGTCGCCGAGACTGCCGAGTTGCGCAAGATTCAGTTTGCCGTAAATTTTGTGCAGATGCTCGACTTCCGCTTTCGTTTCGTCGCTCATCGAGTACATGGTGTCGGGGTCGGGCAGTTTTTCCAAATCCTGCTCCAATTTCGGTACCAAATCGTCCGCTTCGTTGTTGTCTTTGGTGTAGGTGTCCGCTTCCTGACACTCTTGCCGTGCGGCCAGGAACAAATTCCAACTGCTTTCCATACCGAGGGTTGCTGCCGCAACCGTCAAATTGGCTTCTTCTAAGAAGTTCGTATTCACGCCCGCTTCGCCGTAGGCTCTTTTGTACCCTGCGATTAAGCTTTCAATGTATGCAACCGCGCGATAATCGGACCAGTTCGGGTCGTTGCAATAGGTTTCGCATGCAGTGAAAATCGCACGCGGAATTTCTTTGGTCTGGTCAAAATAAGTAACAACCGGTTTGCCGAAGTTGGCCACACCGTTCAGCGTGTTTTTGCCAGGATAAGGGTTATTGTCGTCTTTATAGAACAAAATGTTGTCTAAGAACAAAGATTTCTCGACGCTGTCCGCGGAACAGCCTGTAAACGCAATCCCCGCGGCATACAAGTCCTCAATGGCTTTATAGGGATTCTCAGGTCTGTTAATGGTGCCGTCCGCATTAACAGTTGCGCGCCTTTCGTCCGTCGCCGTCGGCTCTTCGATGCCCGCGGCAAGCATCGTGCCGATAGGGAATTCGTTCTTTGTCGTACCGAAGACACCGCTCCGATAACTGTAGCATCGGTTTTGCAGCAACAAAGCGTCTGTAATACAGGTGCCGGCTTCGTCGACCGTAACGGGCGCAGCCAGTTTCAAACTGTTTGCATACGCTTCGCTTTTTTCTCCATTGTCTTTGAATTTCTCATTCGTTGCGTTGACAGTGGTTGCAGTTTCCGAACAGAAAAACTGCAACGGTACGCGAACATAGCCTTCAAAGTGCCCGATATCCAAAGTGCCGTCCGCATTTAACGCCTGTTTTTCCCAACCGCCGTCGGCGCGCTGTACATAAACATAGGCGTCCGTTCCCGTGTACCCGCTTGTGGAATATACCGTTCCGAACGAATCGGAAGTTCCGTCTACCTTGTAATCGGAATTTACGGTTTTATCCGCCCAACCGGTCCACCATTTTTCGTTTGTGCGCAAGCGGAAAGAAAGCCCGGTCAAATCGACCTGGCGCAAATCCAGCCAGAACCAAACTTCTTCTGCTTGGGAGAAATCCCAGGTTTGACGGCTGTAAGCCGTATCAAAGGTTTGTTGCTGCGTCGGCTTGCCGATAATGCGCAGACGCATCCCTTGTGAATCCATATTCGTTGCCGAATTAGGGGCGATTACACCGGTTTGATTTTCCGCGCCGCCGATTTGCAGTTGGCCGCCGGTTACGATACCGGTTGCGACGCCGTTCGGGTTGCTTTCAAAAGTCATCATTTCAAGCATGGCGTGGTCAAAATCCAAAATCGGCGAATACGCTTCGGCGTCATAATTGAATTTCGGTATGTCTGAAACGATGGTATTGAGTTCATCCGAGAACCAACCGTCGCTGTCAACAGCGCTGATTGTCACGTTATAGCGATGATTTTTGTCCAGGCCGTCGGGCAATTTTGCGGCAATCTCCTCCGCCGTGATTTCTGCCTCGTACGGGGCAGTGCCTGCGGGTGTAACGAATTTATTCAAAATCAGAACCTCGGTATGCACAACATCATGCAAGCCCAAATCCACAAGCTCCAGCAAATAGCCCGTCACCGTTTTACCGGTGCGGTAAGTTGTGTTTGCCGTTGCCGCAGGGAAATCCACCGTGATACCGCCGGTAGCATTTGTATATGCCGAAACGCCGCGGTTCTCTCGTTCTGCAGGCCAGGTAGGAATCGGATTGTACGACCCCGCCGCGCTTGCAATCATAAACGGCATAGAGGTCGCCAAAAGTACGACACACATTGCCAAAGCAGTTATGCGCTTTCCGATTTTCTTGTTTTTCTTTTGCATAACGCGCGTCTCCTTTCATCGTTGTACACGTAACCATACTATTAAAAAAGTAAAAATACCGTCCCACGGTTATTCCGCAATCACTTTGGTTTTGATATCCATATTGTTCAGCGGACGCTGTTCCTGGTCAAACGAAGTGGGTTTATAATGCAAAATCACATCGTAAGTCCCCGCCTCTAACGGACGGTTTAAGGTAAATTTGGTAATCGAATATCCGGGCGGCAAAAGGTTGGAGGTGTATAAAATCTCGCCCGTGCTTGCCAATTCCATTTCAATTACGAAAAAGCAAGGGTTGTTTTCGGGGTTGGAGAACACAAAATCCTGATCGCGCGCTCCCGCAACCAAGTGCATTTCCGGAACGCCGTTCACCGTGATATTTCTGCCGGAAGTGTCCACCTTATCGGGAATTGTCAACGCCGCCTCGCCCATTACGGCGTAAGGGTCCACCACGCCGGGGGCGCGAGTGGGAGTTTCCGGTTCGGTGCTCGCCGGTACGAACGTTTTCAACAAAAATGCAAGCCCTGCAAGCAGCGCAAGCACCAACACAATCCACAAAATCCACAAAAGCAAAACATCTTTCACAATGGAAAGGTATTCGTGCTCGCCCACGGGGATATATCCGATGATTTTGGTATGCGGCATTTTGGAAACCGCGTAAACCGGCAGGCTTGCATCCGCATAAGAGACGGTGCCGATTTCGGTTTTGCCCTTGCCGACCTGCCCCACAACGGAAAATCCGCCTGCGGGGTACAGTTCCTCCATTTGCTTCTTTTTATAATAGGAAACTGTAAAATGCTCTTTCTTGAATACGCTTTCTCCGTTTGCGGGAACGGCGGTGAAAAGTTGTTCAGCCAAATGTAAGACCTCCGATTTTCGTATATCAAGGATACATACCGAAGTACGCAATAAATATATGTACACACAAAAATAAGTATACTTATATTTTTACTGTTAAAATATATCACACAGAAGAAATTTTTTCAAGTGGATTTTGGGAAAAAAGCGAGAACTTTTCGACAATTTTTCGCAAATTTCCGCATTTTCTTTAAAACGGACCAAAAATTCGCTGAAAGGTTGTGCCTATTTGGCAAAATTTTACAAATCGTTTTATATAATATATGCTTTTAGCATACACAAAACAGACTTTTATTTCTTTTTTAGAAAAATACCAATTTATACAGCGGTTCGCATCGCGGCGTTCGATTTACTCCGCGTTTCACGCGGCGGCGAGGGTTCTCCAATGCAAAGATTACGGTTCGAGAGGATTGGAAACCCTTCGCACAGGGTAA
>DAVZHM010000075.1:0-9595 GCA_052273845.1 Candidatus Fimenecus sp. | reverse complement strand
GAATCTCGGGTTCCTTTTGTCTTTCGTCGTTGTTTAATTTTCAAGGTTCAGGGGTGCCATCCGCGTTTTGAGGATGGAAGTTGATTATATCACTTCCGGAGCTGTTTGTCAAGAACTTTTTTGAAGTTCTTTGATTATCAAGCTTTCTGTTGTTCCCCGTCTCGCGACAGCTTTGATATAATACCACAACAATATGCCAATGTCAACACTAATTTTTCATTTTTTTCAAATTTTTTTCAAGGAATTTTTTACCAACAATATATAGTGTTTTTTGCGGGATTACCATACAATTTTTGGCTTTTGTCTGTGTATATTTTTGCCTGCGGTGACAAAGAATATGCCTAAAAGTCTTGTTTTCGGAAAGGCAGGTTTCTTTGATTATGAAATATCGGCAAAACAATCGGACAGCAAAACGCGTACTTTCTTTTTTACTTGCTGTGGTACTTTTGGGTGGCATCGGCACGGTTGCGGCAATCAAAACAGCAGACAGCAGTATTTCCACACTCTCTAAAATGGGCTCGCGCGGAGAAGAAGTGCGCCGAATTCAGCAAAAACTCAAATCCATGGGATACTATACGGGAAGCGTGGACGGCATTTACGGCACACAAACGCAAAGCGCGGTGCGGCGGTTTCAACGCGACAACGGTCTTGCGGTGGATGGCATAGCAGGCCCGAAAACACTTTCGTACCTCGGCATTTCGTCGGGCAGTTCCGGGAACGGGCAATACAGCAGCAATGATGTGTATTTGCTCGCCAAAGTCATTGCCGCCGAAGCGCGCGGCGAATCTTACACGGGGCAAGTCGCCGTGGGCGCGGTGGTGCTCAACCGCGTGTCCCACTCATCATTCCCCGATTCCATTGCGGGCGTGGTGTATCAGCCGGGCGCGTTTTCCTGCGTGAACGACAGCAACTGGGGGATTGAGCCGACGGCGGAGTCCAAAAAAGCCGCGCGGGACGCGATTAACGGCTGGGACCCCTCCGGCGGCGCTATATACTATTATAATCCGGCAAAAACCTCGAACAAATGGATTCGGTCAAGACCTGTGATTGTGACCATTGGCAGTCACCTGTTTTGCCGATAATGAACAAAACAGCGGGCAAGCACCAAAACGGCTTGTCCGCTGTTTATCTGTTTTTGCTTAATCCAAGCAAAGTGTCGTCAGCGATTCGGCGGGTACGGTTACGGTATCGCAGAATTGCCCTTCACAAACCGTTTTTAATTTTTCGGCTTGCGTGGAGCAAATCACCTTCATCGAGCGAAAATCGCCTTGCAGGTGGATTTGCGTTTGCGCGCCTTCGTTTACAACCACCAAAACAGTTTGCTCGTTCGGTGTGCGGAACGCAAAGATATTCAAACGGTTTTCATTGTCCGGGAAAAAACCGATGTCCAACGCCACCGAGTCGACGGGGATATATTTGGAAAAGTGCGCCATACCGTAATAGCGTTCGGCAAGCGACCAAGACGAAAAATCATCGCTTGCGGACAAAAATCCGTCCGCATAGTCAAAGCCGTCCTCTTTTTCGCGAATCTGATTGACCGCCACCCAAGCCGTCCAACTTTGTGCGCCGCCGTAAATCAAATCCTGCCCGATGATGCGTGCGGTAATCAGTGCCGCTTTGAAATTCTTTGTGTGGCTCAAATTCGGCAGTTCGCACCATTCGCTCATATCGAAACGCCATTGCGGATACTGCGCGACCACATTCTTTTTAAATTCCGTGCGTGCCGACGGATTGTTGTCATCGTGATACGAATGATACGAAAACACGGAAAGCGATTGCATAATTGTATCGTCTTTCGAGAGCGCTTCGGCATATTCCTGCGTTTTTCCGCCCATCTCGCCGCTTTCAGGGCCATATAGACGAACGGGCAAGCCGCGTTTTTGGATTTCTTCCGAAAAAATACGGAAAACTTCTGTCAATTCTTCCGTTTCGTAGTGGCAACCCTCTTGCCAAACATAACTGCCGCCCCATTTCCACTGCGGCTCGTTAATGGGACTTACATATTTTACAGGCAACCCCTCTTCTAAGAAATGCTCTGTCACCGTCAGCACATCGTCGGCAAATTTGCGATAATTGGATTTCGGCAAATTGCAGGTGTGATACAAAAGACTGCCCGAAGCCTGCCCGGTTGCGGTGAACGCATAGTTCGGCGAATTTGCAAACAGAATCAGCGTGTCAATATTTCCCTTTTCAAGGCAACGCCGCATAAAATCGCGGGCGGTTTTGTCTGCGGAAAAATCGTATGCGCCCGTTTCCGCCTCGCGGTCGAATTGATAAAAACTTTCTGTTCGCCGCCAAGGATTTTCCACGCGGCAGTTGTTCGCATCCGTACCCCCGCCGAGGTTATACCGATAAATATTCAAGCGCAAGCCGCTGTCCCCGTAAAGCAATTCCGAAATCGCCTCCGCAGCAGATTCGTCGGTGCAATATTGACTCCACCAACAAGAAGATGCACCGAAGCCTTTGATGCTTTGCATGGTTTTTGCGTTGCTTAAATTGATTTTCATATTTCTGCCCCTTGCTTTGTAATGCGCAAAACCGCTTTGAGAGGACTCCCAAAGCGGTTCTTATGCACATTTATTTTGCGGATTTCTGCGGGTTGTCGCCCATATCAATCAGTTTGTTTGCCCCTGCCCAAAGCGCCATAGCGATAAACAGGAAGAGCATCACAAAATATCCTGTGGACAGGCGAATGACGGAGAACGAATTGAGTCCCGCCAAAAAGCTTGAGATAATGGAATTGGAGAAAAATGCCGACAGCGACATAGTTCCGTCCAAAAGCGGCGTTGCCGCCGCATTAAAGGAGATATACATAGCAATCATTGCCAGCACGCCGCCGAGCGCAACGCACATCGGGACGGTTCTTTTCTTGGAAAATACCGAGAAGAAAAAGATGACCAATGCCAATACGATTGCCAACACGAAAAATACCGCAAAGCAAATCAGCGGGGTATGTATCGGCTCGAGCACCGTCCAAATACCTTGGGCGCTGCTTTCGTTTCCTTGCATTAGGGGCAGCAGTTTTTCTACAAAGCGGTGAATACTCCACGCGGACGCCGTTGCGCCGGTATCGGTGGTATCGCCGCGCAAAGAGGCAAGCATTTTGAAAATCTCCGATTCCAAAACGGTGTAAATATATTCGCAAAAATACGCGGCAAGCGGCACGCAAATCGCCAGAATCGCCATGACTGCGCGATACAGCAGATTCTTCGGTCCTTTATCCTTTTTGAGTTGTTTATCCTTCGCCATGGTTGTCGGCTCCTTTTACTTTCCCCAAGAGGAATTCAATGCAACCGTACGGTTGAATATTATATTATCACATTCCGATTTTTTGTCAACACAGAAATATCCCTTGCGCATAAACTGGAACACATCGCCCGGTTTGGCATCGCGCAAGCCGCCCTCGACAAGACAGCCTTTTAAAACGGTCAGGGAATTCGGGTTGAGGTTGCATTTGAAACTGCCGTTTGTTTCGTCCGACGGATTTTCGGCGTTGAACAGGCGGTCATACAAATGCACCGTTGCGGGGAACGAATCTTCAGCGCTTACCCAATGAATCGTGCCCTTGACTTTTCTGCCGTCGGGGGAATTGCCGCCGCGGCTTTCGGGGTCATAAGTGCAGTGCACTGCTGTTACCTCGCCGTTTTCGTCGGTATCATACCCTGTGCATTTCACGAAATACGCGCTTTTCAAACGCACTTCGTTGCCGGGGAACAAGCGGAAATATTTTTTCGGCGGCTCGACCATAAAGTCTTCACGCTCAATATACAGTTCTTTGGAGAATACCGTTTTGCGTGTGCCCATTTCAGGGTGCGCGGGGTGGACTTCACTTTCCAACTCCTCGGTTTCGCCCTCGGGGTAATTGTCGATGATGAGTTTCAACGGTTCAAGCACCGCCATGGCGCGCGGCGCGTTTTCGTTCAATTCATCGCGCACGCAGGATTCGAGCAGCCCCATATCCACCACGGAATAGGCTTTGGAAACGCCGATTTTTTCGCAGAAATTGCGTATGGCGGCGGCGGGGTATCCTCTGCGGCGCATACCGGAAAGCGTAACCATGCGCGGGTCATCCCAACCGTCCACAATGCCTTCGTTCACAAGTGCCAAGCATTTGCGCTTGCTGGTTAAGCAGTAGTTTAAGTTCAGACGCGCAAATTCGATTTGGCGCGGGGGATTTTCGATGTGCAGTTCGCGCAAAAACCAATCGTACAGCGGACGGTGGTTTTCAAATTCCAACGAGCAAAGCGAATGGGTAACGCCCTCTTTCGCATCGGACAGCGGGTGCGCGAAATCGTACATCGGGTAAACGCACCATTTGTCGCCCGTTTGGTGATGCGAAATGTGCGCAATACGGTAAATAACGGGGTCACGCATATTGAGGTTCGGCGACGCCATATCAATTTTTGCGCGCAACACCTTTGCGCCGTTCTCAAACTCGCCTTCGGTCATACGGCGGAACAAATCGAGATTTTCTTCAACGGAACGGTCGCGATAGGGGCTGTTTTTGCCCGCTTCGGTCAAAGTGCCGCGGTATTCGCGAATTTCGTCGGCGGTCAAATCGTCCACATACGCCTTGCCGTCTTTGATGAGTTGCAACGCGCAATCATAAATGAAATCAAAATAGCTCGAAGCGTAGAGGCACTTGTCCCACTTAAAGCCGAGCCACTCGATGTCCTCGCGGATAGACTCGACATATTCCATATCTTCTTTTTGCGGATTGGTATCGTCAAAGCGCAAATTGCAGGTACCGCCGTATTTTTTCGCCGTGCCGAAGTTGATGCAAATCGCCTTTGCGTGGCCGATGTGCAAATAGCCGTTCGGTTCAGGCGGGAAGCGGGTTTGCACATGGGTGTATACGCCGTTTTCCAAATCCTCGTCAATAAAATCATGAATAAAATTGGAAGCCATTACCGTTTCTTTTTCTTCCATATCGTTCGCTCCTTTAAGGATGGTTCTTATTTAGTATAGTATGCCACAGCATTCTCAAGTCTTTCGCGCACGGTTTCTTCGCCCAAAAGTTGCAAGATGGTGCAAAGGTCGGGGGTGTTTTGCCGCCCGGTTACCGCAATGCGCAACACCGTAGAAACATCGCCCACGTGGCCTTTAAACGCGTCGGGATTTGCTTTGTATTCTTTGACGCTCGGGGTAAACCCGTTGGGTTCGCAAAGCGCCTTCACTTTTTCAAACCACGCTTCTTTGTCATCCGCCGCGCTGTAAACAGCGGCGTAATCTTTCAAAATCTGCACCGCGTCCGCTTTGTCGATGTTTTCGGGCAAAGTGTAGTTTTGCTCGTACAGTTCGGGGTACATATAGGAGAAATACCCCTTCACTTCCGAAAACGCCGCCAAATCTTTGCGCGGTTTTTTGCCGCCGCGGTCGAGCGAGAGCATTCCGAGCGCTTTTTCGGGATTGGCTTTCAGAATTTCGGCATACGCCGCATCATACTGCTGCGCCCAGGAAAGCGTGCGGTTGTAAACCTCGTCCGCAGTCATTTTGGAAATGACGGTTTTGCTGATGTCGCGCAGTTTCACCATATCGAACAACGCACCCGAAGCACTCATTTTTTTGAGATTAAACGAGAACGCGCTTGCAGGCGCATCGGGATTTGCTTTGCGCCAATCTTCAAAATCGGAATTGGCAAGGGTCAGCATATATTCCACCAACGCCTCCGGCGGATAACCCGCTTCGGTAAAGTAGGTCACTGCCGCTTCGGGGTCTTTGCGTTTCGACAGTTTGCGTTTGCCGCCGTTTTCTTCTTTCATAATGGGCGCGATATGCGCATATTTCACCGGTTTGAAGCCAAGCACGCGGAACAACTGCAAATGCAACGGCACGGAAGCAATCCATTCGTCGCCGCGCGTCACATGGGTTGTTCGCATCAAATGGTCATCAATCACATGGGCGAAATGATAAGTGGGAATCCCGTCGGATTTGAGCAGCACCACATCAATGATGTTTTCCGGCATTTCGATTTTTCCGCGAATCACATCGTCAAAATAACACTTTTTGGCGCTGTCCCCCGGGGAACGCAGACGAAGTGTCCAAGGCATACCCGCCGCAAGTTTTTCTTCGACTTGTGCAAGGGTCAAATCGCGGCATTTGGCGTATTTGCCGTAATAGCCTTTTGTATCTTCATTCTCCTGCGCCGCACGGATTTCCTCAAGCTCCTCGGCTGTGCAAAAGCAAGGGTACGCCAAGCCCTCTGCGACCAGGTGCTTTGCATAGCACTGATAAATCTCCGCACGGTGGCTTTGGACATAGGGGCCGTAGTCCCCTTTTTCACTGCCGTCCGCCATAACGCCTTCGTCCGGCGTGACGCCGTAGGTCGAAAGACCTTGCAGCATGACTTCCACTGCGCCTTCGATTTTGCGCTTTTGGTCGGTATCCTCCACACGGACGTAGAAAACCCCGCCCGAAACTTTTGCGGTTTTGTAGGAGGCAAGTCCTGTGAACAGGTTGCCGAAATGCAAAAATCCCGTTGGGCTGGGGGCAAGTCTTGTCACACGCGCGCCCTCGGGCAATGCGCGGGGCGGATACTGCGCCTCTATGTCGGCGGGCGTTTTATGAATCTGCGGGAACAGCAGTTCCGAGAGTTTCAAAGTATCTTCCATTTTTTACGATACACCTTTCAAAGGATATACATATACGCTCATATTATCGCAGAAAATCGACAAAGTATCAACTGTTTTTTCGAGAAAGCCGATAAAAAACAGAAAAAAGCAGTCCGAGCCGAAGCCCGAACTGCCGAAAATGTGCTTATTCCTCGATTTTGAGTTTTCTGACAATGGCGCAAAGGCGTTTTTTGTCGAAAATCACGGGGGTGGGATACAACGGATGTGCTTCTTTCATCGCACGTTCAACGATGGTGTCAATATCCGCTTCCTGAATTTGGGTGAAGCCTGTCGGAATGTTCATACGCGCATTCATCGACTTAATCGCAAAGATGAAGTTGACGGCTTTGTCCGCTTCGCTGACGCCTTTTACGCCCGCAATATCGGCAAGGCGTGCAAGCGGCGCATAAATCGCACTGCCGTACTCTTCCAAAATCACGGGGAGAATGACGGCGTTTGCAAGCCCGTGCGGAATGCCGTACATACCGCCCAAGTTGTGCGCAATCGCGTGCACATAACCGACATATGCGCGGGTAAACGCCATACCGGCGTAGAAAGAGGCAAGCAGCATATTGTTGCGTGCTTCAATATTTTTGCCGTCATTGTAAGCGGTTTCGAGATTATCAAAAATCAGTTTGGTTGCCTTTTCGGCATACGCCGATGTGGATTTCACATTGCTCTTGCCGATGTACGCCTCAACCGCGTGGGTAAGCGCGTCCATACCCGTAGTCGAAGTGATGTGGGGCGGCAAGCCAACCGTCAGTTCCGGGTCAAGCACCGCGAATTTCGGGCGCAGGCACGGGTCATTGATGGCATATTTTTCATGCGTCTGTGTATTGGAAACCACCGCCGCGAGCGTGGTTTCGGAACCGGTGCCCGCTGTGGTGGGTACGGCAAAGAACGGGGGCAATTTGTGCATAACTTTCATCACGCCGCGCATTTGCGGAATGGTTTTGTTCGGGCGCACCACACGCGCCGCCGCCGCTTTCGCGCAGTCCATCGGACTGCCGCCGCCGAACGCAATCATTGCTTCACAGCCGTTTTTCACGAACAATTCGCGTGCTTCTTCAATATTCTCAATCGAAGGATTGGGCTGTACGCCGTCATACACAACATAGTTGATGTTTTTGGCTTTCAGTTCTTCAAACAAACCGTCCAAAATATGTAAACTCATCAAACCTTTATCGGTGACAATCATCACATTGTTGATGCCTTTGTCCGCGATAACGCCGGGGAGTTTTTTAATGCTGCCGGGGCCCGTTAAAAGTTGCGGCTCGGACCAATCGAGGAAAACCATAAAGATTTTCATAATTTTTTGGAATGCACGGTAATACGCTGTTTTCAATGCCCACATGTCGGGAACACCGTCCTTTCGGAAAATTTTGGATTACTGTTTTTATTTTACAATGTTTTATTGGGGTTTGCAATAGTGTTTTCAAAAATTTCTTTTGCGCATTTCGCGTCGGCGGCGATTGCCGTTTGCAATTCGGAAAGTGCGCCGAATTTTTGCTCGGGGCGCAAATAAGAAAGCCAATGGATTTCGGGGCTTTGCCCGTACAAATCCCCCGAAAAACCGAGAATACAGGTTTCACTGCGCACGCTTTTTGTCCCGATGGTTGGGCGCGCGCCGAAGTTGGTCACGGCGGCGTAACGCTTCCCGTCAATTTCGGTAAAGGATGCGTACACGCCGAATTTCGGACGGATAAACCCGTCGGGGAAAAACTGATTGATGGTCGGAAAGTGCAAAGTTCTGCCGCGTTTGTCGCCTTCCACCACGGGGAACGCATAGGAAAACGCTCTGCCGAGCATTTGGTTTGCGTTTTCGACCTCGCCGTTTTCAAGGGCGGCGCGAATGCGCGTAGACGAGATGGGCGTGCCGTCAAACCGCGCGGTGCTGACCACTTTTAAGCGCACGCCGTATTCTTTGCACAAGGCGGCAAGCGTCTCGGGCGTACCCGATTTGCCCTTGCCGAAGGTGTAATTTTCCCCACAGCAGACAAGGCCTGCCGAAAACCGTTCCAACAGGATTTTTTCAAAAAACGCGCGGGGAGAAAGCGCCATAATTTCCCGAAAATCCACTTGCAGTATCTCAATACCCGTCGTGCGCAATAGTGCTTCGCGTTTTCGGTCGGTGCAAAGCGCGGGCGGGGCATCGTTTGCCAACACCGCCGCAGGATGCGTCGAAAACAAAAGCGCGGACGGCAAAAAGCCAACTTCTTTTGTTGCATTTAACACTTGCATATGCCCTAAGTGCAAGCCGTCAAAAGTGCCGAGTGCTACGGCGCGTTGTTCAAGCATTTACGAACACCCTCCTCACCGAAAGACTGTCGGCGGTTTCGTCCGCGGGGACTTCGCCGAGTCCCAAAAAGCGGTTGTCGGGCGCATACACGCGGTATAGCCCCGCTTTTGGATTGCCGATGCGGTTTAAAAACAGTTCGCCGCCGTTTTGGAAACGAACGCTTTGCGCCGCCGTCACCGTCAGCGCGGGATATGCGGACAGGCACGCGTCCACAGGCAAAATGCGTTCGTGCACCGTGCCCATATCGCGCAAATGCTCCAATTCGTCAAGCGAAATGCAATCGTCCAAGGTAAATCCGTTTGCCGCCGTGCGCCGCAAAGCGGTCAGCACCGCGCCGCATCCCAATTTTTTGCCGATGTCATCAGCAAGGGAACGGATATACGTCCCCGCAGAGCAAGTCACCGAAAGCGTAAACTCGTTTTCGGTTATATCGGTAACATTCAGGGATGAAATGCGGATTTTTCGCTGTGCGCGCTCGACCGTTTCCCCGCGGCGCGCCAATTCGTAAAGCCGCACGCCGTCTTGGGAGAGGGCGGAATACATCGGCGGGGTTTGCAAAGTTTCACCGAGAAATGTACGCACCGTTTCTTCAATTTGCAAAACGCTGACGCAAACGGGTTGTTCGGACAGCACCGCACCCGTAATGTCGAGCGTATCGGTTGTAAGCCCCAACCGTACACGGGCG
>DAVZHM010000074.1:0-9694 GCA_052273845.1 Candidatus Fimenecus sp. | reverse complement strand
TCGGTACCGCGCCCCGCCATATTGGTGGCGATGGTGACGGCGCCGTATTTACCTGCCTGCGCAATGATTTCGGCTTCTTTGTCGTGATATTTCGCGTTGAGCACTTCGTGCTTGATGCCGCGTTTTTTCAGCGCTTTAGAGAGTGCTTCACTCTTTTCAATGCTGATGGTGCCGACCAATACGGGCTGCCCTTTTTCGTGGCTTTCTAAAATCTGCTCAATGATTGCGTTGAACTTCGCTTGCTCGGTTTTGTAAAGCACGTCGGGTTCGTCTACGCGCACCATCGGTTTGTTGGTCGGAATGGAAACAACGTCCAAAGAATAAATTTCTTGGAATTCCACGCTTTCGGTCATTGCCGTACCGGTCATACCGGAAAGTTTGTCATACAAACGGAAATAGTTTTGGAATGTGATGGTTGCAAGCGTTTTGCTTTCGCGCTCTACCTTCACGCCTTCTTTGGCTTCAATCGCCTGGTGCAAGCCTTCGCTGTACCGTCTGCCGAGCATAATGCGGCCGGTGAACTCGTCTACGATGAGCACTTCGCCGTCTTTGACCACATAGTCCACATCGCGTTTCATAACGCCGATGGCGCGGATTGCCTGTTCAATGTGATGGTGAATGGTGATGTTTTCCGCATCCATCAGGTTATCAATATTAAAGAACTTTTCGGCTTTCGCAATACCTTGTTTCGTAAGCGTTGCGCTTTTGGCTTTTTCGTCCACCACGAAGTCGCCGTCTGCGTCTACCAAATCTTCCGCGTTGAACTTGGAGTCCAATTCTTTAACGGTAATCATCTTCAAAGTCTTTGCGAAGGTGTCGGCGATTTTGTAAAGGTCGGTGGATTTGTCGCCTTGCCCGGAAATAATCAAAGGTGTGCGCGCTTCATCGATTAAGATGGAGTCCACTTCGTCCACAATCGCAAAGTTGTGGCCGCGCTGTACGCGCTGTTCGGCATACAGCACCATATTGTCACGCAAATAGTCAAAGCCCATTTCGTTGTTGGTGCCGTAGGTGATGTCCGCGGCGTATGCCGCTTTGCGTTCTTCGTTAGAGCATTCGTGCACGATAAGTCCGACGGAAAGCCCCATAAAGCGGTACAGTTTGCCCATCCACTCCGAGTCGCGGCGGGCGAGGTAATCATTCACGGTGACGATGTGCACGCCTTTGCCCGACAGCGCGTTTAAATACGCGGGGAGTGTGGCAACCAGCGTTTTACCTTCACCGGTTTTCATTTCGGCAATTCTGCCCTGGTGCAAAATGATGCCGCCGATAATCTGCACGGGGAAGTGCTTCATTTTCAGTACGCGCGCCGAGGCTTCGCGGCAGGCGGCAAACGCTTCGGGCAAAATATCGTCGAGCGTTTCACCGTTTTGCAGTCTTTCTTTAAATTCGGGGGTCTTTGCCTTTAACTGTTCATCGGTTAATGCGGCGTATTCTTCGTCGAGTGCCAAAACCTGTTTTTGAATCGGGAGGATTCGCTTGACTTCTCTCGAGGAATAATCACCGAATATTTTTTTGAAAAATGACATAAAAATTCGTCCTTTCCGGCATTTTTAAAGCAAAATGCCCGCATACAAATGATATTATAGCACATCGTTTACAAAAAATCATCTCTTTTTTTGCACAAAAACAAAGTAATTTTTCATCGAAATTTATTAGGACAACGGTTTATTTTCGTTGACTTTGCACCAAAAATTTGATATGATTTGATTGTATAGTTCTGTGGAACTATGTCGGTACAATCTGCAAAGGAGGAATTTACCTTGACCGATTCAAAAACTTTAGCCTACATAAACCTTTATGCGGTTTTGGGCACGCTTGAAAACCTCTGCGAACTCGACAGCAAGGCAAAGGAAATTCTCAGCACGCTGAAAAAGCCGGTTTCCGTTTGCTTTGATGTGAAGGGCGGTCCCGCGGCGACCATCAAATTCACGCAGAAAGGCTGCCGTATGGAAGACGGCAAACAGCCGTGCGACATTTACATCCCGGTCGCTTCCTGCGAAAAATTCAACGGGATTATTGACGGCACCGTGACACCGATTCCCGCGAAGGGGTTCACAAAAATCGGATTTTTGCTGAAAACCTTTACCGCATTGACCGGCAGACTGTCCGAACTTATGCGCCCGACCGAGGAAGCGCTCAAAGACCCCGCGTTCTTTGCACTTTCCACGGCGCTGAGGTTCTATACTATTTCCGTTGCGCTTTCGCAAGCCGGCAATCAGGACGCGATTGGGCAAGCGAGCGCTTCGTATATTGCGGATGGCGAAATCAGCTTTCTCATTAAAGACGGTCCTGCCGCAACGCTTCGCATCAAAGACCACCATATGGTCACGATTAAGCGGAAAAGCGAAAAACCGCGCGCCATTATGCAGTTTGACAATTTGCAGTTGGCAAACGATTTGTTCAACGGCAAGATAAACGCAATGGAATGCATCGGCAAGGGTACCGTAGAAATTCGCGGTATGCTTTCGATGGTGGACAATATGAACCGAATTCTTGACAGAGTTGCTCTGTATTTAGCATAAGGGAGGCGTGTGACAATGAGCAAATATCCGGAATATAAACACGACAAAAGCCATGAGTATTTTGACAGGGCAATCAAAGTAATCCCCTCGGGCATTTACGGGCATTTGGGCCCCGCAGAAGGGCTTTGGGTTCCTGTTTCCAAATGGCCTTTCTATTCAGAAAAAGCACAGGGCACGTATTTTTGGGATGTAGACGGCAACAAGTATCTTGACTTTATGTGCGCTTACGGCCCCAACGTGCTCGGCTACAATGACCCCGATGTAGACGCGGCGGCAATGAAACAGTTAAAACTCGGCAACTGCACCACTTCGCCTTCCAAAGTGATGGTGGAATGTGCCGAAAATCTTGTTGACACCGTGGCTTCCGCCGATTGGGCATTCTTCTGCAAAAACGGCTCGGACACAACCACCCTTGCCGTTATGACGGCACGCGCACACACCCACAAAAAGAAAATGTTCTTCTTGAAGGGCTTCTATCACGGCGATTTCCAATGGGCACAAAAAATCGACTATCCCGGTATTACGCCCGAAGAAGTTGCCAACAACGTGGTTGTGCCGTGGTTCAATTTGCAGGCGCTGGAAGAAGCATATGAAGCGTGCAACGGCGATGTGGCGGGCCTTATCGCACAGCCGTATGACCACGGTAACTTTAAGGATAACGAAGTTGCTTCCAAAGAATATTGGCAGGCAGTGCGTAAATTCTGTGACGAAAAAGGTATGGTGCTTATTTTCGACGACGTGCGCACGGGCTTCCGTTTGGACCTTGCCGGTTCCGACCATTACTACGGCATTAAGGCAGACCTTATCTGCTTCTGCAAAGCACTTGCAAACGGCTACAATATGTCGGCACTTTGCGGCGGTGCGCACATGAAAGGGACGGTTTCGGGCGTTACCTACACCGGCTCTTATTGGATGAGTGCGGTACCGTTTGCGGCTTGCATTGCGTGCATCAATAAAATGAAAAAATTGGATACACCCAAAATGTTCCGCGAAATGGGCACCAAACTGACCGACGGCTTCAAAGCGGCGGCGGCGGAACACGGGTTTGATTTGGTGGTTTCGGGCGAACCGGCGCTGTTCTATTTGCGCATTGCCAATGACGACAGCTTGATGCTTCATCAGGAGTGGATTGCCGAGTGCGTCAGCCGCGGCTTATTCTTAGCGTCGCACCACAACCACTTTATGAACGCGGCGGTTACCGATGACGACATCAAATTGGCAATCGACATTGCCGAGGATGCTTTCTCGGTTGTGGAAAAACGCCATCCCGAACTCAAAGGCTAAAAAAATTGTAAATGATTGCGGCGAAATTCCCGCAATGCAATAAATTGAGATTTAAGGAGGAACATTATGCAAAGAGCACCTTTAACCAAGGACGAATGGTTGGCGCTGGAGAAAAAAGCAAATGACCTGCGTCACCTTTGCCTGCAAACCACGGTTTGGGCGGGCAGCGGCCACATCGGCGGCGGTATGAGCGTTATGGACATTCTGACCGTCATGTATCACAGATACCTCAACATCAAAAAAGAGGACTCGAAGTGGGAGGACAGAGACCGCTTCATCCTCAGCAAAGGACATGCGGGCATTGCGTACGCACCCGTTCTTTGCGATTTCGGTTGGAACGATTTGGAACAGCTCAAAACGTTCAACCTGACCAATTCCAAAATGGGTATCCATCTCGACTCCAATAAAGTGGAGGGCGTGGACGCTTCTACGGGCTCGCTCGGTCACGGCATTCCGATTGCCGCGGGTACGGCGATTGCCGCACGCGTTTTGGGCAAGGATTATTATACGTATGTTGTCACCGGTGACGGCGAGTTGGACGAAGGCTCCAACTGGGAAGGTTTGATGACCATTCGTCATTACAACCTGACCAACTGCATTACCATTGTTGACCGCAACCACTGCATGATTGACGGCAACACCGAAGATGTTATGAAATTAGAGCCGTTGGCGGACAAATTCACCGCGTTTGGCTTCAACACCATCGTTTGCGACGGCAACAACATTGTTGAACTGTGCAAAGCGATTGACGCCGCCCACGAACGCAAAGAGAAACCCACCGTGATTGTTGCGGACACCGTGAAGGGCGTCGGCATCAAACTGACCGCGGGCAACTACAAGTGGCACTACGGCGCAATTGACGAAGATATGGCAAAAACCGCCGCACAGGATTTGGACGATTACAGTGCAGAGCGCATTGCTCGTTGCGGAAAGGAGTTCTAATATGGCCGGAGGATTTGTTTACAACGTAATTGAAACGCCTGAACTTTCCACTTCGGAAATCTACGGCAAAACCCTTGCAGACCTTGCAAAAGAGCATAAGGAAATCGTTGCGGTCACCGCTGACCTTGCAACCTCCACAAAATTGCAGGACTTCACCAACGCCTGCCCCGACCGTGTTTTCAACGTCGGTATTGCGGAGCAGAATATGATTGGCGTAGCTGCCGGTATGGCAAAAGCGGGGCTTGTTCCCTTTGCTTCGACCTTCTCGGTATTCGCTTCTTTGCGTGCGGCTGACCAACTGCACACCGACATCTGCTATCAGAATGTCAATGCGAAAATCATCGCAACACACTCGGGCACCTCTTTCGGTCAGGCGGGTTCTACCCACCACGCGATTGTGGACTTGGCTGTAACGCGCTCCATGCCCAATTTGACCGTGATTTGCCCGGCAGACGGCTACGAAACCGCCAATGCCGTGCGTGCGGCTTATGAGAATTTCGGTCCGTATTATATCCGCATCAACCGCGGGTTTGACCGTGTGCTTTATGACAATGAAGATTACGGCTTTGAAGTCGGCAAAGCGGTGGAAGTGCACCCCGGCACCGACATCACCGTTATCGCTTGCGGCTCTTGCGTATTCCAGGCACGCGAAGCGGCGAAATTCTTGGAAAATGCTGACGGCTTGAAAGTGCGCGTTTTAAATATGCATACCATCAAACCGATTGACAAAGAAGCAATTCTGAAAGCGGTGCAGGATACCCGCCGTATCATCACGGTGGAAGACCACAGCGTTTTGGGCGGTCTTGGTTCCGCTGTTGCTGAGGTCGTTGTGGAATCCGGCAAGGGCTGTGCGTTCAAGAAACTCGGCCACCCCGACAAGTTCGCACCCATCGGCTTGCACGAAGACATTATGTCCATTGTCGGCATTGACGCAAACGGCATCATCGACGCGGTTCGCGAAGTTATGCACAAAGACTTTGAGTTGGACGACAACTGGGACGACGAAGTGTAATCGTCTTGGTTGATAGAGGTATTGGATGGTAGAAAAATAAAAAAGGGCTATCTGTTATTTCTGTTCTTTTGCTGTTTGTATTCTTATTTTCTACAATCCCGAAACGGGGAAAAGTTTTTTGCCGGTTTCGTCAACTGCTCGGTCTGATATGACAGATAATTACAGATTGGCTGATACAAAATTTCGCGCCGCAGGCGGCGTCGATTTAGAGTCACATCAGTACAAAGCAGCTTTAGAGTATACCGGTAAAATGTTACACTATGTGCAGGATGCTTGTGAGCCACATCACTCTGGTAACGAAATTGCTTCTCCTATACAGGATACGCCGCACAGTGAATTTGAAAAAGATGTTTTCGAGCACTATACGGAGTATAGTCGATATTATTTATGGGACAGCAGTGAATACAATCAGTGCAGAACACAGTCGGAAACAGATATTGGAATGATTGTACACCGAGCTGCTGTTAAATCTCATGCATTCATCGACAGCGTGAATGACTTAGAACAACGGGATGAATGGGAAAATATCGGCGGTATTTGTGTACGACAGTCCATTGTATTGTCTGCAATTACATTAAGAATTGTACTTGAAAAAATGGGCGTTTTGGTACAACTGTAATTCGCGGAGGGAACATATGATTGCGGCTATTGCTGTAA
The DNA here is from genome assembly GCA_052273845.1 of Candidatus Fimenecus sp. GTDB lineage: Bacteria > Bacillota > Clostridia > Oscillospirales > Acutalibacteraceae > Fimenecus. Next base: position 3,274 of record DAVZHM010000074.1, on the reverse strand, counting down.
CGGCAATACAAATTCTATATTGGTTTCTTGTGGTGGCAGAGTCTGCTTTGGATTCCATTCCGCTTTCCGTCGAACAGGTGAATACTTTGCCGTCGTTTTTATTGCGCCCTTTTTCCGCGCTTGTTTCTCTATGCCCGAACGGATACGTCGCTTTTCAGTGTCTGTTTATATTGCTGTCCTGTACAAATGCGCTTTGAATTTTATTCTCTAAGTGTTTTTCAAAAAAAGTCAAAGTATGCGGCGGGTTAAGCCTTCTGTTTTTGACAACAGTATTTTATGCGCCGTTTGATTTGACCGCGTGCTTCAATTTTATCATAAGTATTATATTGCTTTGCTTGGTGGCTGTAAACCGCAGGCAAAGCAATATGAAAGAAGTTCTATGAGAGTGAGTTGATTTATTTGCATACAAAAGAAGATTTGTATTCCAATAAAATATTCTTTAATGCCGCTCTGCCGCTTGTAAAGGTCATTGCCAATGACGTGCCGTCGCTCAAAAAACAGTTTGCGAAGGTGCACGCCATCATTCAGGTAACTGCGCTTGACCCCGATGCAGAGGGCGGAAAAATCGGTATGCACTATGTCGTCAACGGCGACGAATGGTTGGTGCATTTGAACCGTGTAGACCCCAATCCCCATGTGGAGTTGGAGTTCAAGAGTATTGAAGCAATGAATGCCTTTTTCAAAGGCAAAATCGGACCTGCAACCTTGCCGAAAATGCGCGGTGTTGTAAAACACTTCGGGACATTCAAGGCGTTCTTGATGACGCTGCTTAAAATGTCCTCACTGCTTAGCGCAACCGAAGCGCCGGCAGACGAAGAAACCAAAGAACTGATGGTTAAATGCTTCTTCTATCTGCTGTCAAGCGGCATCAGCCAACTGAACAAAATGGGGCACGAGGACATCCACGCATGGACTTCCAAGAGTCCCGACCGCGTTTACGCATGGGCGGTCAACGGCTATCCGCAGATTTCCGCTTACCTGCGCATTAAAGCAGGTAAATCGAGAGCCGGCAGAGGCGAATACAAACGCGCTATGCCGTTCTTCACCCTGCGTTTTGACAGCCTGGACAGCGCATTGGGCATTCTGTTGGGCACAGACGATATGCTTGAAGCCGTGAAACAGGGACACCTGATTATGGACGGTGCACCCGAATTCGGCGGGCAAATCGGCGGCTATATGCTTGAGATTGCCGCATTGGCGAAATAATCTCGAAGCCGTGTAAAAACATACAAAAAGCGTGTGCAAAGAACTTGCACACGCTTTCTTTTTGCTGTATTTATTTCAATTTGTCGAGTGGCAGGCTGTATGCCGGCAAGAAATCTTCCATAAAAATTTTCAGTTCCGGGCAGTCCAATTTTTGAAGCGCTTTTTCGGTTGCTTTTTCCGCTTCGGAAAACTCGGTGTTGCCCGCTTTTCGTTCTTCCAAACACTTGATGTACGCCGAAAATTTGTCCGCCGCTTTTACAAGTTTGTGTAATTCCTGTTCTGCGCCGTTCTCTTGTAACAGCGGTTCGTAATCCGGGCGCAAATCTTCGGGCAGCATCGAAAGCAATCGGTCGCTTGCGTAGGTTTCCACTGCCGCGAACGCCGCGCGCATTTCGCCGCTGTGATATTTCACAGGCGTGGGCATATCGCCTGTAATGATTTCAGGCGTATCGTGATACAGTCCCAAAAGCGCCGCCCGCGCCGCGTCATACTGTTTTCCCAAACGGCGGTTGCCGATTACAGCCAAAGCGTGCGCCAAAGTCGCCACTTCATAGGAATGTTGGCTCAAAGTTTCATAAGTTGTGTTGCGCATCAGCGCCCAACGGTTGATGTACTTGATGCGTGAGGCAAATGCGAAAAAGCTGCTTTTCATATCTTTCTCTCCGAACAACAAAAGCCGGAAGACTGCCCTTCCGGCTTTCGCGCAATTTCATTTTTCTGTTTTATTGATAGTTGGTTGCACCGACATGGTACCACAGAATATAGAAATCAAAGCCGGATTTCCTGTAAGTATCCATTTGCGTGGTCGCGTTGCCTTTGGTGAACCCCGCATTGATAAGGCCCTGTTCCATCGCGTCGCGCATGGTGCTGTCAAAAGTGCGGATGCGTGCGGACATTACCATTTCTTTCGGATTGACCTTGCCGGCCTTAAAACCGGTCAACCACCAATGCTTTTGCCAACCGCGGCTGAAGAATTTTTTGCCGCCGTAGTAATCATCGGGGGAAAGGTACAAATCATATGACATATACATCAAATGGTCATCGTCCGCGCAATAATACAATTCATCGGTTTGACCGGGGGTTTTGTAATATACGCCGATTTCCGCACCGCCGAAAGGACCGTATTGCCCTTTCCAAAATTGCAGACGCCAATTGAGATTGTCATAATCAAAATCTGTTTTGGTGGTGATGTAGGTCATATTCCCAAAAGCCGCGACTTGGTCATAGTGCTTAATGTAGTTGCCCGAACGCTGCCAAGAGTCCAATTCCGTGTAGAAGACACCTTCTTTGGAATCGTAGTTATACCCCAAGGCGTTGATTAAGGATGCCGCCAATGCTACATCGATGCCGCTTTGCTTTGCGGCTTGATTCACTTGCGGACTGTTTTGTGTGGCGCCCGCATTGCTGCCGGCAGAGGTTGTGTAATCGGAAAATGGGGTTTTTTTTGTGGTTGTTTCCGCAGCGGCGGTGGTTTCCGCGGTTTCCGTTTCGGTTTCTGCGGTGGTGCCCGCTGTGGTTTCCGGCGCGACAATGGCGTTTGCGCCGCGCGTAATTTCCTCCTCACCATCGCCCTTCTTGCAGGAAGCGAACGAACAAACAATCAAAAGAACGGCAAGAACCGCCGCAAGGGTTCTTTTAACCGAAATCTGCATAAAAAATCCTCCATTCTAAGGTCTCGTAAGTTTCTCTTTGCATTATCGCACAATTCTTTTGAAGTGTCAATATCTATTGCAATTTTCGGCGTGCTGTGGTACGCTATCTATATCAAAAAGTCGGTATTTACAGACAAAAATCAAATTCTCGGGATGTGTAAAAATGAGTCGAATTTTGGACGAAGCACTGTACGCTTCGGGAGAGCAAAAAATTCAATGGGTAAAGTCTTTTATGCCGTTACTGCGCGGATTGGAAACGGAATTCGCCGCCGAACAGCCGTTTCGGGGTTTGCGTGTGGCACTTTCGGTGCATTTGGAAGCGAAAACCGCGTATCTTTGCCGCGTTTTACAGGCGGGCGGCGCCGAAATGTATGTTACGGGCAGCAATCCGCTTTCTACACAGGACGATATTGCCG
>DAVZHM010000073.1:0-9931 GCA_052273845.1 Candidatus Fimenecus sp. | reverse complement strand
CCGAAAGCGCGTGTATATTGTCGGATATCTTAGAGAAAGATGTGCCGGAGAAATAATGAAATTCCCAAAACTCATATATTGTTTTCGGAAAGCATACCCCGTGTAAAACTGATGGTTTCGCCCCCGCTGCCCTGCCGCATAGGACGCCAAATTTGCGCTTCCCGCCGAAACACCGATTCCCAAATCGAACCGAATGCCGCGGTCCATACAATAATCCAATACGCCCGCGGCATAAACACCCCGTAAACCGCCGCCGACATCTACAATACCGATTTTCATAGACATTTTATTCTGCACCCAAGCAGTCCCATTACAGGAACAACTCGTTTTCCTTTCTAACCGAACACGCCTTTTTGATGGCGAGTGCCGCCACAGAAACCATTGCGCCGTTGACTTTTCTCGCATGATGCGGACACCGCTTGACACAGCGCATACAGGAGATACATTTTTTGGATGCAGCCGCGAAATTCTCAAAGTTAATCGCCTGCACAGGGCATTTTTCTGCACACATCCCACACTTTACGCAATCTTTGGCCGCTTTTGGAACCAGTCCCGCGCCGCCGCTTTTTTTATAGGGACGGTTGCCGGGAACAAAAGTAATCTCCCCGACTTTGCCCGAAATTTGCTCGGCAATTTTTGCCAACTGTTTTTCGTCGGCTGCGTCCGGTCTGCCGGCGGCATATTTGGAAATAATCGAGTGCTCTGCCACAGCGGCAACGGCGGCAATTACGCAAAAACCGCACGCTTTTGCGGCATCTTCCATTTCCACGAGAGTGCCTTCGTAAGCACGATTTCCGTATACGCACACAAGGGTGCATCGCGCGCCGTTCCCGGCAATTTTCTGCAACCGTTCGATAGCCACGGCAGGCGTCCGTCCGCCGAAAGACGGCATGGCAATCAACACCATATCGTCTTTATGGATTTCACATTTGGTAAAATCCGCTTTCGCATCACACAAATCGATTTCGACAGCGGGCGTGTCCCATTGTCTGCTGATATTTCGGGCAACTTTCTGTGTGCCGCCTGTGGGACTGAATACAATTTCAATGACATTCATATTGATTTTTCCCATTATGCAAGTTCTTTGCGGATGTCTGCAATGCAATCCGCAAGCGTTTTTTGTGCAAGCGTGCGCGCAAATGCGTCCTCTATGTCTTCAAACATTTCGGTCAATACCGGTTGAATATGGCGACCGACTACACACTTGTCATTGGGGTTTTGGTGCACATCCAAAAGATGGATTTTCGGTTCTTCTGTAACCGCTTGGTAAATCCGAAGCAAAGTCAGTTGCCCGGGCGCGGCGGTCAATGTGTACCCGCGGACGCCTTGATGCCCGACAACGATTTCCGCCCGCTTCAAAAGTGCAAGAATTTTGCGGATATAACTTGCATTGGTGCCGACGCTTTCCGCCATTTGCTCGGAAGTCATCGGGTTTTGGGATTTGGAAATCAAAATCAAGATATGCACAGCAACGGAAAATTTGGTATCCATGCAGAGTTCCTCCTATTCATTCGCGCAATCAAAATACATTGTTTTGCACTTTTCAGCGTAGGTTTCGCTGAGCCTTTGTGCAGGTAGAATGTGCTTTGCCCGCCCCCCTTATTGTACTTGTATTAGACACAAGTATATTATATTGTAAGAAAATTCGACTGTCAAGCGGTTTTTGAAGCCGTAGGTATGTGGGCGGCGCTATCGCTATCTGCCCGACTCACGAATTTTGAGCGCTTACAGAGACAAACGCGCCCCTGTTCGCATCGGGTTTAGGATGCTTACAGGGGCGTAAAAAGGAAATACAAGAAATGGATATTGCCGTGTATTACAGTTTAAAATTCAACCCGCTTCGTTTTTCGCGGAGCATTTTCGGAATCAGTTCGGCGATATAGGCGGCGGCTTCTACGGGCGGCATTCCAAAACGGCTGATGTTCGATACCACGGTGTAATCGCTCTCGTTCATTTCGGGGCGCGGATTATACGCGATGTACGCACTCATGCTTTCGTCCGTTAAAAGTCCGGGGCGCTCGCCGATGAGCACGCAAACCACTTTCGCGTGCAACAACGGCCCGATTTCGCGCGCGGTGTTGACGCGGCAGTACCGCACAAAAAACGGCGTGCCGACCGTGATGCCCTGTTCTTTGAGGGCGGGTAGTAAAATCGGCAGCATTTCGCCGACATTTGCCCCGATGCACGGTGCGGAAAGTCCGTCGCCGCAATAGATTTGCACATCGGCGTTCTTGGTGGCGTGCGTTTCTAAATACGCCTTGGTTTCGTCCGAAAACACCCGCCCGAGGTCGGGGCGTGTGAGCATTTCATATTTGGAACTGCACTTTGTTTGCACTTCAAAAAGTCCCAATCGTTCCAAGGTTTCTTTCTCGACTTCACGCATTACGGCATCATTCGCCGCCGCGTGCGCCGCACGAAACTGCAAATACGGCGCAGTTTTGTATCGACTGCCTGCCCGCCCAATGCCAAGGCGCGCGGGGGTGTTTTCGCACAACATATCAAAATAATCAGACATTCTTTTCCCCCCCTTATAAAAACACGCGCGGATTGCCCGCGTTTTTGCCCAAACGTCCGTTTTCCCAAATGCCGTAGGTTTCCAACCATTCTTTAAACGGTTTTATGGGAGACAAAGAAAGCATTTCGCGCACGGCGGCAATATCGTGAAAAGAGGTCGATTGATACATCAACATCACATCGTCGCTTTGCGGAATGCCCATAACATAATGACACCCGCTTGATGCAAGCATAACAAGCAAACTGTCCGCATCGTTTTGGTCGGCTTTCATATGATTGGTATAACAAATATCGCAACCTATCGGCAAGCCGTGCATATGCCCGCAGAAATTGTCCTCCAACGCCGCGCGAATGAGTTCTTTGGTATCGTAAATATATTCGGGCCCGATAAATCCCACCACGGTATTGACCAAAAACGGCTTGTAATGCCGCGCAAGTCCGTAGCAACGGGATTCCATGGTTAATTGGTCGGCGCCGTTGTGCGCATCCGAAGAAAGTTCGCTGCCCTGCCCCGTCTCAAAATACATATAATTGGGCCCCTCGGCGGTGGAGTGCGTGCGCATCAGTTCGTTTGCCTCGGCAAGCATATCCACATCCGTGCCGAATGCGGTAAGTGCTTTTTCACTGCCCGCGATGGACTGAAAACACAAATCCATCGGCACACCCTGCTTTAACGCCGCCATTTGGGTGGTAATGTGGCTTAGCACACAGGTTTGCGTGGGAATTTTCAGCCGTGTTTTTACATCGTGAAATAAATTCAAAATATCGGTGGTGCTTTTCACGGTATCCACCGCGGGGTTCAGCCCCAACACGGCGTCCCCCGCCCCGTAAGAAAGCCCCTCCAACAGCGAAGCGGTCACCCCTTTTACATCGTCGGTCGGATGGTTGGGTTGCAACCGCACGGCGAAAGTGCCCGCCTCGCCGATTGTGGTGTTGCAATGCGCCGTCACTTGTAATTTTTTGGAAACATACATCAAATCGAGATTGCCCATCAGTTTGGCGAGCGCGGCAATCACCTCCGAGGACATACCGCGCCCCATTTTGAGAATCTCCGCCCCGCTCAAACGATTGTCCAAAATCTGTTCGCGCAAATCGCCGATAGTGGTATTGCGGATTTTTGCATATTCGGCTTTGTCCAAATCGTCCAAAATGATGCGCGTGACCGCATCGTCTTTATAATCCACCGCGGGGGAATTCGTGATTTCTTCCACCGTCAGCGCGGCAAGTACGGTTTTCGCCGCGATGCGTTCTTTGGCATCACGCGCGCCAATTCCTGCGAGCGTATCCCCGCTTTTTTGTTCGTTCGCCTTTGCCATAACTTCCCGAACGGAATGAAAATCGTACGGTACGCCGTACAGCGTGGTCGATAACTGCATATTTCACCCTCCGAATACCAAAGTTTTGACCGTAATCGGCACCGCGCGCCCTTCTGCAATCGGCGTGCCGACATCCAAATAATCGCCTGCGCGGCAGGAAACGCCGTCCGCGCACAAAAGCGGATACCCTTGCGGCAAGCGGCGGCGCAGAGAAAATCCGAGCGCTTTCGCAAAATCATATTTTGTAAACACCAAAAGCGGTGTATGGGTTTCAAACAACGGTTTTGCGGCATTGACAATATCGTCGGCATAGCGTTCCACCTCGGCAAAAGAGGGCGATTTTTCACCGTCTATGCAAATGGCGCAAGGCGTACCGTCTATGTCAGAAAGCGTTTTTTTACACGGCAAATTGCAAATCGGGAACCGCACGCCGTCAAAATGAATGGTACTGCCCGAAACCGTTAGCGTAAAATTGCCCGCACCGATGACCGTAGCTCGAATGGGCGAAGCAGATGCACAAACGCGCGTTTCCACAGGGGTTTCGGCGGCAATTTGCGCAATGGCACGCGCAAGCAAAACGCCGATGTCTCCAAATGCAAAATCCGCGAGGTCTTTGCCGATACATTCGGCAACCCCACCCGAAAAAGTCACAATTTCCGGCAAACAGCCTTCGGGCAATGGGTGGTCAACCGTCAAAATCGGCAACAGCGACGCGGTTGCTTCGTTTTTTGTGCCGGTCAAAGCGTAAAAAAGCAATTTTGCAAGCGTAAAGCAAATTTCCTTTACATTAGAAAAGCCGCTTTCCGTTGTAAAATCGGGTATTCCAATTCCCTTTTGACGGCAAAGTTCCGCAATCGGCTTCGATATGTAAAGGCTTTCATCTTTACATATTTTCAATACTCTGCCGCCAATGTGCAAGCAACTGTCGCCCACACATTCGCCGTTTTGAAACACAGCAATGTTCGTGGTGCCGCCGCCGATGTCAACATTCGCAACGGTTTTGCCTGTTTGCGCGCTCAAAAGGTCCGCCCCCGCGCCTTTTCCCGCAAGGTAGGACTCCAAAGAACTGCCTGCCACCGCCGAAACAAAATTCCCCGAGAAAGCGGCAATTTCCTGCAAAACCGCTTCGGCATTTTCTTTGCAGGCGCTCTCCCCCGTGATAATCACCGCGCCGCTTTGGATTTTTTCGGGCGTGAGGTTTGCTTTTTCGTATTCGGTGCGCACCAGCGCGGCAACGCCCTGCGCATCAATTTTGCCGTCTGCCGAAAGCGGCGTAAAATACACGGGACTTTTGTAAAGAATTTCTTTCGAGGTGATTTCCGCTTGCGGCACAGTGCCAAAGCCGCCCGTTACCGAAATCCCGATGCGGCTGCAAATCAAATGTGTTGTGGTGGTGCCGATGTCAATGCCGACACTCAAAAGCGTTTCTTCCTGCATATTTTTCTCCAAATGAGAAACCCCGCGCCCAAAGTACCGGGCGCGGAGTCAAGCCTCGTTGCTTGTTACTGTTGTGCCGTTTCCGATGCAGTCGTTTTTTTCTTGCGGTGAATGATGAAACGGTTGCACGGATATGTCCAAAGCGTGGGAATTGCCATACCAATGAGTTTAATCACCAAATCCCAGAAATTGCCCGTGAGGCTGTGGCTTTGGGCAAATGTGGTCATCGCCGAGCCAATCCAACCGTTGGCAAAAATCGTGAACACCACCATAATCGCATATAAAATCATACTGACGGTGGGGTCGGCGTCTGCTTTAAAGGTGATTTTGCGGTTGAGGATAAACGCAATCGCATAGCCGATGGTTGTCGAAATCAAATAGGTATACAAATACCCTTTGGAAGTGATACCAATCATATTGAGCGTCGGGTTGGTAATCGCCTCTTCCGTCAGCGAAGCGAACACGAAATTGAGCAGCAACATATGTACCACCAATTCTATGGCGGAAGAACCGCCGCCCGCGATGGAAAATTTGATGAACTTCCACACCTCGGCGTGTTTTTCGGTAAACCGCGTGAACGCGTTGTTTTTCTTTTCGTTTGCCATACTTTTCTACCCCTTGTTTTATAAGAATTTTATCAAACACACCACAAGCGCAACCACCGCCGCAACCGCCGCAACCGCTTTCGCAATCATCGGAATGGCGGCATCCACCGTGGCGGGCGCAATGCTTGTGAGATAGTCGAACACGGGACGCGTCACCTTGGTGCCGACCAATTCATCGAATGTACGCGTATAGGTTTCGTAGGTGTCGGGCGTTTGCTCGTTTAACACGAAGCAACGCACGCCGCGTTTTCGGCGGTTGCCGTAGACATTGAAGCCCGCAGACTGCGTAAAGCCCAAATCAATGTTTTGATACCGCCCGACAAAACTGTTTTTGTGGTCATGCCCGACAAACACCGCCAAAACATCGCCGCACTCCGAAAGTACCTCGAATTCGCCTGTGTTCTCGTCGGGGATTGACGGCGGCTCTAACAGCACATCGCCCGTGCGGCAGGTATCGCCGAGTACATAAAACTCGTTTTTATGCGTGCGGAACGCCTGTATGGCGCCTTTTTCGCTTTTTTTAACTTTCTTTAACACATTGTAATATTCGGGAAGCGGAATGTGCTGAAACACAATCGACGGCACATAATGCCCGTTTTTCGCTTTCAGTTCATCACGCGTTTTTCTGTACCAATCGAGGATTTTCGGGTCAAACGCTTCATAGCCACCGCCTTTTTTGTCTGTGCCGCTGTCCATCAAATACAGATTGAACACATCGCGGTCGGAGCCGTCGGAGGCTTTGATCGGAATATTGTATGTGCCGCCCTCCACGCCTTGTGTCAATGTGCCGATGCAATTCGGAAAAGATTTATAAATATGCGCAAACTGGTCAGCGTTGGAAATGCCGACCTGTCGGTCATGGTTGCCGAAGGTCACCGCGAACGGAATATTCCGTTTGGTAACCGGCTCCAAAAGTTTTGCAACCGTTTCTTTCACCGCGTTTTCGAGTGCCGCACCTTTGCCTTTATACGTCACGCCGTACCCTTTGATTTGGTCGCCCGTATAGACCACCAAATCGGGTTTTTCCGCTTCGACAGCCGCTTCTAAGAGCGCCAATGTGTCGGGCGAAACAGCAGGAATTTCTTGCATATCGGTGATTTGCATAATTTTAAAAGTGCCGTCTTTATGGAACCGCATAACATCCCTACCCTTTTCTTTTAAAAAATAAAAAAGGGGGCACAACAAAACTGTCGTGCCCTCGTTGACGCAATTCATTATAACACGCAACTTTCAGCGTGTCAACACCTTTATTCGCGAAATTACGCGTCTAATGTAATGATTTTTTGGTCTTTTTCGGTGCCTTTCCAGGAATACATCACTTTCGGATTTTCAAAGATGGAATCCAGCGTTTGCAAGAACGGCACAATTTCGCCGAAGTCGAGTGCGCGGTGGTCAAAGGCAATGCAAATCGGCAAAACTTTGCGCGCCTCGACGCGTTTTTCGCCAAATGCATCGGTAACGACGACGGGTTTATCCTGTACCGCGCCCAAACCGAACGCGACCACCTGCGGCGGAATGATTTCGAGTAACGCCGCCGCGCCGCGCCCCGCACGGTACACCGAGCCGAGGTTGGAAACGGTCACTGTGCCCTGTTCAATATCATGCTTGGTCAACCGTTCGGTAACCGGGATGCTTTCATACGCCTGTTTTTCTTTGCCGCGCAAAGTGCGCACCTTGTGTTTGCCGGTTTTCGAGCCGATAAGGCGGCACAGCGCCTGCCCGATTTTTCCGTGGCGCAGGGCGGTCAAAGTATTGTCCAAAGACACCGAAAACATCGCTTCGTTTAAATCGGTGCGTTCGGCACGGCGATAAACATCTTGAATATAGTCGGTCATCTCATCTAAATTCTTGTTTTCAAAGTTATGCAAATTCACTGTCATCATTTCGCCGTTCGGCAAAATCATCGGCATGGAAATGTCGATATTTTCGAAAGTATTGATTTCGCCGCGCACCAATTTTCGATTGAAGCGGATATGCGCGTTCATTTGCGGCGCGGCTTTTAAGCCCTCGCAAATCACTTTGAGCATCAGCGTATTGAGCGAGATTTTATCCTGCCCGTTGCGGTTTAAATTGAGTTTTTTATAGGCTTTCATAAAGTCGGTCACATCCGGCTCGTACATATAGGTCACGTGCGGAATGGTTTCCCAACTTTCCGAAGTCATATTGGCAACGATTTTTCTTTGAATCCCGAAATGGGTGGTATTGTTTTTTTTCATAAGTTTGCTCCTTTTGGTTTTGTTTTTATTCTGCATGTTTGAAAGTTGTTTTTCAGTTTTGCCGGTGTGTTTTTCAGCGAGTACAGAATACCAAATTACGCATCGGTTGCGCTATACATTTCGGTTTGCAAAGCGATATTTTATAGGAAACTTTTGGTTGCAACCGCGAAAAATCAAGAATTTGCTTGCGAAGCAGCACACGGTGTGGTACACTATCGTGGACTTTTGAAAAACACAAAGAAAGGTATTTCCATGGCAACACTGACTTCCTACGACAAACGATTTTACAAAAAAACCGTAGCCATTGCCGTGCCCGTGGCATTGCAGGCGCTGCTCAACAATTTTTTAAACGTTATTGACACCGTGATGATCGGCTCTTTGGGCGAAGGTTCGCTCGCGGCAGTAGGCCTTGCGAACAAAGTATTCTTTGTGCTTTCGCTTGTGCTGTTCGGCGTGGCGGGCGGCTCCACCGTGCTGACCGCGCAATATTGGGGCAAAAAAGATATTCGCAATGTGCGGCGCGTTTTGGGGCTCTCGCTTTGCATCGGTGTTTCGGCGGCGCTTTTGTTCGCGCTGTGCAGTATTTTATTTCCGCAATCCGTGATGCGCATTTTCACGCCCGACCAAAGTACAATTTCGCTCGGCGCAGGGTATTTGGCGCTCGTGGCATTTTCGTATCCGTTTCAGGCGATTTCACAATGCTATACTTATTTTTACCGCGCGGTGAATAAAGTTGCTTTTACCGTGGGGATTACCGCTTCGGCAATCGCGGTCAACGCAGTCATTAACTACACGCTGATTTACGGCAAATTCGGTTTTCCGCAAATGGGATTGCGCGGCGCGGCGGTCGGCACGCTTGTCGCGCGCATCTATGAATGTGCCGCGATACTGCTTTATGTATATGCAACCAAAAGCGCAGGTGCTGCCAAACCCCGTGAATTATTTGCGTTCGACAAAGCATTCGTGCGTAAGTTTTTCCGCATTGCGCTCCCCGTGATTTTCAACGAATCGGTTTGGGGCTTGGGCGTAACAATGTATGCGCTGGTCTATGGCAGAATGGGCGTTGTGCCGATGGCGGCCATTACCGCCACGCAAGTGGTGGAAGAAATGTTCGTTGCCGCATTTGCGGGGTTAGGCTCTGCCACGGGCGTTGTGCTCGGCAACGAGTTGGGCGCAGACCACCTTGCGGACGCCAAACGCCATGCGCGTGGATTGCTCGGCGCAAATTTGATTTTTTCCGTTTTTCTTTCCGCGGCACTTATCTTTTTGCGCAAACCCATTTTGTCGCTTTTCGACCTTTCCCTCGAAGTGCACGCCGCAGCGGCAACCTGTTTGTTTATCTTTGCTTGCTATTTGCCGTTTAAGACCAACAACTATATCAACATTGTCGGAGTTTTGCGCAGCGGCGGCGATACAAAATACACCCTGTTTTTGGACTTTTCGGGCGTGTGGGCCATCGGCGTGCCAATGGCAATCCTCGGCGGTTTGGTGCTCAAACAACCTGTTTATATTGTATACGCTATGGTGCTTGCCGAAGAAGTTTACAAGGCAGTGTTGGGATTTTTCCGTTACCGCAGAGAAAAGTGGATTCGGAATATTGTCGGATAAGGCGCTTACGGTCGGCTCTTATGTTGCAAAGTTCGACAAGAAATGCTATACTATAAGCATCACTTTTTAAGGAGTTTTCTATGAAGCGCAAAGGAATTGCAATTTGCTTGCTGTTTGCAATGCTGTTCACGCTCGGTGCGTGCGGCACAAAAGATGAAGATACAGAAAACACCGGCACCGTATACGGCGATACCACGAAGCCTTCCGGCGGGGTATATGCCGACGGTACGAACGC
>DAVZHM010000072.1:0-9935 GCA_052273845.1 Candidatus Fimenecus sp. | reverse complement strand
AACTCATATCAAGAATGCACACCTTTGTCAAGACATAGAACCGTCCCCTGTCTTTGAACCGTCCCCTGTCTTTCTTAATTGGATTGGCTTCTACTAAAATTTATATCTGCTATCAAAATAGCGTGGTCAGGTATCCCACTGCCAACGTTAATAGACCATATGTTTCGTCTTAATAAATAGTCATATACAGAAAAATTTCTTCCGTGTAAATAGATGTTGCTGTTTCTGTCTGCGAAACTTCTGTCATATTCTTCATTTGTCATCTTTATTCCTTTAATAAGAAAATGATCCTCCGCAAACTCGTATTCTGTACTTATGGCCTTTTCTGCATACACGCTTTGCCCTTTAGGCGTAACTAAACTAAAACCATTTTCTTCACTCTTTTGAGACAGTACCTTTATATTCCAGTTTGTCTCTTTTGTTCCTCTTCTTAAGCAATTAAAATCTCCCCCAATAATAACTCGTTCATATGAATTCAAAGAGTTTAGTACAAAATCAAATTGTTTTGCCCTATTTTCATAGCTCTCAATCGTAATTCGTACTCCAGCTAGAACAAATATAAGCCCTTTTTTATCTCTTAAGACTACATATGCGAAATTAGGTATAGTCTCATTTGTTTGAATATTAGCATTTTCTAAATCCTTATCATACTTATCTTTTTTCCATGCTATTAGTATGTCATTATGTTTCGGCGGATTATTAGATAGTATGTAATTATAGCCATTCTCAACGAAATATTTATTGATAAAACTTTCGTAATTTTTGGTTTTACAGAATTCGGTTAATATAAAAAAGTCACTATTCTGCCATACAATTTCTTCTCCTACAAATTTTGGTGTGAATATATTTCTGTTTGTTGCAGAGTTAATATTCCAAGAACATATTTTTTTGTTCATTTTTCTTTTCTCCTTATATAATTATATGTTTTCATTGAGTTGATTTGTCTCTCCATTAATATTTATAGTACTCCGTTCGGTGAAAAATTTGAGCTTTCGTCAAAGGCTACTAGCTCATAATATTTTAAAGAACACAGGGGACGGTTAGCGTGAAAACCGTCCCCTGTCTTTCAGGCTTTCTGATTTTATTTCAGTTTATCAAACGGCAGGGCGTGCGAAAGGTAGGTGTATTCCGTCACCGCCGCATTTGTTTGCACATCCGTTTCCGTTAACGGGGCGAACCGATGCGCCTCATTGTATGCACCACCCGAAAGCACACCGTCGGTGTAAATTTTCACCATACCGTTGCGCTCGCGCACCACATCAGCACGCACAAGGACTCTGCCGGAAATATCCGCGTCGGATTTGACTTTCAAGCCCGCACAGTCCGCAATCAACTTGCCGCCCGAAACGGAAACTACCAAATCCTTCCCTTGCGTCAGCAAAACGCCGTCTTTCGGAGCATTTTTCAGTTGCAGGCGCAATGTAAAATCGCTGTCGCCGACAAACGCACCCGGCAAAATCCCGTTTTCAAAATAGGCAACTTCCAAAGCCTCCTCGGAACGGTTGCCGTATACATCCGAAACCGCGAACTGCATGGTTGCCGCTTCGCCGCTTGCGAGTGCGGACGGCAATTTCACAAGAACTTCGCTGTAATTTTCAAGCAACGCATATTCGAGCACTACGCCGTCTTTTTGGAAACTGTTTTCCGCAACAACAATGTGCTTGTCGAAGGTCAACTGCACAGAAAGTTCGTCCACAGCCTTTGCGCGAAGCAATTTCGGCGCGTTCGTTTCGGGTTTGCCGAAACGGAAAATGCGGATTTCGTGCGGTTGCAAGGTAAGCGAAACCGTGTCGCCGTAATTGTATATTTTTTCTTCTGTGTGTTCGGTATACGGAAGAACCACGGCACAAGTCATATCGCTTGCGCCCTCGCCCACGCCGATGACGCGGTCTAATGTAAAGGAGAACGCTTGTGCACGGTTAAGCGGATTGCGCACCGAAACAATGCCCTCTGCGCCCTCAAAAGCGGAGTAACCGTACACCGCGCCGGTGTCGGGCGACTCGCCAATCAACTTCGCGTTGCGCAGAATGTGGAAATTGTCTTTAAGGAATTTCAGCACATCGGCGTTGATGCGCCATTTCGCATCGTTGAACAGGTTGAAACTGTAATACAATTCCCAAAACGCCGTGCCGCGCGTAGAAATCATATACATATACTTGCGGAACTCGTCGTCGGTCATTTGCACCTTCGCCGTGTTGCCGTAAATCGGCTCGTGGTTATACATATTGGAAAGCGGGAACTGATAACACCGCGTGCGATGGAAGTCGAAGTAACGGCTGTCGCGGTAGGTAAGCATACGGTCAAAATCCTTGCCGTTCATATTCTCGCCGCTTGTGGTTTTGTCGGTGAAATTGATGTCATCGGCGTTTTGCATCCAAAGGCTTTCGCAGAATTGCAAATACCACGGGCTTGCGTTGCTGTAACTCGTTTGGTTAATCCAAAGGGTTTTGCCCGCCGCCGCGCGAAAAGCATGCATCTTTTTGAAAATGGCAATCCAATTTTCCCAGTGGTCGGTGAAGCAATACATATCTTCATAGCCGCCCGTGGGGTGCCCGTGCTTTTTGCTCGGACAACTTTTTTGCAAAAAGCCGTCCAATTTCCAATAGTTGATGTCAAAACGCTCCATATAATCGAGGAACAAATCCTCTAATTTTTGCTGATAACCGTGGTGGGCGGTGCAGACATCAAAGGAGCGCCGATTGAAGCCGCCGTTGCCCGCTTTTTGCACTTGTTTTGCAAATTTCGGGGTTTGGCTTGTGTAGCCGCCGCGCGGACCCAACCAAAGTCCGAAATCCGACGCAAAATGCTTGGCAAGTGCGGCGCTGTCATACAATTCATTCGGGAATTTTTGGTTAAAGCACCAAAAGCCTTTGTCATAATCGGGCCAACCGTCATCCACCACATACGAATCGACGGGCGGCACGCCGTTTTGCGTCATCCCTTTTTCGATTTCGAAGAACGAATTGCGGATATTGTCTTTGTCAATATTCAGCATATGGTCAAACCACGAATTGTACTGCGTGCGCAGATACACGGGTCTTGAAATGTCACGGATATACGACAGGAAATCCGCGCGGATGACCTCCATATCCAAACTTCTTGCCGCGCCGAACACGGTTTTCCATGTGGTATATTCTTTTTCGCCGTTTGAAAGCTCTGAAAATGTTTTGCCCGCGTAATAGCGTGTGCGCGCAATACCCGCTTCGATATTGTTGTCATTGGCGGGGAACTCGCTGCCCATAAACATTCCGTTTACATAAATCGGTTGCCCGAGCGCAGAGTGAAATTCGGAAATGCCCGTCTTTTTCATATCGGGGCGGCTCCATTTTTGTTTGATGTCGCGCGGGAGAGAAATGTACTCGGTGTCAATGGAGTCAATGCGTGCGTGTGCGTCCGCCGTCAGTTTGATGTATTTGTGCATATACGGCTTATCGCCGATTTCATAGCCTTCCGAAAGAAGATAGGTCACGCCCAGCGCATGCAAAGGCGCAAAACGGATTTCCAGAATTTTTTTGCCGTCCGTTTCCTGCGACAAAATATCCGCCACAGTCAGTGTGGAACTTTTAATAACCGCGGTCTTTTTGCGGTCCACCAAAACGCGCACCACAAATTCTTCGGAACAGGGTTGAAATTCCAACGCAATCGGTTCTTCGGTCCTGCGGTTGGTTACAGAAACCGTGCGAATACGGTTTTCCTGTGTCAAAGCGAAGGTGCGCACCAAGTATGCGTTGCCGATGGCAATCTGCCCGTCGCCGCTTTTGATAAACGCTTCGGTCGGATAAGTCATTGTTGTTCCTCCTGCTCGTTTGAAAATAATATTTTTTCGGCTGCCGCGGCGGCATCTGCCACCAACTGCACACAAGGCCGTTTTTTATAATACGTCTCCGTGCGCGCTTCGGGAGAAGCGGTCGCGGCGCTCTCTTTGGAAAGTCCCAAAAGTTCACGGCAAACAATGGACGGGTTTTCTTTTTTAAACTCTGCGGCAATCGCCTGCACCGTTTCGTAGGTTTTTTTCTTTGCCGTGCTGTCCGCGCCGTCCGTCGCGCCATATACCATACCTGCAAGCAGTGCCGCACCCGAAACAGCACCGCAGACCTCGCGCATTCTGCCGACGCCGCCGCCTAAACCCGCCGAAACGCGCAACGCGGTTTCTTCGGACATACCGATTTTATCGCTGAACGCGGCAAACACCGCCTGTGAACAGTTAAAACCCGATTTGAACAATTCGACCGCACGGTCGGTATACTTGGACATAAGACTACCTCACTTTATTTTAATACTCCAAACCCTCTTGTGCCTGCATGCCGCTGTCAAACGGATGGCGCACACAGCGGATTTCGGAAATGCAATCAGCCTTATCTAAAATTTCCTGCGGGAAATACCGCCCCGTGAGCGCAATGTGTGTGGTGCTCGGCAAACGGGATAACCAAAAAAGCAAATCGTTTGCTTTGAGCATACCGTTTTCCATCGCGCCGCCCGCTTCGTCCAATACGAGCAGGAAATCCCCCGCTTTCGACACCAAAAAGGACTTTACCGCCTGTTCGGTTTCCTGTATGCGCGCTTGTTTTTGGTCGGGCGAAAGCGTAAAAAAGAACGGAATATCGGGATTTGCAACGGTTACCGATACATTCCCGAGCGTTTGCAAAGCCGCAAATTCCGGGGAAACAGCAGGCTTTAACAGTCCCAAAATGCGCACTTGTTTTCCGTGTGACGCCGCACGCAGCGCAAGCCCTGCCGCAGCCGTGGTTTTGCCCACGCCTTCACCCATATAAATCCGAATCATTGTCTCACCGCCAAGGGGTTTTTTTGAAGTTTTATTGTACTATAAAATCCGAAAAAAGGCAACCGTTCCGCACGCAAAAAACGGCTTGACAAATGCGGCGTGAGAGCATATAATATCAGCACAAATAAAAATATCGCCTACAAAAGACTGTGAAGGAAACAAGACAGGCTTGGGTTTTCAGAGAACTGCCGATTGGTGCGAGGCAGTACGAACAGCTTGTGTATAACTCATTCCGGAGTTGCCCGATTGAAATCATAGGTCGGGACGGTTGACCCCGTTATTCGGTCAGACCTTGTTGGAGGTCGCTTGAGGGCGCACTTCGATTTTTCGATGGCGCTGAATTAGGGTGGTACCGCGTGGAACTTTCCTCGCCCCTATTTTGCAAACGCAAAATGCGGGCGATTTTTTTATTGGATTTTTTGAAAAGGAGAACAAAGATGAAAACGAACAAGTACACTCCCTTTACCCCCGTGAACATCCCCGACCGCACATGGCCTTCGAAAACCATTACCGAAGCGCCCGTTTGGTGCTCGGTGGATTTGCGTGACGGCAATCAGGCGCTGATTGACCCGATGAATTTGGATGAAAAACTGGAAATGTTCAAAACCCTTGTGGACATTGGCATCAAAGAAATCGAAGTCGGCTTCCCGTCGGCTTCCGAAACCGAATACGAAATTCTGCGCACGCTCATTGAGGGGAACTATATTCCTGACGATGTGACGGTGCAGGTGCTTGTGCAAAGCCGCGAACACTTGATTAAAAAGACGTTTGAAGCGGTCAAAGGCGCGAAAAATGTGATTATTCACTTCTACAATTCCACCTCTACCCTGCAACGCAAAGTCGTGTTCAAAAAGGATATGGACGGCATTATCGACATTGCCGTGAACGGCGCACGCCTGATTAAAAAGTTGTCCGATGAACTGATGGAAACTTCCGACATCAACATTCGCTATGAATACTCCCCCGAAAGTTTTTCGGGCACCGAGCCCGATTACGCCGTGGAGATTTGCCAACGCGTGTTGGAAGAACTCGGCGCAACGCCCGAAAATAAGGTTATTTTGAATTTGCCGTCCACCGTGGAGGGCAGTACCCCGAACGGCTACGCCGACCAAATCGAATATTTCTGCCGCCATTTGAAAGGGCGCGACAGCGCGATTATCAGCCTGCACCCCCACAATGACCGCGGCACGGCGGTTGCCGCTGCGGAATTGGGCTTGCTTGCAGGCGCAGACCGCATTGAGGGCACGCTGTTCGGCAACGGCGAGCGCACGGGCAATGTGGATATTGTGACTTTGGCGCTGAATATGTATACCCAAAATGTGGACAGCAAACTCGATTTCTCGGACATCAACAAAATCCGGGAAGTGTACGAGCGCACCACCAAAATGAAAATCGGTCCCCGTCAGCCGTATGCGGGCGAACTTGTGTTTACCGCATTTTCGGGCTCGCATCAGGATGCGATTAACAAAGGCAAGGCATATATGGACGAAACCCACTCTGCGCATTGGGAAATTCCCTATTTGCCGATTGACCCCGCCGACGTCGGGCGCGAATACGAGCCGATTATCCGCATCAACAGCCAATCGGGCAAAGGCGGCGCGGCATTCGTCATGCAGGAATTCGGCTTCAAAATGCCCAAAGCCATGCACCCCGAATTCGGTGCTGTGGTGCAGGCAGCTTGCGAGGAAAAAGGCAAAGAACTCAAAAGTCAGGAAGTATTCGACCTCTTTATCGAGGAATATCGCAATGTGTGCGGGCCTTATAAACTGTTAAGCCACAAATTCAGCGAGGAAAAAGAGGAACACGAAACCTTAACGAAAGTGCATTTCACCGGCACGCTCAAATATAACGACGAAGACCCGATTACCATTGAGGGTACGGGTTCCGGTCCCATCGGCGCGTTCTGCCAGGCAATGAACAAGGTCGGCTTGCAAGACTATCAGTTTGCGGATTACAGCGAGCACGCCATTTCCGTCGGCAGCGGCTCCAAGGCGGTCAGCTACATTCACATTAAGAGCCCCGAGGGCAAAGATGTGTTCGGTATCGGCATTTCCCACAACATCAACTACGCGTCCATCAAGGGCATTTTGTGCGCGATTAACCGTTGCCTGCCGAATTGTGTGCGCGAGGAGCAGCCGCCGATTTTCGGGGAATAAACAAGAATTTTATATAAAGGAGTTACCCTTATGAGAGAACATAAAATCGTCGTATTAAAAGGGGACGGTATCGGCCCCGAAATCGTGGACGAGGCGCTCAAAGTCTTGGACGCGGCAGGCGAAAAATTCGGTTTTAAAACGGAATATGATTACCGCTTGATGGGCGGCTGTGCGATTGACGAAACCGGTGTGCCGTTGCCCGAGGAAACCGTGACCGCCTGCAAAGCGGCAGACTGCGTATTTTTAGGCGCGGTCGGCGGCCCGAAATGGGACAATCAACCCGGCAACAACCGCCCCGAAGCAGGACTTTTGGGCATTCGCGGCGCTTTGGGACTGTACGCGAATTTGCGCCCCGCAACGATTTTTGAACCGCTTAAAAGCGCCTCTCCCATCAAAGACAGCATCATCGGCGACAGCATGGATGTGCTGATTGTGCGCGAACTCACGGGCGGCATCTATTTCGGCGAACGCGGCACAAGTGTGGAAAACGGCGTAGAAGTCGCTTATGATACGGAAAAATATTCCGTGCCCGAAATTCAGCGTATTGCGCGTACCGCTTTTGAAATGGCGATGAAGCGCGGCAAAAAACTGACGAGCGTGGACAAGGCGAACGTGCTCGACTCCTCCCGTCTGTGGAGAAAAACCGTGATTGAAATGTCGAAAGAATACCCCGAAGTGGAACTTTCGCATATGTATGTAGACAACTGCGCGATGCAGTTGGTGCGCAATCCGAAGCAGTTCGATGTGATTGTGACTTCTAACATTTTCGGCGATATTCTTTCCGATGAAGCGTCGATGATTTCCGGTTCTATCGGTATGCTTGCTTCCGCATCGCTTGCCGAAGGCAAATTCGGTCTTTATGAGCCGATTCACGGTTCCGCGCCCGACATTGCGGGTCGGGGCGTAGCAAATCCGCTTGCCACAATTTTGTCGGCAGCAATGATGCTTCGCTATTCCTTGGATGAGTCCGACGCGGCAGACGCCATTGAAGCGGCGGTAACGGAAGTCTTGAAAACCGCACGCACGCCCGATATTTACGAGGACGGTTTCAAAAAGGTGACCACCGGCGAAATGGGCGATTTGGTCGCGGCAAATCTGTAATTGCAATACTTCGATATAAGAAAAGAACCAACGCAGGAATTGCTCCGCGTTGGTTCTTTTTTTGTTCTTTGCTTACTTATTTCGTTCCTGTCGAGCCAAAGCCGCCCGCGCCGCGTGCGGTTTCGCCCAAAGTTTCGACTTCTTCCACAGGCATCATCGACACAGGCAGTATTACCATTTGTGCAATGCGCTCGCCCGGTTCAATGGTATAGGCTTCTGCGATTTGGTTAATCACGCCGACCTTGATTTCCCCGCGGTAGTCGCTGTCTATGACGCCCACGGAATTCAAAAGCCCGATGCCGTGTTTAATGGCAAGCCCACTGCGTGCAAACACGAACGCACCGTAATCGGCGCTCGGCAATTCAATCGCCAAGCCCGTGGGAATCAGCGCGGTTTCGCCGCCGTTTAAAGTCAGCGGCGCGTCGATGCACGCGCAAAGGTCCAACCCTGCGCTACCGCCCGTGGCTCGCTGCGGAATGACCGCGTTTTCCTGTACTTTTCTGATTTTTAAAGTTTCCATTATTCAACACCTCTGTAAAAAAATCCTCTTGTGTATTCCCCCGCAGGCGGTAATTTTCGCGCGTAGGCAGAGAGCACCTGTGCACATTCCGCTTTCGTTTCCACGGTGAAATCAAAGAAATAAAAATCTACGTTGCGAATTTCCGAAAGTCGGTCTGCCATATAGGTCGGGCGGGAATTGAACATTTCCGCAAACCCGTTTTCGCACCGCACAGGAAATTCTATGCCCTTGCGGTCTCGCAGCACACTTTGCCGTTTACATTCCGCACAGGATTTTCCGTTTCGCACGGGGCAATTCCTCGTGAGCATCAACGGCGTTCTGCCGTATACGCACACCCCGCGCGGCAGGGTACCGCCCAACGCGGCGATTTGCGTAACGGTCAACTCGTGTGAAAGCACGGCGGACGAAATGCCCAATTCTGCCGCTTCCTCTAACGCGAGGGAATTAAACAAATTCAAAAACGCCCCGCCAACGATTTCCTTGTCGGTTTGACGGGCGATTGCCACCGCGTCAAGCGTATCGCACAGCACATAGCGCGCCGCACTGTTTTGCAGTTTTTCGAGAATTTCGGTTTCCGTGCCGAACAACCCGCGCGGCAGATACACCCCCGCGCCGTATCGTTCCAAAATCGCATTTTCGGTGCCGAGCGGCAAAAACAGACGGTCAAATGCGGCATTTTCGGAAATTTGCGAAACATCCCGCACCCGCACATACCGCTTCGGGGGTCCTGCGGTGTGCGGCTTCATTGTAAAGGTGAATTCCTTTACTTCTTTCGGCTGTCCCTGTGTAATTTTCTCTGTAAAATAGGCTAACGCCGCACGGCGCATTTGATTGATTTCGGACAGCGGCAAACTTGTATTTTCCGCGATATTGCAAGCCGCGGTATTGGCAAAAAAGACCGTACCGCCGCACTTTTCAAGCTGTGCTTGCACCTTTTCTTCTGTGAGTGCCACCTTTTGCGCCGCCTCGCAAGGTACAGTGCCCGAAATGCAAACCATTTCGCCGTTGCACTTTGCTGTCAAGGTTGGCACCTTGCCGGGTTCGGCTGAAAAATCAAAGTCCACGCCGAACACAGGGCGCTCTTTTTCATATAATTTTTCATACGATTTCAACAGCGAATCGGTTGCCGCCGTAACATTTTCCTTTTGGCGAATTCCAAACATCGCTTTGCCGCGCTTGTTTTGATAATACCCGTCGGTAAATCCCGAGCGCGAAAACAGAGAGGCAAGGTCTTGCCGCCGCGCATCGGTGTATGTGCCGTCTAACGCTTCTTTACAGGCGGTCACTGCCGCCGCAACGTATTCGGGGCGTTTCATTCTGCCCTCGATTTTAAACGAAGCAATGCCGAGGTCCGAAAGGGTACGGACATATTCGA
>DAVZHM010000071.1:0-10031 GCA_052273845.1 Candidatus Fimenecus sp. | reverse complement strand
GAACTGCGCAAATTGTATTATAGCCTCTCGGTGCCGTACGAAGCCACACTTTTGCTCGACCCGACGGAGAAAGACTACATAGATACGCAAAAGCATATCGAGCACGCCGTAAATCTTTTGGATATGCGAGAGCCCCATTCCGAAGAAAGCCGCAAAAGCGTGCGCGCGGCGCTTAAGTATTTGGATGAAGCTTTTTACAATACGCAAAGCAACGAAACCGGCGTAGATGCCATTTGTATCGGGCACACGCACATTGACGTCGCGTGGCTTTGGACCCTTCAACAAACCCGCGAAAAGGTGTTGCGCTCGTTTTCGACGGTGCTCGCCTTAATGAAAAAATACCCCGAATACAAATTTATGTCGAGCCAAGCGCAGCTTTATAAATACTTAAAAGAAGAATCTCCCGAACTGTACGCCCAAGTCAAGGAAATGGTCAAGCAAGGCCGTTGGGAGGTCGAGGGCGCTATGTGGGTGGAAGCGGATTGCAACCTCTCCTCGGGCGAAAGCCTTGTGCGCCAAATCTTATACGGCAAGACCTTTTTCAAAGATGAATTCGGCGTGGACAGCAAAGTTTTGTGGCTGCCCGATGTGTTCGGTTACTCTGCCGCGTTGCCGCAGATTCTCAAAAAAAGCGGCGTAGATACTTTTGTCACTTCCAAAATCGGTTGGAACGAAACCAACCAAATGCCCTATGATACATTTTGGTGGCAGGGCATTGACGGCACTGATGTCTTTACTTTCTTTATGACCGCGCAGGATAAAGTCCGCGGCGTTTCGCCCGCCTGTAATGTCACCTATAATGCGAAACTCAATCCATGCCAACTGATGGGCGCATGGGACCGTTATCAGCAGAAAAAACTGCAAAATGAAGTGCTCATCACCTTTGGTTACGGTGACGGCGGCGGCGGACCGACGCGCAAGGATTTGGAATACTATGACCGCTTGAAAAACGGCGTAAACGGCGTGCCTAAGGCGAAAATGGAATTTGCAGGCTCCATGCTTTCGCGCGTGCGCAAGGTAGTTGCGGAAAATCCCGAAACACCACGCTGGCAGGGCGAACTCTATCTTGAATATCACCGCGGCACGTATACTTCGCAGGCGCAAAACAAGCGTTTCAACCGCAAAAGTGAATTCTTATATGAAAAAGCAGAAACTGCCGCGTTGTTAAATGCCGTCATAAACGGCGGCGAATACCCCGAACAAGCCTTGCATGACGGTTGGGAAACCATTTTGCTCAATCAGTTCCACGATATTATTCCCGGCTCGTCCATTCACGAGGTTTACGAGGTTTCCAAAGAACAGTATCAAAAAATACTCAAAGACGGTGACCGCATCGTCAAATCGAGCGTTGCCGATGTTGTCCGCAACATTCACACCGATGGCGGCGTGGTGGTTTGCAATCCGCTTTCGTTCCCCGCAAGCGGCACGGTGCACCTCGGCGGCAAGAGCATGTATGTGGAAAACATCCCCCCGAAAGGGTATAAAGTGGTAGCGGAAAAAGCCCCGCGCGGCGCGGTGCAGGTAAGCGAGAGCGCGTTGGAAAACGACTTTTTCCGTTTGGAACTCGACAAAACCGGCGCGTTCACACGCATTTTCGACAAGAAAAACAACCGAGAGGTGTTAAAGACGGGTGCGCGCGGCAATGTGATGACCGCGTATGAAGATTTCCCGCGCGATTATGACAACTGGGAAATCAGCAATTACTATAAGGATAAATCTTGGGAACTGAACGGCGAAGCGGAAATCCAATGTATTTCCGACGGTGCGCGTGCGGGCGTTTGCGTGCGCAAAACCTTTATGCAAAGCGAAATCGTGCAGAAGATTTGGCTGTATGACGATATTGCCCGCATGGATTTCGATACCGAAATCGATTGGAAAGAAAGCCATTTGATTTTGAAAACCGCGTTCCCTGTGGATATCAATGCCGACAAAGCGACTTATGAAATTCAGTTTGGTACCGTGGAGCGTCCCACGCACAAAAACACAAGTTGGGATGCCGCGCGCTTTGAAGTGTGCGCGCACAAATTCGCGGATTTATCGGAATACGGCTACGGCGTATCGCTTCTGAACGATTGCAAATACGGCCACGATATCCACGACGGCGTTATGAGCCTTACTTTGCTTAAATGCGGCACATATCCGGACGAGCAAGCCGACAAATGCAAACATCAGTTCACCTATGCTTTGTATCCGCACGCGGGCGATTACCGCGCGGCAGGTACCGTACAGCAGGCGTATCTCTTGAATCAGCCGATGTCTGCCTGCAAGGTGCAAAAGCAGAACGGCACATTGCCCGAAAGTTTTTCGTTGCTTTCCATGAACCGCGAAAATGTTATTATGGAAACGCTCAAAAAGGCGGAAAAAGGCGACGCGGTAATCGCGCGCTTCTATGAAGCCTACAACGAGCGCACCGAAGCGACTTTAACGGCGGGCTTTGATTTCAAAAATGTGTTCCTGTGCGATTTGCTCGAAAACGAGGAAAAATTGCTTGTAAGCGACGGCAGAACCGTCACCGTTTCGGTGAAACCGTTTGAAATCATCACCTTGAAATTCACAAGAGAATAAGATTTGCACGAAATTTCTTTTAAGCTGCATAAATAAAACTCTATATTATTAGGCTATGCGTAGACGGATAGTAGCACGCATAGCCTATTATTTTTATCTGATTTCGGTATCCTAAAAGTAGGAATAAGCGGAGGTGCTTTTATGGATACTACTTTGGTAACTGCCATTCGTAATCGGATACTGTTCTTATGCGGGAAACGGGACATTACGGTGAACAAACTTGCCGATATTTCGGGCTTGCCGCCATCTTCCGTAAAAAACATTCTTTACGGCAAAAGCAACAATCCGAAAATTGCCACCTTGAAAAAACTCTGCGACGGGTTGGAAATCTCTTTGGGGGAATTTTTCTCCACTCCCGAATTTGACGCACTGGAACAGGAAATTCAATAATTTAGAATATAGAACGGGAAAGAAAAGCAATCCTTTTTGGGATTGCTTTTCTTAATATACGCTTGTGCGTATACGCTGCGGCGCATAAACGGGTACACTAATATCGGGTGATGATATGGGTGTTAAAGATGCAATCGTAGCAAGGATCAAACAACTTTGCAAAGAGCGAAATATGGCGTATAATGCACTTGCGGTGCTTTCCGGCGTAACGCCGTCTACAGTATACAGTTTGCTGTCGGAAGAGTACCGGGATTTGTCTGTTGTAACCTTGAAAAAACTCTGCGACGGGTTGGAAATCTCTTTGGGGGAATTTTTCTCCACTCCCGAATTTGACGCACTGGAACAGGAAATTCAATGAATGACGAACGCCGAAAAACTTTACAGGACCGCGCACTGTGCGTGGTATTCCCGCGCCGCTGTCGGTATTGCGGGGCTGTAATTGTCCCTGAACGCACGGTTTGCGAAGATTGCGAAACCAATCTGCCGCGCATTGCCCCGCCGATTTGTCCGCTTTGCGGCCACCAAAAGGCGGATTGCGTTTGCAAACAGCGAAAACACAAATTCAAAGCGGTCTGCGCACCATTTTATTATGAAGACGCCATTTCGCAAGCGGTGCACCGTTACAAATTTGAGAATAAAGACTTTTTGGCGGCGGATTTCGCGCACGATATGGCAGAAACCGTTCGTCGCGAATACGGCAAAATCTCGTTTGACGCGGTGACTTTTGTGCCGTTTACCAAAAAGCAGATGCGTTCGCGTGAATGGAATCCAAGCGAAATGCTTGCGCGCGCCCTTGCCGAGGAATTGGGTCTTTCGTGCTTGCCGCTTTTGGAAAAACTGTACGAAACCGAAACGCAGCACACATTAAGCAGCCGTGAGCGCACGGGCAATGTGTTTGGCGTTTTTGAAGCGATAAACCTCGAAAATGTACGCGGCAAAACCCTTTTGTTGGTTGATGATATTATCACCACGGGCGCAACGCTTTCGGAATGTGCCAAAATGCTTTTGCTCGGCGGCGCCGATACAGTGTACGGTGCAACATTCGCCGTTACGCGCAACCGCAAGGCGAATGACAAACCCACAGCGGAAATCGGTTGACAAACTGCGAAAAAACTGCTATGATAATTCACGAATTTTATTAGAAGAAACGCTTTGACGAAGAGTAAGATTTCAAAACATCCTTTTCAGAGAGCCGTCTGTTTGCTGGAAGGTCGGCAGGGAGTGAAATCCGCGTCGCTTCCGAGCGGTTTTGCCGAATACCCAAATCGGGTTTTAAGCAAAAACATTTCGCCTGTGTTAAAGGCTTTAAGCGGTCGAACAGCACCTCGGGTGCAGTCGGCAAGTTGAGTGGTACCACGGAATTTTTCGCCTCATACATATTGTGTATGGGGCGTTTTTATTTATTGGAGGAATAGTATGTCCAAAGAACTCGAAAAACAATACAATCCGAAAAATGTGGAGGACAGGATTTATAAATCCTGGCTCGACAACAAGTACTTCCACGCCAAGCGCGAAGAAGGCAAAAAGACTTACACCATCGTCATTCCGCCCCCCAACATCACGGGGCAACTGCACATGGGGCACGCGCTGGACAACACCTTGCAGGATATTCTCATTCGCTATCACCGTATGGCGGGGTATGATACTCTGTGGCTTCCCGGCACCGACCACGCTTCCATTGCCACCGAAGCCAAAATCGTGGAAACCATGAAAAAGGAAGGCTTAACCAAAGAAGATTTGGGACGCGACAAATTCCTGGAGCGCGCGTGGGATTGGAAAAAGCAGTACGGCGGCAGAATTATTGAACAGCTCAAAAAGATGGGCTCTTCCTGCGATTGGGACAGAGAACGTTTCACTTTGGACGAAGGCTGCAACAAGGCGGTTAATGAAGTGTTTTGCCGTCTGTATGAAAAGGATTTGATTTACAGGGGCAACCGTATGGTAAACTGGTGCCCTTGCTGCAATACATCCATTTCCGATGCGGAAGTGGAATATGAAGAAAAAGACGGCAATTTCTGGCATCTTCTGTATACCGTTAAAGAAACGGGCGAGCAACTCGAACTTGCAACCACCCGTCCCGAAACCATGCTCGGCGATACGGCGGTTGCCATCAATGCAGAAGATGAAAGATACAAACATCTGCACGGTTGCCATGTAATTTTGCCGTTACTCAACAAAGAAATTCCCATCGTGTGCGATGAACATGCCGATATGACAAAGGGCACGGGCGTTGTGAAAATTACGCCTGCGCACGACCCCAACGACTTTGAAGTCGGGCAGAGAAACCATCTCCCGATTGTCCGCACGTTCACATATGACGGGCATATGACAGGCGCTGAGGATAAGCGCATTGCCGATGAACTTGTTGCAAGCGGCAGAGCCACAGAAAATGAACCTGAAGTACTCGATTGCGGCAAATATGCCGGTATGACCACCATGGAAGCAAGAAAAGCCATTCTCGAAGACCTGAAAGCGGGCGGCTATATCAAAGAAATCGAGCCGATTAAGCATGAGGTCGGCACTTGCTACCGTTGCCACAGCACGATTGAACCGATGGTTTCCAAACAATGGTTCGTGCGTATGCTTCCGCTTGCAAAGCCTGCCATTGAAGCCGTGGAAAAGGGCGAAACCAAATTCATTCCCGAGCGTTTTACAAAGAATTATCTCAACTGGATGAACGGCACCCGCGATTGGTGCATTTCCCGTCAACTTTGGTGGGGTCACAGAATTCCCGCATGGTATTGTGACGATTGCGGCGAAACGACGGTTTCCAAAACGAACTTGACCGCTTGCCCGAAATGCCAAAGCACGAATATTCATCAGGATGAAGACACGCTGGATACTTGGTTCTCCTCGGCGCTTTGGCCGTTCTCCACTTTGGGTTGGCCCGAACAAACAGAGGATTTGAAGCATTATTATCCGACCAATACCCTTGTAACCGGGTACGATATTATCGGGTTCTGGGTTTCGCGTATGATTTTCTCGGCGCTTGAATACACGGGTAAGGTGCCGTTTGATACCGTGCTTATCCACGGGCTTGTGCGTGACGCACAGGGCAGAAAAATGTCGAAATCTTTGGGCAACGGCATTGACCCGTTGGAGATTATCGACCAATACGGCGCGGACGCGCTGCGCTTCACGCTTGCCACGGGCAACAGCCCCGGAAACGATATGCGTTTCTCTGACGAAAAGGTTGAAGCGAGCCGTAACTTTGCCAACAAGATTTGGAACGCGGCGCGTTTCATTTTGATGAACCTCAGCAAAAATGAGCCGGCGCCTTATATTCCCGAGGCTCTTGCCTTGGAAGACAAGTGGATTTTGAGCCAATACAATGCGCTTGTTTCGGGTGTAACGGATTCACTTGAAAAATTCGAACTCGGGCTTGCCGTGCAGAAACTCTACGATTTCATTTGGGACGTGTTCTGCGATTGGTATATTGAAATTGCAAAAATCCGTCTGAACGGTGAGGACGAAGCGGCAAAAGCAACTGTAAAAGCGGTGCTTGTGTATGTAATGTCCAACACCTTAAAACTGTTGCATCCCTTTATGCCGTTTATCACCGAGGAAATTTGGCAAACGCTCCCGCACGAGGGCGAAAGTATTATGATTTCCGCGTGGCCCAAAGCGGACGATGCGCTGAACTTCCCTGCGGAAGAGGGCGAAATGGAGCGTATTATGACCGCGATTAAGGCAGTGCGCAACCGCCGTGCGGAAATGAATGTAGCGCCGTCCAAAAAAGCGAAGGTGTTTATAGAAACCGCATACGGCGATACTTTCAAAAAGGGTACGGTGTTCTTTACCCGTTTGGCGTCGGCAAGTGAGGTTGCGGTCGCCGAGAAAATCGACGATATGGACGATGCGGTCTCCATCATCACCGAAAGCGCAAGACTGTATATCCCGATGGACGAATTGGTGGATTTCAAAGCCGAAAAAGCGCGTCTCGAAAAAGAAAAGGCCGCCGTACAAAAGGAATTGGATTTCGTGAACGGCAAACTCAACAACGAAAACTTCGTCTCCAAAGCCCCCGCCGCCGTGGTGGAGGGGCAGCGTCAGGCGAAAGCCCAACTCGAAGAAAAAATGGCGTTGATTGATGAAAGCCTTTTGAAAATCGCAAATAAATAAGCGTTTTATATGTAAATTACCCGCGCAAGAAATGGAAATCTTGCGTGGGTTTTTCCTTTTTCTTTATGGTTTTGTAATATTTTCTGTTCGGATTTAATCCTTTTTATATTCTTTTGTCAATTTTCGGTCATTTTATATGGATACAATAGACAGAGAACGAAAACAAAATATAAAATAGGAGGAACCGAATATGAATATCCTTGTCACACTGAACACAGGCTATGTATCGCCGCTGTGCGTTATGCTTCGTTCTTTGGTGCAAAGCAATCCGCGCACCGTTTTTGATGTTTATGTTGCCCATTCCGAATTGCAAGACTCGGATTTTGAAAAAATCGGCGAAGCGGTTGAGGGCAGCGGAAGCCGTATTATCGCCATTCGCGTGCCGACCGAGTTGTTTAGCAACGCCCCTGTTTTGACCCGCATTTCCAAAGAAACCTATTACCGCCTGTTTGCCGCCGCATATCTGCCGAAAACGCTGGACCGCATTTTGTATATCGACCCCGACACATTGATTGTCGGCAACCTTTCGCCGCTTTACAATGTCTGTTTCGGCGATAATTTCTATGCGGGGTGCGGGCATCTTTCCCCATTTGTCAATTTCATAAACACCGCGCGGCTGGGTATGCCGCCGCGCAGTACCTACATCAATGCCGGTGTGCTGATGTTGAACTTGCGTGCCTTGCGGGCGTTCTTTGCCCCGCAGGAGGTGTTTTTCTATATGCAACAACACGCACACGCCCTGTTTTTGGCAGACCAAGATGTCTTAAATGCGCTCTACGGCGAACGAATTTTGCGGTTGGACGAAAATTTATATAATTTGGACGAACGGTGTTTCCGCCGTTTGTGCGCACAGCGCGGCGAAGCGGCGGCTTGGGAATTTGTGCGGCAAAACACTTGCATTGTGCATTACAATGGGAAATACAAGCCGTGGAAAGCCGATTATAAAGGCGTGCTCGACACACTCTATCCAACTGCCGCGAAGCGAAACGCCGTGAAACTGTATTTAAAATGATGTGTAAATTTCAGAATGCGCAAATTTTTGCGAGCCTAAAAAGCAAACGGAGAAAACCGAATAAACGGCAGGTATTGCTCGCGCTTTTGCCGATAGGGATATTGCTGAGCGTATGCGCCGTGCTTTATGCAGTATACGGAAAAGAACTGTTAGGGTTGCTTAGAGAGCCGCAGTTGTTCAAAGCGCGTATCGAGCACTTCGGGGCGTGGGGCGAAGCGGTGTTTGTGGCCATTCGCACCGCACAAACCGTGTTTAAGTTTATTCCCGCCGAGCCGTTGGAAGTCGCGTCCGGCTACGCTTTCGGTATTTTCGGCGGACTTTTGTGGTGTATGGTCGGTACGCAACTCGGCAGCCTTATCATATTATTTCTCTCCAAAAAGTTCGGAATGCGGTTTGTTTCTCTGTTTACAGACCCCAACGCAGGGCAGTCCTTTTCCTTTTTAAAAAACAACGCGCACAACAAACTTTTGGTATTTTTTATTTATCTGATTCCGGGCGCGCCGAAGGATTTGCTGACCTATTTTGTGCCGTTTACCGATATGAGAATTTCAACCTTTATGCTGATGACCACGCTCGCGCGTATCCCGTCTATCATCACCTCTACTATGTGCGGGGCGTATTTCGGCGAAAAAAACTATTACGCGGCCACTCTGATTTACGGTGTTACGTTGTTAATGAGTTTTGCCGGCGTTTTGCTTTACCGTAAAATCGAAAAGCACGAAAGCCAATCGCAATAGTATATTTTGCATAAAAATGTTGACAAAGCAGCATATTTATAGTATATTTTAACTGTAATCCCGTGGTTTGCGGCCCGCGGAAAACAACAGGTATTAGGGCCTGCCCGGAAGGGCAGGCCTTTTTTGCAGAAAGGAGCAGGGAAATGTAAAACTTAAAGAAATTTTGTAGATTTTTTATATTGAAATAGGGGGTTCAGGAGGATTGGAGTATGAAAATATCTGTTTATATGTATATTATTAAAGAGAATACTTGGGAGGACACTTATGGCAAAAAGGGAAAAACGCGCTGTCTGGGCAGTTTTATGTCTGCTGCAGGCAGCATTGCTCATCGGTGCGGCGCTGTTTGCTTTATGTAGTCCCAACCTCGGCTGGGAAAGCCGAAAGGCGATTGTGCTGAGCGATACGCCGAGCGACGGCGCGCGAAGTGTCACGCTGGAAAGTTATATGCCGAAATGCGGTTTGCTCTGCGACAAAGCGGCGGCAGCCAACGCGGACGGCCTGCGCGCAAAATCTGCCGCCGTCAATTCGGATTACGCCCGCCTGTATGCGTTCGGCACAGGTACAACGAACGACGGCGTGCAGCAAACCTTGCAGGAACAAACGAGAGATACTTTGCATTATACGCTGTCGAATCAATACAATGATGTGGTTTGGGATGTTTGGCTGTATTTTGACGGCGGCGTGCCCTGTGTGCTGGTGCAAAGCAGTGCGGAGGTGGAACAATGAAAAAGATTGCAGTTTTTTGCGCTGTACTGTTGGCGGAAACCGTTGTTTTGCTGGCAGTTCTGCTTTCGGGCAGGCGGTTTTCCGAGCCGCTTATTGAGTGGTCGGCCGCGCACACCGCCGGCGGTTCTTTTGCCGCGGCAGAAAGCCGATTGGGTGAGGAAACGGTTCGGCAGGTCAACGCCGCTTTTACGGAATACACGGAAAAAGTGCTTGCAGAAAACCCACAGATGACATTTTTGCCGGAGATTACGGCAAGCGGAGAAGATGTGTTTGTTTTAACGTTTACTTGGTTGGAACAGGATGAAACCCGCGTTTTGCATATGCGAGAGACGGTGCAGATGTGGGTGACCGCCGATGAAAACGACGCCGTAACGGTGGCGTTTCAATCCGTAACGCCTGCATAAAAGATGTTTGTATCAAAAAACCGACCTTGCAGATGTTCTCTGCAAGGTCGGTTTTCTGCTTTAAAAGAATAATTC
>DAVZHM010000070.1:0-10190 GCA_052273845.1 Candidatus Fimenecus sp. | reverse complement strand
TTAAAAGGCGAGAGGCACCGCCCGCTGTTGGTTGCTTGCGATGTGTACCGTCCCGCGGCTATCAAGCAGTTGCAGGTGGTCGGCGAGCAGGTCGATGTTCCCGTGTTTGAAATGGGGCAGGGCAATCCCGTCGAAATCGCCGAAAACGCGGTGAAAATGGCAAAAGACCACGGCTATGACTATGTGTTTTTGGATACGGCAGGTCGCTTGCACATTGACGAAGCGTTGATGCAGGAACTCAAAAACATCAAGGCGACCGTTCACCCGCACGAAATTCTGTTGGTGGTGGACGCCATGACCGGTCAGGACGCCGTAACCGTTGCCACTTCGTTTGATGAAGCCTTGGGAATTGACGGGCTTGTGCTTACGAAAATGGACGGCGACACCCGCGGCGGTGCGGCGCTTTCCGCAAGAGCCGTCACCGGCAAGCCGATTAAATTCGTCGGTATGGGCGAAAAACTCGACGAACTCGATTATTTCTACCCCGACCGTATGGCGTCGAGAATTCTCGGCATGGGCGATGTGCTGTCGCTTATCGAAAAAGCCGAGCAATCTTTGGACGAGAAAAAAGCCGCGGAACTCGAAAAGAAACTCCGCAAAAACAAATTCGATTTGAACGATTTGTTGGATCAACTCCAACAAGTCCGCAAAATGGGTTCGATGAAAGACATTTTGTCTATGCTTCCGGGCGTGGGCAACAAACTGCGCGATGTGGATATTGACGAGCGTCAGTTTGACCGCGTGCAGGCGATTATCCGTTCGATGACGCCCGAAGAACGCCGGAAGCCCGAAATCATCAACCCCTCGCGCAAACGCCGCATTGCCGCCGGCTGCGGTATGCAGGTGGAAGATGTCAACAAACTGCTTGCCCAACATCGGCAAATGCTGAAAATGTTTAAGCAGTTCAATTCCAAGGGCGCTCGCCGCCGCATGAGCCGTATGGGCAATTTCGGCAACTTCGGCGGTATGTAAATTCGGTTCCGGCACAAATGTGTTTGGTATATATTTAATTTTATATATTTGGAGGAAAATCAAATGGCAGTAAAAATCAGACTGCGCCGCATGGGCGCAAAAAGAGCACCGTTCTATCGTGTGGTTGTGGCAGATTCCAAATCCCCGCGTGACGGCAAATTCATCGAGGAAATCGGCACTTATGATCCGATGAAAAACCCCGCTGAAGTCAAAATCGACGTTGAAAAAGCTCAACAGTGGATCAAAAACGGTGCACAGCCTACCGATACGGCAAAGGCGCTTCTTAAACAGTGCGGCGCGATGAAATAAGGAGGTCTCTCGTCTTGGAAGAACTTCTGAAAACCATCGCTATGGGGCTGGTCGATACCCCCGACGCAGTTACCGTAACCGTGGACGAACCCGATGACAGAGGCAATGTCGTCTATCATCTGCATGTGGCAGAGGGCGATATGGGCAGAGTCATTGGCAAGCAGGGCAGAATTGCCAAAGCGATTCGCACGGTGATGAAAGCACGCGCCACCAAAGACGGCGTTCGCGTGCAAGTGGATATTGACTGAAAAATGCAGTGCGCGGGGCGTGTTTGTCCCCGTGCGCTGTTTTTCTGTTTGCAACGGCAAAAACTATTTCGGAAAGGAAACGGTGCTCTGTACCGTTTGGCAGGTTTATGAAAAAACCATATCTTGAAATCGGCAAAATCGTCGGCACCCACGGCGTGCGCGGCGAGATGAAAATTCAACCGTGGTGTGACAACGCAGATTTTTTATGCGGATTTTCCACGCTGTATTTGGACGCAGAGGGAAAAACACCTTTGAAAGCCAAAAAACTTCGTCCGCACAAAAATGTGGTGCTCGGCGTGTTCGAAACGGTGGATACCGTGGAACAGGCGGAAGCTTTGCGCGGCAAAATTCTGTATATGTGCCGCGAAGATGCGCATCTGCCTGCAGGGGCAAACTTTGTGCAAGACCTCATTGGGTGTAAAGTAGTTGACATTGACAGCGGTACGGTTTACGGTGAACTGCAAGAGGTCATTGCAGGCACCAATGCCAACGATATTTGGTCGGTAAAACAAGCGTCCGGCAACACGGTTTTGATGCCTGCCATTCCCGATGTAGTCCTCAAAACCGATGTAGATGCGGGGATGATCCGCATTCGCCCCTTGCAAGGATTGTTTGACGGAAAAGAGAGTGTGATTTTGGATGCGGATTGATATTATGACGCTGTTTCCTGAAATGTGCGAAGCGGTTTTGTCCGAGAGCATCATCGGCAGGGCGCGCGAAAAGCAGTGCGTGGATATTCGGTGTGTCAATATCCGCGACTTTACAGAGGATAAGCACAACCGCGTGGACGATGCCCCCTACGGCGGGGGGATGGGTATGCTCATGCAAACCCAACCGATATACGATTGTTTCCGTTCTTTGTATGCGCAAACGGAAGAAAAGCCGCATTTGATTTATCTTTCACCGCAAGGCAAAACGCTGACGCAAACACGCGTCAAAGAACTTGCCGCCCTTCCGCGCGTGGTGCTCCTGTGCGGGCATTATGAGGGTGTGGATGAACGCATTTTGGAAGAAATCGTAGATGAGGAAATTTCTATCGGTGACTATGTGCTTACCGGCGGGGAACTGCCTGCTTTGGTGCTGACCGATTCGATTTGCCGTATGCTCGACGGCGTTTTGCCGAATACGGAAGCAAAGGAACTCGAAAGCCATTACAACGGGCTTTTGGAGTACCCGCAGTATACCCGACCGCCCGTATGGAACGGGAAAGCCGTGCCCGATGTACTGCTGTCGGGGCACCACGCCAATATTGAAAAATGGCGGCGTGAGCAGAGTTTGTTGCGCACCAAGAACCGCCGCCCCGATTTGCTCGAAGCGGCGGAATTGACAAAACAGGATAAAAAGTTTTTGGATAGCGTGGAATAACAGACGGTCAGCGGTTGTATTTTTGCGTTTGCACACCTTTTTTGATTTCCCGAAATCCTTTGCCGTAGTATTTTAACAGCAACCGTTCGGTTTGGCAGACAATGCGCAGGCGAAAATGTTCATACTCTTACACAGTTTTGTTTTTTGCAGAATTTTCTGAAAATATAAAGAATAAATTCGTCATTGACAAAAACAAGCAGTGTCTGTAGAATAGGAATTGACGGAGGTTGATATAATGACACGAATTCGAGCGTTCTGTATCGGATTGTTTTCTGCCTTTTTGTTTTTATTTGCGGGTTGCGGTCAACAAGAATTTGTTTTTCCCGAACAAGACGATTTTGACATTCAGATTGAAATTATTTCGGTCACCGAATATGATGAAGCGAAGTATCAGTTGCAAATAAAAACTGTTTTACAAAACAGTACTGCAAAGAACTTCCGGGTATTCAGCGGACCGAATTTGATGGATTTATTGCTGAACGACCGATATGTATCAAGTCAAAAAGACTTGGTACTGGTTCCGTATTCTTTGGAAAGCCGAACAGCATATACCGAAATAAAAACAATACAAATAGAAAAAACAGCATTTATCGGAAGTCAACTGTATATAGAGAGTAAATTTTATATTGAAGACAAAAACGCAAAAAAACAAGATTATATTGTTAAAAGTGAGGTTTATACGTTGACGGAGGAGGATTTATAATGCATAAAAAATTTTTTGCTTTCATCGGGGCTTTTCTAGCGGTCGGCGTTACTTTTTTGTCGGTTTCTGTTATTCCCGGTTATGCTGCGGAAAAGGCAGATGAAAAACAGCGGGTAAATGAAGAAATCAGTGTAAATGCGTATCAAAAATTAAATGTATATTTATCGGATAAAAATACCGAAGCGCGGACAGCCGTACTTTCAGATACAGAAAATCACACTTCTGATTTATCTACAGTATATGCAGGCGCTTACATCAATGACGATGGGATTTTAACCGTGAATATTACGGAGACTTCAAAAGATATTCAGGATGAACTGGCACAGGCGACAGATAATGCGCCCGTTCAATACAAGATTGTAGAAAAAAACCTTGCCGAACTGCAGGAAGTTTACGGAATACTGTCTGCACATCTAACGGAAGCGCCCTATTTTGAGGTCGTACTGTCAGAAACAAAAAATATTGTTGAAGTGTATACAGAAGAAAGCATAGATGTTTGCACAGACTATATCGGCAGTTTCGGGAATCTGTCCTGCGTTGAAATCATTTCCAAGCAAAATCAAATTACAGACTGTGCAAAAGTTTATGCGGGGCAGAAATATAAATGCAAAGAAACCGGCTTTACCGCAAGCGTAGGCTTTCCCTGCACACGAAACGCAACGCAAAAAAAGGATTTGTTACCGCTGCGCATACATTTAAAAATTTTGAAATGGGAATAACCGGAGAAACGGTAACCATTTCCAATATGCACTTCGGCAAAGTGACCGTCAGTCGTTACGGAGTAACTACGGATGTAGCTTTTGTTGAACAACAATCCTCGCTACTTCCGCCTTGGTGGAATCTGCAACCCGCATTACCGGACACAAGCAAGCCGTCACTCCAAGCGTATGGAACTTCTGCTATCACACCGGAAGGATGCACAATATCCAAATATGGCTATGCTTCTCTGTACACGGAAGGCAAACTTATTAGCAACAGCAATAGTATGATCATCAATGATGTTCCGTTTTACGCATTGGCTAAAGTAACTACTATTATGACGCAGGGGGATAGCGGCGCGCCTTGCATGACAACATACAACGGCAAAAATACATTAGTTGGGATTGTCAAGGGTATGAATGTTTACACTATGGAAGGCTACTATTGCCACTTAGAATATATTATGAAAGAATTAAATATTACCCCGGATATACCATAAAAGGAAAAAAGACTGAATTGCCGTTTACGGCATTCCAGTCTGTTTTTAATGTAAGACCTTTATTTTGTTCGTTTCATTTCCCGAAATCCTTTGCCGTAGTATTTTAACAGCAACCGTTCGGTTTGCCGTTCACAAAGTCCGATTTTTTCGGACAACGCGCGCAATGTCAGATTTTCGTTATATAAAAACGCGTTTTCAATCAGCCAAAAGCGCTTATCGTTAATCGGTTGGGCTTTCGGCGCCGCGCTTATGGCGGCAGGCAGAAATTCGCGCGTGATTTCGGTAAGCAAGGCGGTCAAAAGTCCCGCCACGGCGGTTTCGTAATCCATTTTTTGTTCTTTTGTTTCTGCAAAAATCAACCGAAGCAGTGTGTCGGGAAAATTACGCCGAAACCAAAAATGCGTTTCCGCAAAGGTCAGTCCCACCGCATTGTTGCAAGGAATGTCCTCTTTCTGCAAATAGATGAAAATGTCTTGCGTCGGATTTTCCGAATTTGAAATTTGCGCGTGCGGCACTTGCGGGCCCGTAATGAAAAAATCTCCCGCCTGCAAAGCATATTCGGCGGTATCCGTGCGCAAAATGCCGCACCCGTCCGTCACAAAATGCAGTTCATAACTGTTTTTGGAATGTGCGTGGGTGGCAATTTCGCCGTGCAAAATGCCCCCACCGATTTTTGCCGCTGTAAAGTGCAGACCGTTCCAAGTAAAAGAAATCATAGCATATTCCTCCGTTGGTTTGATTATACTGAAAACCCGACATTTCGTCAATGAAAATGTCGGGTTTTTTACATCGGGTTTTGGTATAATGGGGTGGGTGATAAAATGAAATACATAAAAAAAGGATTTTGCATACTGCTTTCGGCGGCGCTTCTTTTGCCGTTCTATTCGTGCGGCGTGCAAAAAGCGGATTTGTCCGAAGTGTTTTCCGACACAAGCAAACTTTCTTATGCAACAACGTATAAGGCGTTGTCCGAAAAAAGCAACAAAACAAGTGCATGGCGCGAAGGCATGGTCAGCGGCAACGGCTTACAGGGCGTTATAACCTCAGGCGCGCCGTATAATGACTCGCTGATTTTCCAAAATATGCACTTCATTTTGCCGAATAAAAACGCGCGCACTTGCCCTGACACAGTGGACGAGTTGGAAACGGTCAAGCAGGCGATTGTTCACGGAGAGGATATTGTGGACAATGCAAGTTATGACGATGTGTATATGTTCCATCCGGGCGGCGCTTTGCGTATTCAGCAGGAAAAACAGCACGCCAAAAATTATATGCGTTATACCGACTACGAAACCGCCGAAGTCGGCGTGCGGTATACGGACAAAAACGGCAATTGGGTGCGCAAAACCTTTACTTCCCGCGCGGACAATATTTCCGTAACGCAAATGACGGCGTCCTCGAAAGGCGAAAAGGTGAATTGCACATTGTCTTTCGACAATCTTTCTGCGTTTGCCAATTACGGCAACGGCAACGAAGTAGATTTGCAGTACAAAAAGACGGTTTCCGACGATTGCAGCACCTTGGCGCTGGTTGCGCATTATCCGAATTATGAAAACAGCGAACGGAAAAACGGTGGGTATGCCACGGTGACTTACCTCATTTTAGAGGGCGGCACTGCAACGAAAACCGAGGGTAAAGCCGTGCCCGACGCGCAATATGTGGGCGAGGGGAACGCGCAAGTCCAAATTGAAAACGCCGATGCAGTCTGTCTTTTAACGGTTTCCGATTATACGGACAATATGGGCAACCTTGCAGATTTCCGTGCGCAAACGCAATATGATTTGGTTAAGGATTTGACCGCGAAACTTTCTGCGGTTGCCGCAAAATATACCGATGCAAACGGGCGGTTTGATTACGAAGCCGCCTTGCAGGCACACACAGCCTTGCACACCCCGCAATTCAACGCCGTAACCTTTACTCTTGCGGGCGGGGAAAGTCAAAAATCCAACGAGCAAATTCTTAACAGCCAGCGCGGCAAAAATGCAATTCACGCCGATTTGGTACAGCGCACCTATTATTCCGGTCGCTATGCTTCTCTTTGCTGTTCGGGTTCGTCCACAAGCAGACTGTACGGGATGTGGACGGGCGAATGGAACGCCGGTTGGGGTAGCAAATATACCATGGACGCCAATGTCAATTTGCAAACCGCCGCACTCAATACGAGCAACCTGTCCTGCGCACCCGTGGGCTATGCCTATTTCCTGTTGCGGCAGTTGCCCGATTGGGAAGAAAACGCGGCAAACACGCACGGCTTTACCGATGCACTGCAAGCGCCCGTCAATAGCGACGGCGACAAAGCGGTGATTACGGAAACTTGCTATCCGTATCCGTTCCGCTATTGGAATGCGGGCACATCCTGGATGCTCTTGCCGCTGTACGAAACCTATTTGACTTACGGCAATTTGGAAATTCCGTTGAGCACGGAGTTTGATTTGGATGCGCTTCGCTCGGTGCTTTCCACCACCGAAACGGATTTGACCGACGCACAAATTGCAGAAATCCAAACGCGCGGATACTTGCGCCTTTGTGAGGACATTTTGTTGCCGACCCTTTTGAAATCGGCAAACTATTGGGCACAACTTTTGTCCGCGGAATATTATACCGACAAAGACGGCAACATTCGGTATGCGGCGGGCAAAACCACGCTTGAAGCGGGCGAAACCTATTGTATTTTGCCGAGTTATTCGCCGGAGAACAATCCGTCCAATTACCCGAGCCCGTCTGCCGCCAACACCGCGATTGACATTGCCGCTTGCCGAAGCAATTTGGAAATGCTTTTGGATATTCTTAAGACCTTTGCCCCCGAAGCGGATACCGCGCAATGGGAGGATTTGCTTGCAAATTTGCCGCCGTATCTGTATGACGAAACAGGCGCACTCAAAGAATGGGCGTGCAACCAATTTGAAGAAAACAACGAGCACCGCCATTTGAGCCACTTGTACGGCGTTTGGCCGCTTCGCGAAACGCAAAATGACAAAGCGCTTCGCACCGCTTGCATACAGGCGATTGAAAACCGAGAAAGCGAAAATGAGGCAAGCCACGCACTTGTGCACCGCGCCTTGATTGCCGCGCGGTTAAAAGATTCCGCAAGCGTGACGCGCGCTTTGAAAACGCTTCTCAACCATAAAATTCATTATGATTCTTTGATGACCAATCACGATTATGACCGAAGCAGTTGTTATTGTACCGACTTTGCAATCGGGTATCTCGGCATTGTGCATGAAAGTCTTTTGTACTCCGCCCCCGGCGAAATTGAAATTTTGCCTGC
Organism: Candidatus Fimenecus sp.; assembly: GCA_052273845.1. Classification (GTDB taxonomy): domain Bacteria; phylum Bacillota; class Clostridia; order Oscillospirales; family Acutalibacteraceae; genus Fimenecus. The sequence continues at coordinate 2,127 of DAVZHM010000070.1, read as the reverse complement.
CATACCGACCGGCGGCTTTAAAAGCGGCGAAATCACGGGGCTTCGCACACAAACCCGTGCACAGGTTACAAGCCTTTCGTGGGATTTGGACAGGAAAACGGCTGCGGTAACCGTAACTTCCGACATTGAGCAAGAACTGGTTGTGCGCTGTGCCGTAACCGGAGAAGAACAGACGCTCCGTTTTGCGGCGGGCGAACAAAAAACCGTTGCTTTCTCGCTGTAATGCCTTTTCAAAATTCGGCAGATGTGCTACTATATTCCGTAAAGCACATTTGCCGATTTTTTATGCAAAAAAACGGAAGGAAGTGACAAAGAAATTGCGTATGATTTGCACCGCCTGTCCGCGCCGTTGCGGCGCAGAGCGGCAAACGGACACACCGTCCGCGGGATTTTGCAAAATGCCGTATAACGCCGTGGTCGCCCGTGCGGCACTGCATATGTGGGAAGAACCGCCTATAAGCGGCAAAAACGGCTCCGGCGCCATCTTCTTTTCGGGATGCTCTTTGCGGTGTGTTTTTTGCCAAAATCGCGACATCAGCCGCGACAATTTCGGAAAACCCGTCACCAAAGAACGGTTTATCGAAATGATGCAGGACCTCGAAGAAGCGGGCGCGCACAACATCAATTTGGTGAATCCCACGCATTTTGTGCCTTTTCTAAAAGAAGTTCTGTCCGAATACAAGCCGCACATTCCCGTAGTGTATAATTCGGGCGGCTACGATTCTGTGGAATCTTTACAGCAACTTCAAGGGCTTATTGATGTGTATTTGCCCGATTTCAAATACATCCAAAGCGAAAGTGCCAAAGCCTTTTCGGGCGCGGCAAATTACCCTGAAATTGCGAGGGCGGCGATTCTCGAAATGCGCCGCCAAACAACAGACCGCTTCGACGAAAACGGTATGATGCAGTCGGGGCTGTTGATTCGCCATCTCGTTTTGCCGGGGCACACAAAAGAATCCGTGGAAATCTTGCGGTGGCTTTCGCAAAACCTCTCGCACGACACCTACATCAGTTTAATGAGTCAGTACACCCCCTGCGGCAGAATGTATGCTGCAAAAGAACTCAATCGCCGCGTCACCACTGCCGAATATCAAAAAGCGGTGGACGCGTTTTGGGATTTCGGTTTTCAAAACGGTTTTATGCAAGAACGCGCGGCATCAAATGTCGAATTTATTCCGAATTTCGACTTAACAGGGGTTTGATTTTCAAAGAAAATGTGCTATACTGCAAATATCTTACAGAAACGGGGTGGTTTTTTTGGCAAAAGGCAAAGGATTTATTTCAGAATTTAAAACCTTTATTATGCGCGGGAACGTGATTGATTTGGCAGTCGGTGTGATTATCGGCGGCGCGTTCCAAAAGATTGTCAATTCTTTGGTGAATGACATTATTATGCCGGTAATCAGCCTGCTGACCGGCGGTATTGATTTTTCCAACTGGTTTTTGGTGCTGGGCGAGGGCGAATTTGCAACTGCCGCCGCCGCGAAAGAAGCGGGCGTGGCAACCCTCAATTACGGCACATTTTTAAGCACGGCGCTCGATTTCCTGATTATGGCGTTCGTCATTTTCTTAATCATCAAGGGGATTAACGGCATCAGCGAAAAACTGAAAAAAGAAAAGGTCGAGGAACCTGCGGCGCCAACCACAAAGGTCTGCCCGTACTGTAAATCCGAAATCGACATTGCGGCAACCAAATGCCCGCATTGCACTTCCGATGTAGAATAAGTATTTAGGTGTGATTGTTATGAAAATCGGCTTTATCGGCGCCGGCAATATGGCGACCGGCATTTTAAGAGGCGCGGTGCGCTCCGGCGCATTTCAAGCGGCGGATTTGCTCGCGTTTGATTTAGACACGGCAAAAACCGAATCGTTAAAAGCGGAACTCGGCATTGCCGCGGTGGAAAACGCAAACGATTTGATTGCACAGGCGGACACAATCGTTTTGGCGGTCAAACCCAATGTGCTTGGGTCTTTGTTGCCGTCGCTTTGTGAAAAATTGCAGGCAAAAAATCCGTTGCTCATTTCCATTGCGGCGGGGAAAACACTCGACTTTCTCGGCGGGTTGCTAAACTATGACGCACCGATTGTCCGTGTGATGCCCAACATCAACGCCATGGTGGGCGCGGC
>DAVZHM010000069.1:0-10276 GCA_052273845.1 Candidatus Fimenecus sp. | reverse complement strand
CGTAATTTGTGCAACAATAAACATTTCGCCCGCCTTTTTAAAGGCGGCGGCTTGCTCCCGCCGTGTAGGGGGCGACGACTCAGCGCCCCGTGGATTTTGATGTGTTTTGCTTCGGGCGCGTATCACGCGCCCGCAAGGTTTGCCAAAACCAAATTGCAATCCCCAAAACAAACAGACAAATTTTAACTATCGAGCATTTCGTGCAACATTTTCTGCACTTCTTGTGCGGGGGCTTTGCCTTTCAGGGCGCGCATAGCCTGCCCCATAATGTAGCCCATCGCCTGCGTTTTGCCCGATTTATATTCGGAAACGCTCTTTTCGTTGGCGGCAATGACTTCCTCAATCACCGGGCGCAACGCCGACAGGTCGGTGATTTGCGCAAGGTTGTTGTCCGCCACATATTTTTCGGGATTTACGCCCTCGGTGAACACTTTTTCGAGCACGGTTTTGCCTGTGCCGCGGTTGATTTTGCCCGATTTCACCATATTGATGACCGCCGCCAAATCCTGCGGCTGCAAAGTCATATTTTCGGGCAGTGTGCCGGTGTCGTTGAGCAGTTTCATCACTTCGCCCATAATCCAGTTGGCAACATCTTTCGGGCTGTCGCAATGCGCAAGCGTTTCTTCAAACAGCGAAACATACGCTTTGTCGCTTGTGAGAATCGAAGTATCGTATTCGGGCAAGCCCAATTCCGAAATATACCGCTGTTTTTTCTGCTCGGGCAGTTCCGGCATCGTCTCGCGGATATGCGAGATCGTTTCCTCGGAAATTTCAATCGGCGGCAAGTCCGGTTCGGGGAAATATTTGTAATCCTGCGCATCCTCTTTCGAGCGCATCGCGTAAGAAATGCCTTTGTTATCGTCCCAACGGCGGGTTTCCTGCACCACGCGTTCGCCGTCCTCCAACAATTCGATTTGGCGGCGCGCTTCGTACTGAATGGCGCGTTCAATCGCGCGGAAGGAGTTCAGGTTTTTCATTTCGGTACGCGTGCCGAATTCGGCTTGCCCTTTGGGGCGTACCGACAAGTTCACATCGGCGCGCAAAGAGCCTTCCTGCATTTTGCAGTCGGAAACGCCTGTGAATTGGAGAATGGCGCGCAATTTTTCGAGATAGTCGAGCACTTCCGCAGCCGAACGGAAATCCGGCTCAGACACGATTTCCAACAGCGGCACGCCGCAGCGGTTGTAGTCCACAAGCGTGCAGTCCTCAAATTCATCGTGAATCAGTTTGCCTGCGTCCTCTTCCATATGGATTTCGTGAATCCCGATTTTTTTCGGGTTGCCGTTTTCGTCTTTCACTTCGATGTAGCCATTGCGGCAAATCGGGAAATACAGTTGCGAAATTTGATATGCTTTCGGCAAATCGGGATAGAAATAGTTTTTACGGTCAAATTTATTTTTGCGGGTGATTTCACAGTTGGTTGCAATCCCCGTGCGCACGGCAAATTCCACCACGCGCTCGTTCAAAAGCGGCAGCGTGCCCGGAAGTCCCGAACAAATTTCGCACACATGGGTGTTTGCGTCGCCGCCGAATTCGGTGGAGCAGCCGCAGAAAATTTTGGTTTTGGTGGCAAGTTCGGTGTGCACCTCAAGCCCCATGACAATTTCCCATTCCAAAGTGCTTCCCTCCTTAAACATCCGACGGGGACTTCTTGTGGAAGTCCGTCACATTTTGATAGCCGACCGCCGCCGAGAGGATTTCTGCCTCGCAAAACGGCTTGCCGATAATTTGCATTCCGATGGGCATTCCCTCGCCGTCAAATCCGCAGGGGATTGCCATACTCGGCACGCCCGCAATGTTAATCATTACGGTGTAAATGTCGCCGAGATACATTTTCAAGGGGTCGGAAAGGCTTTCGCCGATTGGGAGCGCCGCAGTCGGGGCAACGGGCCCCAACAGCATATCGTATTTCTCGAACGCATCGAAGAATGCCTGCTGAATGAGTTTTTTCGCTTTGAGCGCCTTGTTGTAATACGCGTCATAATAGCCGGAACTCAACACGAAGTTGCCGAGCATGATGCGGCGTTTGACTTCCATACCGAAGCCTTCGGAGCGCGATTTCACATAGGTTTCCAACAAATTGTCGGCATTTTTACTGGAGTAGCCGTATTTGATGCCGTCATAGCGCGAAAGATTGGAGCACGCCTCGGCGCAGGCGATGATATAATACGCGGGAATGGCGTATTTCACAATCGGCATGGGGAACACTTCCACCGTTGCGCCCAAGGATTTGTAGGTTTCGGCAGCTGCCTCGACCGACGCCTTCACTTCGGGGGCAATGCCCTCGCCCAAGTAATCGGCGGGAATGCCGATTTTTTTGCCTTGCATATCGCCGTTTGTTGCGGCGTCAAAATCGAATTTCGGATTGACCATAGAGGTGCCGTCTTTTTCGTCCTTGCCCTCAATCACCGAGAACAGCGCCGCGCAGTCTTTTGCATCGCGCGCAAGCGGCCCGATTTGGTCAAGGGAAGAAGCGTATGCCACCAAGCCGTAGCGCGAAACCGCGCCGTAGGTGGGTTTCAATCCCGAAACGCCGCAGAACGACGCCGGCTGACGAATGGAGCCGCCTGTATCCGACCCCAAAGTCACGGGAGCCAATTTTGCGGCGACCGCCGCCGCCGCGCCGCCCGAAGAGCCGCCCGGTACGCGGTCCAAATTCCACGGATTGTGCGTCACGCCCGTGTAGGAGGTTTCGGTGGTACTGCCCATGGCGAACTCGTCCATATTGAGTTTGCCCAAAACCACCATGCCCGCCTCGTGCATACGGCGAATGACGGTTGCGTCATACGGCGGAACGAAATTTTCCAAAATTTTGGAAGAACAGGTGGTCAAAACCCCTTTGGTGCAGATGTTGTCTTTTACGCCGACGGGCACGCCCGCCAAGGGGGACGTATACGTGCCGTCATCCATGCCTTTTTGCACTTCGTCGGCGCGTGCAAGCGCCTGTTCTTTGCAAAGTGTATTATAGCAATGGTATTTTTCGTCATTTTGCTCGATTGCATCAAAATAACTTTCCACCGCCTCGCGGACGGTTATCTGTTTTTCCCGAATGGCTTGCCCCAATTCGAGCGCGGTCATATTGCGGATTTCCATTGATTTCCCCTCCCCTTATTCGACGGTTTTCGGCACGACGAAACAGCCGTCTTTGCTGTTCGGTGCATTTTGCAGGATTGCCTCGGTTTGGGCGGTGTTTTGCACTTCGTCTTTCCGCCAAACGTTTGCCACGGGAAAAGAGTGCGACGCCGGCTCCACGCCGTCGGTATCCAATTCATTTAAAGTATCGATGTAGGTGAGAATGTCCTGCAAATCCTTTTCGGATGCGGCTCTCTGTTCCTCGGAGAGTTCAATTCTGCCGAGTTTTTCGAGATACATCACCAAATTTTTGTCAATCTGCATCGTTTTATCCTCCTAATATCCGCCGCGCCGCGCAGGGCGCGGAGCGAATCGCACGCGTGGCGTGACCAAATCGTTAGTTTACTGTGTGGAAATGATTTACCAATCCTCTCGAACCGCGCAGGGCGCGGAGCGAATCGTAGGTTTACTGTGTGCAAAATCGTTACGAATCCTCTCGAACCCTAATTCAAGCGAAAATTAAAGTTTCACCCGCCTTTTCAAAGGCGGTGGGGTGTGGGGCAACCGTTTTATTTCGCAAAATATGCCTTGATTCTCGCCACGGCTTTTTCGGTATTTTCCGCCGAGCCGAATGCCGTCAGGCGAAAATAGCCTTCGCCGCTGGGGCCGAATCCCTCGCCGGGAGTGCCGACCACTTGAATGTTTTCAAGCAACAAATCGAAAAATTCCCAACTGCCCATATTGTCGGGTGTTTTCAGCCATACATAGGGCGAATCCACCGCGCCGTACACGGTGAAACCGCAATCGCGAAGCCCGTTGTAAATCACTTTCGCGTTTCTCTGATAATACGCAATAATGTCGCGGATTTGCTGTTTGCCCTCATCGGTATAGCAAGCCGCCGCCGCGCGCTGTGTGATGTAAGAAACGCCGTTGAACTTGGTTGCCTGACGGCGTGCCCACATCGCGTTTAACTGCGTGCCGTTGAACACCAAATCGTGCGGCACTACGGTGTAACCGCAACGCACGCCCGTGAAGCCTGCCGTTTTGGAGAAACTGCGGAATTCAATCGCGCAGGTTTTCGCGCCGTCCACTTCGTAAATCGAATGGGGCACGTCCGGCTCGGTGATGAACGCTTCATACGCGGAATCGTACAAAATCACTGCGCCCTCACGGTTGGCGTAATCCACCCATTTTTGGAGTTCGCCTTTGGTTGCGGACATCCCCGTCGGATTGTTCGGGAAACATAGATAAATTATATCTACGTGTTCCGAGGGGATTGCCGGCAGGAAGTTGTTTTCCGCCGTGCAGGGCATATAGAGGATGTTGCTCCAACCGTTTTCCGTTTTGTCGCCCGCGCGGCCGGACATCACGTTGGTATCCACATACACGGGGTAAACCGGGTCGCAAACCGCCACGCGATTATTGAGCGAGAAAATATCACCGATGTTGCCGCAGTCGGATTTTGCGCCGTCGGAAACGAAGATTTCGCTTTTTTGCAAGTCTACGCCGCGTGCTTTATAATCATTTTCCAAAATGGCTTCCAACAGGAAATCCTGCCCGTATTCAGGCGGATAGCCGTGGAATGTTTCGGCGTGCGCCATTTCGTCCACCGCTTTGTGCATTGCGTCAATGCAGGCGGGTGCAAGCGGACGCGTCACATCGCCGATGCCGAGGCGGATAATCTCCTTTTCAGGGTGTGCCTCGCTGTAAGCCTTGACCTTTTTGGCAATGTTCGAGAACAGGTAACTGCTTTCGATTTTCAAAAAGTTTTCGTTGATTTGCATAGGATTGCCTCCCTTTTGATTCATTGGTTTTCTTTGTACTCATCTTACCGTTTTTAAAACGGAAATTTATGTTTGCCGAGAATGGTTGTGCCACTCCTCCAATAACAACAAAATTACGGTGAACGCTGTTTCGCGCAGGGACGGACATCCTTGTCCGTCCCTGCATTTGCAAACGCGCGCTCTGATAAGCATATAAATATTTCACCGGATTTTCTTCGATATATTGCCGTTTTTCGCAATAATCTTCATTGTTTCGAATAATATGGGCGTAGAAGCGCGGTTGCCAAAGCAAAAGTTTTTTGTCGCCTGCTGCTTCTCGGCACCGTCCGGTCGCGTAAGTTTTACGCTGTCGGACAACATCGCGTAAGGACAAGCATCCCTGCCGCTCCCGACAAATTAAATCCGCACTCTGCAAAGTTACTAAAAGATGAATATGGTCGGGCATAATGCAATATTTGTCAATACAAACTGCATCATACCGCTTGTTGATATAAAGAATGGTTTCTTCGACGATTTTCCCGTACGGTGACAACGCCGCAACATATTGCGGACGGGCGGGGACGCCCGTCCCTGCGCGATTCGGTAAGTTTTCCTGCTTTTGCGGAAAAATCTTGGATAATATAGCCTTTCTCTCACGCACGCAAATTGTAACAAAACAGCATCCGCCGCGGCTATAATCACAGCCTTTGAGGCGCATTGTCTTTCGGTTCGGGCGTTCTTTTGCAGTGCGTTCGTCTGCCGTCTAAATTTCCCCTGTGCAAACGGTTTCGGCGGGGCCGGTCATATACACATCGCCGTCCTGTGCCCAGCAAATTTGCAATGTGCCGCCGAGCAAATGCACCGTTATGTCGGTATCACGCTTGCAATAGCCGTTCAATACCGAAGCAACCGTTGCCGCGCACGCGCCTGTGCCGCAGGCGAGCGTTTCGCCCGAGCCGCGCTCCCACACGCGCATATCCAATTCCGTTTCGCTGACTACGCGGATAAACTCCGTGTTGATGCGGTCGGGGAACATTTCGTGATTTTCAAATTTAGGGCCGATGCGCGGCAAATCGAGCGCGTGCACATCGTCCACATATAAAACACAATGCGGATTGCCCATGGAAACGCAGGTAACCGCATAGTTTTGATTTTCGATAGTTAGATTTTGACTAATGACGGTTTCGCCGTCGAATTTTGTCGGAATTTCATGCGCAGGCAGAATCGGCGCGCCCATATTCACACGGGCGGCAACCACTTTTCCGTCCAGCACGGTGACTTGTATGTACTTAATCCCACTTAAAGTTTCAAGCGCAATTTCGGTTTTGTCGGTCAAGCCGTTGTCATACACATATTTCGCCACACAGCGCGTCGCATTGCCGCACATTTTGGCACGCGAGCCGTCGGCGTTGTAAATATCCATAAAGAAATCGGCATTTTCAGAGGGGCAGATGAGCACAAGCCCGTCCGCACCGATGCCGAAGTGGCGGTCGCTGACGCGAATTGCCGTTTGTTCGGGATTGGGCACTGTTTCCTCGAAGCAATTCACATAAATATAATCGTTTCCTGCGCCCTGCATTTTGGTGAATTTCATACGCCGCCTCCTCGATAGTTAAAAATTATCTGCTTGTCTTTTATTCGTGGGTTATTCTTCCTCGGTAATCAGCCGTGCGACTTCCAAAAGCCGCATACCCGTTTCCATACTGCGCCGCTGTATGAGTTTGTGCGCCTCACGCTCCGAAAAATGGTGGCGAATCATCAGGCGCTCTTTTGCATTGTGCAGCAGCGTTTCTTCTGCCTCGGACCGCACGGTTTTGCGCGGGCGGGTTTGCTCGCTTTCATTGACGCAAAGCATACGCACCGTGTTCAAAAATTCCATACGGTTCAGCGGCATATTGAGGGTGATCAAGTTGCTGCGGTACAACGGCTCGGGCTCGCCCGAGGGGACAAGCCAAACGATGTCGAAGCCGTTCGGCAGCATAGAAGCAAGCGTCACGGCAGTCATATCGGGCAGTTTTCCGCAAACGACCACCGCGTCGGGGCGGATACTCGCAAAGGAGAGTACTTCCGCACCCGTTCGGTAGATGTTGCTTGCAAAAATGTGTGCGCTTTGCAAAATCGCACGGATGCGCTCTGCCGCCTGCGGATTTTGACTTGCAATAATGATGTCTCTCATACATCCGCCGCGGCGCGGCTGCCATCCTTTCCTGTTCATTTTTATAAAAGCAGACGCTTATTTGTAAAGCGGGTGTCTTGTGCAAATTTCGCTTACGCCCTCGCGGATATAGTCTGCTTTGGCTTCAAAATCAGTCGCGGCAAGCGCAATGAATTCCGCCACTTTGTCGCAATCGTCCGTGGTAAGACCGCGGGTGGTAACGGCAGGTGTGCCCAAACGCACGCCGCTGGTTACAAACGGTTTTTGCGGATCGTTCGGAATCGCGTTTTTGTTCGCGGTGATATACACTTCGTCCAGTCTGTGTTCAAGTTCTTTGCCGGTGATGCCCGTCGAACGCAAATCCACAAGCATCAAATGGTTGTCACTGCCGCCCGAAACCAAATCAATCCCGCGTGCCAAAAGCCCTTTCGCCATAGCCCGGCAGTTTTCGACCACGCGTTTTTGATAATCTTTAAATTCGGGTTTGAGCGCTTCGCCGAAGCAAACCGCTTTGCCCGCGATGATGTGCATTAAGGGGCCGCCCTGCGTGCCGGGGAAAATGGCTTTGTTGATGGCTTTTGCCAAATCCTCGTCGCAAGTCAAAATCAAGCCGCCGCGCGGACCGCGCAAAGTTTTGTGGGTGGTGGTGGTCACCACATCGGCATACGGCACGGGCGAGGGGTGCTGCCCTGCGGCAACCAAGCCTGCAATGTGCGCCATATCTACCATAAAATATGCGCCGACTTCTTTTGCGATTTCGGAAATGCGTTTGAAATCAATCACGCGCGGATACGCCGAAGCGCCCGCAACAATGAGTTTCGGTTTGCAGTCTTTCGCCTTTTTCTCGAATTCGTCGTAATCAATAAAGCCTTCCGCATTCACGCCGTACGGCACGAAGTTGTAGTATTTGCCCGACATATTTACGGGGGAACCGTGGGTTAAGTGGCCGCCCTCGGCGAGGTTCATACCCATTACGGTGTCGCCCGGCTGCAACAGCGCGAAATACACCGCCATATTTGCCTGTGCGCCCGAGTGGGGCTGCACATTGGCAAATTTTGCACCGAACAGTTCGCACGCGCGGCGAACGGCAATGTCCTCTACGATGTCCACACATTCACAGCCGCCGTAATAGCGTTTGCCCGAATAGCCTTCTGCGTATTTGTTGGTCAGCACGCTGCCCATTGCCGCCATTACAGCGGGCGAAACGATGTTTTCGCTGGCAATCAGTTCGAGATTTCTCTGCTGACGGGCAAGTTCTTTGCCCATTGCGGCGCCAACCTCAGGGTCGTATTGGCTAACAAACCCGATGGTGTCCATTAAATCTGCGTACATTTTAATTCTCCTTTTTATATATAATATTCATCATCTTGCCATTTCAACGGATTGCCGTCGATAATGCAGAGGCGTGCATTGCGCGCCCCTACGCGGCGGCTTTTCCCAAAACAGCGATTCGCGGTCACGAACACAAACCGTACAAAATAATAATTGGGTTGGGCATAATCATAGCCTTTCAGCCGATTTTGCTTCCTTTTCTGAAAAAATGCCGCATCCATTACAGATTGACGGAATAGTTCGGAGCCTCTTTGGTGATAAACACGTCATGCGGGTGGCTTTCTTTCAAACCTGCGCCCGTAATGCGAATAAATTTCGTTTTGGTTTGCAGTTCCTCGATGTTGTGGCAACCGCAGTAACCCATACCGGATTTTAAGCCGCCGAGCATTTGGAAAATGGTGTCGGACAGTTTGCCCTTATACGGCACGCGGCCTTCGATGCCCTCGGGAACGAGTTTTTTGTTGTTCGATTGGAAATAACGGTCTTTCGAGCCGCAGTTCATTGCCGCAATGGAGCCCATGCCGCGGTAAGTTTTGAAACTTCTGCCCTGATAGACTTCGGTTTCGCCGGGGGATTCCTCACAGCCGGCAATCAGCGAGCCAACCATAACTGCCGATGCGCCCGCGGCGATTGCTTTGACAATTTCGCCCGAATATTTGATACCGCCGTCGGCGATGACGGAAACGCCGTGCTTTGCCGCCTCGTTTGCCGAATCGTAAATTGCGGTAACCTGCGGCACACCGATACCCGCAACCACGCGCGTGGTGCAAATGGAGCCGGGGCCGATACCGACCTTGACGCAGTCCGCGCCCGCGTCGATGAGCGCCTTTGTGCCCTCTGCGGTCGCAACGTTGCCCGCAATCAGCGAAATCTGCGGGAATGCGGTTTTGACTTTTTCCACCGCTTTCAAAATGTTGTGGCTGTGGCCGTGTGCGGAGTCAAGCGCGAGCAAATCCACGCCCGCTTCCACAAGCGCCGCCGCGCGGTCAAGCACGTCCGCCGTTGCACCGATTGCCGCGCCGCAGAGCAGTCTGCCCTGCGCATCACGCGCGGAATTGGGGTACTGCACGGTCTTTTCAATATCTTTGATGGTGATGAGCCCTTTCAAGTAGCCGTTATCATCGACAAGCGGCAGTTTCTCGATTTTGTGCTGCATCAAAATTTTCTTTGCATCCTCAAGCGTTGTACCGATGTGGGAGGTCACCAAATGGTCTTTGGTCATCACTTCGCCGATTTGCACGTTGTAGTCGGTCATGAAACGCATATCGCGGTTCGTCAAAATCCCGACGAGTTTGCCGTTTTCATCGCAGATGGGCACGCCCGAAATTTTGTAGCGATGCATAAGTTGGTCGGCTTCTTCCACGGTGTTGTGCGCGTGCAGGAAGAACGGATTGACGATAACGCCGTTTTCACTGCGTTTCACCTTGTCTACTTCCGCCTTTTGCGCGTCGATGGTCATATTTTTATGAATGATACCGATGCCGCCTTCGCGCGCAATCGCAATCGCCATTTGCGCTTCGGTGACTGTGTCCATTGCCGCGGTCAAAATCGGAGTGTTGAGGGTAATGGATTTCGTAAGGCGCGTGGAAACATCCACGTCGCCGGGTAAGACGTCGCTCTCTGCGGGAATGAGCAAAACGTCGTCAAAGGTCAAGCCTTCTTTTGCGAATTTGTCACTTGCCATATTTAATATTCCTCCCATTTTAATTTATCAATTATTATACCATTGGAAAGGCGTTGATTTCAATAGATATTTCGAAAAAATCCCCGTAAAAGCGCGCCTCGTTTTTGTCGGTTTTGCCAAGGGGGATTTTTGAAAAATAAATTTGATTTGCAATCCCGTAGAGGCGCCGCGCAGGGCGCGGAGCGAATCGCACGCGTGGCGTGAGCAAATCGTTAGTTTACTGTGCGGAAATGATTTACCAATCCTCTCGAATGGTAATTTGTGCAACAA
>DAVZHM010000068.1:0-10330 GCA_052273845.1 Candidatus Fimenecus sp. | reverse complement strand
GTCCGCAACGCGGACAAAAGGGTGCCTGTTTTCGGAGAAAATCCTCGCCTGTCCGTAACGGGATTTCTCCAACGCACGGATTACGGTTCGAGAGGATTTGTAAAGATTTCGCACAAAGTAAACCAACGATTCGTTCCGCGCCCTGCGCGGTTCGAGAGAATTGGCAAATCATTTCCACACAGTAAACCAACGATTTACCCCGCGTTTCACGCGGCGATTCGTTCCGCGCCCTGCGCGGTTCGAGAGAATTGGCAAATCATTTTCACACAGTAAACCAACGATTTACCCCGCGTTTCACGCGGCGATTCGTTCCGCGCCCTGCGCGGTTCGAGAGGATTGGTAAAGATTTCGCACGAAGTAAACCTACGATTTACTCCGCGTTTCACGCGGCGGGGCGGCATTCTGTTCTGCTTTTGAAAACGGCGTTTTTGGTTTTTTCGCAAAAGAAAGCCTTTCGCAAAGCATTGGCTTTACGAAAGGCTCTTTGTTGAAATTTTCGGTTTTCAAGTGCGGCGTTCGGCTTGAATCACTTGAATCAGCGGAACTTAATCATATTCACAAGGTCTTGTGTGGAAATGCTGCCGGCTTCTGCGGCGGGTTCCACCAACAGGAGACGGTATATCGTGCCGTTTGCAACTTCAAAAATGACATCTTCGCGCCGTTGCAAAAGTTCGCCGTTTTCATCCTTTAAGTCATAGGTGTAATACATCGCGATGGGACCGGCTTCGATTTGCACGCGTTTTTTGGTAATGGCAATGCGCGATTGATCCATTTGAGAAAGTTGGTTGTCAAAAGATTCTTCTACTTCCGCAAGCGATTCTTGCTCGCTTATAATGGAAACGTCCAAATATATGTCGGAATCTTTTTTGTGTAAGGTATTGCCTTCAAAATACCAAAGGTCTGAGGGCACTTCCCATTTAAAATCGGGTGTTTCGTAAAGATTGCCGTTGGAAATAGAGGATGGGAACACAACACCGCGGGTTTCATTTTCGCCGTTTTCATCGGTGACCAATCTGCCGCGACTGTCGGTTACGCCGACAACGATTTGCCCGAATTTGTTGACCATGGTGTTGCCCTCGGCGTCTGTTAAAACGGGATGTTCAACGCCGTCGGGATCGGTATACACAAGGTATTTTTTACCGCAAGAAACGAAGGTGGTTAAAATCAGAAGTGTTGCAAGTATGATTGCAAGAACTTGCTTTTTCATAAGTTTCAAATCCTTTCGAGATACGCTTGTACAATCACAGTGTAGCACATTTGCGTACGGAAATCAATCCTCGCCGTTGAGAAGCGCAAAGTTTTCCTTATTCGCTTTATACAGATTTTGATAGACCTTGAAATTGCGGTCGTAAACCGCTTTGTTTTCTTTGTTCGGATAGAACGTTTTTGCCGCGGGAATCAAGGCTTTGACTTCGCCCAAATCCTTGATAAGCCCCGTGCCTACGGCGATGGTTGCCGCCGCACCGACTGCGCCGATGTTCTGTGGGCTGTCCACGGTTTCGACGGTTTTGCCTGTGCAGTCCGCCAAAATCTGGCAGGTGATGTCGCTCAACGCGCCGCCGCCGACAAAGCGAATGGTGTCGGAAGTTTTGATTTTCTTATCCTGCGTTTCGATCATCCAACGAAGATGGAAGCAAACGCCTTCCACCACAGCGCGAATCATTTCGGATTTGCCTGTTTCCAAACTGATGTTGAAGAACATACCGCGTGCATTCGGGTCTTCAAACGGGCAGCGGTTGCCGTGCAGCCACGGGGTGAAAATCACGCCGCCCGCGCCTGCGGGGACGGTATCCACAACCGCCATCATATAATCGTACAGATTGGTGTAGACCACTTCTCTGTCCTCACGGTGATGCTTCAAATCATGGCTTTTGTCAAGATACAGGTCAATCTCGTCAAGCGCCAAATGGTCTTTTACCCATTCCACGCATTTCGCGGCGGTTTCAAGTTCTGCGAAATAGTTAAAGTATCCGTCGCGTGCGCCGACAATCGCGGCAATCATTGAGCCTGCATCCACAATGCTTTTGTCTACCACGGTGGAAACCCAGCCGGACGTGCCTGAATATACGTGTGTTTCGCCTAAGCCGACCGCACCTGCGCCCACGCCGATGAGCGAAGCGTCGCCGCCGCCGCCGAATACGGCTGTGCCTTCTTCCAAGCCGAGTTCTTCCGCCTGCTGTTTACGCAGTTTTCCGACACGGTCTGTGCAGCGCACGATTTTGGCAAGGTGTTTTTCCTGTACGCCGTAAAGTTTGCACATCGCACTGCTCCAACCCTCGTGCCCTTTGCGAATATCATAAAGCATGGTTGCGAATGCGGAGTCCTGCGTCATAATGCATTCGCCGGTCATGCGGCAGATGAGGTATTCTTTGACATCTAACCATTTATGTACTTTAGCAAAGATTTCCGGTTCGTTCGCTTCTACCCATTTGTATTTCCAAACGGGATCTTTAACAGAACACGCCACTGCGCCCGTAACTTGCAGAGCCTTTAAAAGTTTCGGCACGTTTGCGCCGGCAATCTGCGGGCCGTAAGCGATGCCTTTTTTGAGTTCCTCACGCGCGCGCTGGTCCATATAACTCATCGCGCGGCGAACGGCGTTCCCGTCCTTGTCTACAAGCACAAGTCCTTGCATTTGCGAGCAGAACGAAATGCCCGAAATATCCTTTTTGTCCACCTTGACCTTTTTCATGACGGTCTTGGTGCTTTTGACCATCGCATCCCACCACTCGTCGGGGCCCTGCTCCGCGCCGCCGCCGGGCAGAACGTAAAGGGGATACCCCTCGCTTGCCGCTGCAAGCAGTTCAATTCGGTCGGTGATGGAGAACAGGCAGGTTTTTACGCCCGTTGTACCGATGTCGTAAGAAATGGTATAAATCGGATTCACCATATATATTGTTGCCTCCTAAAAGAGAATGTTACAAGATTAAACCTTTTTGAGCGCGCTTTTCACGAATTTCAAGCATTGCTCTACCACGAAATCGTCGCGGTCGATGATGTTGTTGCCCGCATAAATACGAAAACGCTCTTTGTAATAGTCGCAGGCATAGGAAAATTGCAGCGTCATAAAAATATCGTCGAGCAAAAACGCCGCGAACGGGGCGTCAATGTCGCCGCGAATGTCGCCGTTTTTCTGCCCCTCCTCAATCGCCTTACGGTAAATCGAGGCGGTGAGCGCCTCCATTTCATAGGCGAACTGCGAGGCGAAACGGGGATTGTTTTCGGCGGTCATGGCATTATACAGTTTCAAAAGCGTGGCGCTCTCTTTCGAGGAACGCTGGATTTCGCGGATAATGCGCTCGACCTTCACGAGAATATCCTCCTCGCTGACGGCGAGCACGGTGAGCAACTCCTCCATGCTTTTAATGCTGTATTGGATAATGGTCAAAAACAAGTCCTGTTTGTTTTCAAAATATTTGTAAAGCGAGCCGACGCTGACATCCGCCTTTTTGGCAATGGTGTTCATATTGGCGTTTTCAAAGCCTTTTTGGGCAAACTCACCCGTGGCGGCTTGAATAATGCGCTGCCGTTTTTCTTCGGAGATATTGTCAAATGTCGGTTTGTGATGCTTTTGCAAATCCATTCGTGCCCAATCCCTTTTCCTTCTAAATTATATACAATTTATAATAGCATAAACCTCGGGCTTTGTTCAAGATAAATTTTTGCGAAAAGCACCCTTTTTTCGCATTTTTTGCTGCGGAAAAGGGCAGACGAGCGTTTCTGAAATCCTGAGCCGAAGAACGGCTCAAAAACGCATAGTATAGATAATTTTTAACTATAAACTTGTGTTTCAAAGCAAATAAAGTTAAAATCTGTCTAAATCGAAAAAAGTTCACAGTTTATTTGCAGTTTTCACCAAAAAAAGCGTTGACATCATACCGTTTTGTGGTATAATGCAAGTGAACGGCAATTCACCGAAGCGGTGGTTGCAAAAAAATTCAGGAATTTGGAGGATTATTATGGACACCAGATTTGCAATTTCGGAGTATCATGACGCTGCGGCGATCAACAGAGAGCTTGACGAGCTTATCAAAAAGCCGATTTACACCATCAAGCCCGATGTTCTGAAAAAGTATGAAGAAGAATACTATGACAAAAAATGCGCGAAATCCAAGGAAATGATTGAAGAAGCGAAAACCGTCATCCCCGGCGGCGTTCAGCACAACCTTGCTTTCAACTATCCCTTCCCGTTGGTTTTCACCAAAGCGGACGGCGCATATCTTTACGATATTGACGGCAATAAATATTTCGACTTCCTGCAGGCAGGCGGTCCTACCGTGCTCGGTTCCAACCCGAAAGTAATCCGCGAGCAGGTTATCGACCTTCTCAACACCTGCGGCCCCTCCACCGGTCTTTTCCACGAGTTTGAATACAAACTTGCCAAGAAGATTTCCGACAGCGTGGAAACCGTTGATTTGTTCCGTATGCAGGGTTCGGGTACGGAAGCTTGTATGACGGCAGTTCGTGTTGCAAGACTTGCCACGAAGAACAAGAACATTTTGAAAATGGGCGGCGCATATCACGGCTGGTCCGATCAGCTCGGTTACGGCATCCGCGTGCCCGGCTCCAAATTCACACAGGCAAGCGGCGTTCCGCTTTACCTCTTTAAACATACGCAGGAATTCTTCCCCGGCGATTTGGAAGATTTGGAAAGAAAACTTTGGCTCAACCAGTTCAGAGGCGGCACCGCAGCGGTGTTCATTGAGCCTGTCGGCCCCGAAAGCGGCACAACGCCGTTGGATTATGAATTCAACAAAGGCGTTGAGAGACTTTGCCGTAAATACGGCGCATTGCTCGTATTCGATGAAGTGGTTACCGGCTTCCGTATCGGTATGGCAGGCGCACAGGGCTTCTTCGGCGTATCTCCCGACCTTACCATCTTCGGCAAGGTTATCGCGGGCGGTTATCCGGGCGCAGGCGGCTTAGGCGGCAAGAAAGAATATATGAAATATCTCGGCGCAGGCCTTGATGCAACCGGCGAAAAGATTAAGAAAGCGTTCACGGGCGGCACCATGACTGCAAACCCGCTGTCCTGCTGTGCAGGGTACTACACCCTCGAAGAAATCGACAAGACAAACGCATGCCAGAAAGCCGGTCAGATGGGCGATCGCCTGACTGCGGGCCTCAAGGAATTGGTTGCGAAATACAACCTGCCGTTCGTGGTTTGGAACGAAGGTTCCATCTGCCACTTGGAGACGGTCGGCACCATGCACTATTCCATCAACTGGTCCAAACCGTGGCAGATCCCCGGCGTGCTCAGCGCAACGTCCGAGAGAAAGAAAGAAATGCAGCACATGGGCGCGGCTTATATGGCGGAAGGCCTTGTTACCCTCGCGGGCAGCAGACTTTACACCTCCGCGGCATACACGCCGAAGATGATCGACCAGGCTCTTGCTTGCTTCGACAAAGTTTTGGTAAACGTTGCACTCAAAACGGAATAAGCAAAACACTTAGGCTCTTTGGGGGCGGGCGCGTTCGTCCCGCCCCTTAAATGTTTTATTGAAATGTGATATTACGAGGTGAAAACCATGGATATTCAAGCAGCAAAAGAACTCGTTATCAAAGCGGGTAAAGAAGTTGTCGCGTCGGGCTTGATTGCGCGTACCTGGGGCAACATTTCCTGCCGTATCGATGACAAACAGTTCGTCATTACCCCTTCGGGCAGAGCGTATGAAGATTTGACCCCCGATGAAATCGTTTTGGTCAATATCGAAGACCTCGCTTATGACGGCGATGTGAAACCTTCTTCCGAAAAAGGCATTCACGCCGAGGCGTACAAACTGCGCCCCGAAGTGAATTTTGTGATTCATACCCACCAAATGCAGGCATCGGTTGTCAGCGCTTTGGGTTTTGACATCAACAATGTCCGGAAAAAGAGCGCCGAAATCATCGGCGACAATGTGCCCATGGCATCTTACGGGCTGCCCGGCACGGGCAAACTGCGCGCAGGTGTGGTTGCCGCGATTCAGAGAAGTGACTCCAAAGCGGTCATCATGGCGCACCACGGCGCACTTTGCATGGGCGAAAGCTATGAAGATGCGTTTGCGGTTGCCGCAGAACTCGAAACCGTTTGCGCAAACTTCATCACCAACAAATACAAAGAGTGGACGGGCGCTGTTGCCGAAGGTTTGGAAACCGTTTACAGCTATGTTGCCGATAAATTCAAAAACGACAAACTTGCCGCCGCACCGAAATTTGACGCTTGCAACAGCGAGCGTGACGGCAGTGTGTTCAACATAACCGCAGTAAACGGCGACGGTGAAATGGTTCGCATTGACATTCAAAGCGGCGAATTGGTGGAGGGCAAAGCGTATCCCGCTTCTGCCGAACTGCACCGCGCGATTTACAAAAAGCGCAAAGATGTCAACTACATCGTGCACAACCAAAGCCCCGAAGTGATGGCCGTTTCTCAAACCAACAAAGTGATGAAGCCGCTTTTGGACGACTTCGCACAACTTGTCGGTGTTACCGTGAAAAATCGCGCGTTCAATCCGAACAGCACGCTGAAATCCGCAAAAAAGGTTGTCAAAGGCTTAAAAGGCAGAAATGCCGTTTTGCTTGCGAACAACGGCGCACTTTGTGTAGCGGGCAGCGAATATGACGCCACCGCCGTGGAAATGGTTGTGGAAAAAGGCTGCAAAACCGAAATCGGCAAAAAACTGTTCTATGCAGGCAAACCGATTAACCCGATTGAAACCCATTTGATGCGGTTTATCTATTTGCAGAAGTATTCCAAACAGGCGAAGAAATAAGCATAAAGAAACCGGAAAGGCTGTGATTTTTCAAAATTCACAGCCTTTTTCTTTTTTTTCTTGCACACCGCGGGCGGGAATGGTATACTGATACGGAACTATATTTTTAACACTGATGCAAAGGACGAGTGAAATGGAATTCTCATCAAATTATAAAAAAAGACCGCCGCAGCGGCGCGGTGCCAACCGAAAAAAAGACAACAAAAAGGTAATTTTGATTGTAGTTGCCGTTTTGGCGGCGGTGGCGCTGATTGTCGGCGGCGTGTTTCTCTTTAAGCATTTCAAAACGAAATCCGCGGCAGGCGCAGGCTTTGAAAAAGTCAGCGAGACGGTAAGCGAAACGGTGCCGTCTACCGAAGCACCTGCCGAAGCGGCTACGGAAAGCGCAACCGAAAAAGCGGGCGATGTGGCAGTTACCCCGTGCGAAATGACGATGTACTCCACCGTCACCACGCTCAATGTGCGCGCCTTGCCGTCTTCCGACAGCACCAAACTCGGTATGGTCGGGCAGGAAACGCCCCTTTCCGTAACGGGGCGGTGCGCAAACGGCTGGTATCGGATTTCCTACAACGGCGGCGTAGGGTATGTTTCGGGCGACTATGTTGCCGAAGCAGAGGGGCAGACCAAACGCTCCGACGCGCCGTATCTGTTTAAAGTCAACCGTACGCAGAATATTGTGATTGCCTATTCCAAAGACGCCAACGGGGATTATACCGTGCCTGCAAAGGCAATGGTTTGCTCGGTGGGTATGGACGGTAAAACGCCGACGGGCACCTTCACAACACCCGGCAGCAAATATGAATGGCGGCTGCTTTCGGGCAATGTGTACGGGCAGTATGCCACACGCATCAACGGGCCGTATCTGTTCCATTCCGTGCCGTATTTCACGAAAGATAAGAGCAATTTGGAATACGAAGAATACAACAAACTCGGCTCGCCCGCATCGTTGGGCTGTATCCGCTTGAGCGTGCAGGACGCCAAATGGGTGTATGAAAACTGCCCCGAGGGCACAACGGTTGTCATTTATGACAGCGACGAAAAAGAACCGCTTGAGAAACCCACACCGATAAAGATTGATGTCAACGACAATCGCCGCGGATGGGACCCGACCGACCCCGACCAAAACAATCCGTGGAAATAAAGCAAAACGAACTGCGTTGCTACGCGAAAAACACGATAAAAATCACACAAACCGCAACAACCCCCGCGGGGACTTTAAAGTCTCCGCGGGGGTTGTGTATACTATGTAAATTATAATCCAATCTTTTTCGACAGGCGGCGGACGAACACTTCGCGCACAAGTAAGGCGAATGTAAATCCCAAAATTGCGCCGACCGTGATGTCCGACAGAAAGTGCTTGCCCATAATCAGTCTTGTAAAGCCCAACAGCCAAGTGTATGCCCACGAAAGCAGGAAGAACAGCTGTTCTTTGTTTTGAAACTGTTTTACGGTGTCGCACAGCGTCAGGCTTAAAAATACCGTTGCGCCGCTGGCGGTATGCCCCGACGGGAACGAAGACCCGCCGAATCCCTTTCTGTACCACGGCGTGAACATTGAAAACGCACTGTCATCGTAAACGGTCAGCATTTCATAAAAACGGGTGCGTTGTACGAGGTCTTTGATCGGGTCAATGCTCACACGGTAGAGTATGCCGAACAGAATGCCGCCGTAGGCAAGGGGTTTTAAAGCACGCAGGGTTTGGGCGCTGATTTTGCGTTTGGCGAAATACGCCGCCAATACATCCACAGCCAAAATGACCGTAACTAAGAAAACCGTGTAGAACAGCGTTTCTTTTGTTTCGTCCGAAAACCAATGTTTAACCACATTTTTAATCAGTTTTTGCCACGAGAAAAAGCCGAGTATCAAAAATCCTACGCCAAATCCCCAATTTGCGACTTTGTAAAGCGTTGTTTTGACCTTTTCGGAAAGACCGCCTTTTTTACGGCGAAAGTACGAAAACAACGCAACGCATTTTTCGCATTCCCATTCGCGCGTGGCGTAAAGCACCGCCGCTGCAGGCCCCCACAGCGCAAAGCGGGGCACTTCACCGTAATCCTGCAAAAACCGTGCGAACGGATTTTCGGGGTGATACAGCGCGCGGTCGATTTGCAAATCATACACCGTTCCCGCTGACAGCAACAACAGTGTGGTGCCGTAGAACATCAGCACCCAAAACAGATACTCCCGTTTTTTCAACATCAGAAGATGCCCCCCCTTGTTATCGGGCGGCATGTTCCGGTTGCAAAATCGTTGCAGGCACAGGCTCGCCCTTGATAAAATATTTAATTTTCTCTTTTGAAAAATATTTTCGGTAAGAAAATACCAAATGGAATTGATACAAAATACCGCCCAAATACCCCGCGACAATATCCCCCATGGTGTCGGTATTGCCGTGCTGAACATCCATATGCACGACGCAGTCGGTCAAAAATTCCACGATTTCCCAAAATCCCGCGCCGAAAAACGCGAACATCCCTGCAAACAGCACCACGAGTATCGGAATGCTTTCGGTGTGCAGACGCGCAAATATACGGTTGATGAGAAACACGCCGATGTACCCGAGCAACAATCCGCTGATGAAATGCACCACGCGGTCATAGCCGGGGAATTTGTCATACAGTTTGAGAATAGAGCCTGCCGCCGCCGAAAGTGTGAACAGGTTGGCGGCAAAATAAATGCCCAAAGGGAAATTCCACAGAAAAATCGCCAGCGCCACAACCGCCAATTCCATCCCAATCATATCAAAGAGCTCGGCGTTTTCGGGCGCGCAAAGCGAAAAGGTCAAAATGACCGCCGATGTACCGAGAAACACCGCCAAACGGCGTAAATTATCATTGCGGCGATTCAAAGTTTGTTCCGAAAGTTTCTTCATAAAATACACCCCATTTATTACATTATATTGCCATTTTGGGTATATTTTAGACGGCTTATTTAAACTTTTGTTAAACTTTCCGATGTCCGAACAAACAAACACACACTTTCCACATGCACTGTGCGGGGGAACAAATCTGCCGCCGCAAGGCGCACCGCTTTGTAGCCGAGCGCAGAAAGCCGCTCTGCATCGCGCGCGAGCGTGGCGGGGTCACAGGAAACATACACGATTTTTTGCGGCTCCATTTCGCTGACGGTGCGAAGCACACTTCCGTCGCACCCTTTGCGCGGCGGGTCTAACAGCACCACATCGGGGCGAACGCCCATCTCTTGAAACCGCTTTGCCGCGTCGGCGGCGTCTCCGCAGAAAAATTCCGCGTTTTCTATATGGTTGCGTTTCGCGTTTTCTTTGGCGTTTTCCACCGCGGCGGGTACGATTTCCGCGCCGTATACTTTTTTTACCTTGTGCGCAAGGCTCAACCCGATGGTGCCTGCGCCGCAATACAAATCCAAAACGGTTTCGGTGCCTTTCAAATCGGCAAATTCCGCCGCTTTGCGGTACAAGCGCTCTGCCATATCGTGATTGACTTGGTAAAAGGATAACGGCGAAAGCCGCACTTCCACGCCGCAAAGCGTGTCGCCGATGTCGGGCGTGCCCCAAAGGGTGCGGCAGTCATTTCCCAAAATCACATTGGTTTTTTCGGTGT
>DAVZHM010000067.1:0-10435 GCA_052273845.1 Candidatus Fimenecus sp. | reverse complement strand
TTTTAGTCCGCGGGTAGATTCCTAAAGTATATTCTTTTCGCACACTCGGTGTTAACACCACCGTCTCCCGGTGGGATTTTCTTTTTGGATTGTCAGTGCTGTGGAATCGAACAGGACGGCGCACCGCAGTGCGCAAAAAACAGTCCGGTGGACTGTTTTTTAGTCCGCGGGTAGATTCCTAAAGTATATTCTTTTCGCACACTCGGTGTTAATACTACCGTCTCCCGGTGGGGTTTTTATTTTGGATTGTCTGTCTGTCCGCTTTTTTGCACGCTTCGGCGTGCTTTTTTATTTTCCACACCACAAAACCGCTTTAAATTTAGCGGCTAATCTTCAAATTGTTTTCGCAATTCCTGCAAAACCCGTTTTTCAATGCGGGAAACATAGGAACGGGAGATGTGTAGTCTTTCCGCGATTTCACGTTGGGTTTCAGGAAACGCCCCGTCTAACCCATAGCGCCGCACAATAATTTCTTTTTCACGCGCAGAGGGCATTGCACGGATATACGAGCGCAATTTCTCTATACGGATTTTGGTGTCCAAATCGTCAGCGATGGTGTCTTCCGTGTAAATAATATCCGAAAGGGTCAAGGGATTCCCCTCGCTGTCCGTATCGATTGGTTCGTTCATAGAGACATCTTGCGCCGACTTCTTTTGATTGCGAAAATACATTAGAATTTCGTTCTCTATGCACCGTGCGGCATATGTGGCAAGCCTAGTTCCGCGGTCACCGTTAAATGTATTGATGCCTTTTATTAAACCGATGGTGCCGATGGAAATTAAATCGTCTTGATCGGCGTAATTGGAATAATATTTTTTGATGATGTGCGCCACAAGCCGCAGATTGTGCTCAATCAGCAAATCACGCGCCGCTGTGTCCCCCGCCGCAAATCGTTCGAGCGCCGCCCGTTCTTCTTTGGCGGATAATGGCTTTGGGAATGAACCCGCCCCTTCGATGTGCAACATCAAATACAGCATATTTGCACTGATCGCCGACAGCAATTCCAATAACATATTGTAACACCCCTTTTGCTTCAAATATATGGGAACCGCCGTTAAATCTTGCAAGTCCACAAAAAAGCAAACAAAAAACGGAAAAACCGCCGAGAACTTTCCCGACGGTTTCCCCGATGCAATAAATTAAAATGAAAAGGGGCTTATAGAATATATAAATGAAGTTCGGCGGCCCAGAGGGATTTTTAATAAGCAGAAAGGAACTGTCACATTTTGAAAAGAGCCGCCGAATCATCATTCCGTATTAGAACTGCTCGTCACCCTGCAAGGCATCATAACCTTCTTCACCGGTGCGTACTTTAATTACATTTTCAACATCATATACGAAAATCTTACCGTCACCGATGTTGCCGGTGTAAAGCGCTTTTTTCGCTGCTTCCACCAAAGTACGAACAGGTACTGCAGAAACCACGATGTCCACTTGTACTTTCGGATTCAAATCCATGCTTTCAACCTTAACACCGCGATAATATCCGGTTTTGCCTTTCTGGATGCCGCAACCGAGCACTTTCGTCACAGTCATGCCGGTAATGCCAACCGCATCCATGGCGGCTTTGAGCGCTTCAAATCGGGATTCTTTACAAATAATCTCGACCTTCGTAATCTTTTTGCCGTCCGCGGGAGCCGCTTTCGGGGTCGAAACATCCGTAACGGGAACCGCAACTTCAACCGGAACAGGTGTATCTGTGGGCGCCGCGGTATACTCTGCAAGCGTCGGGTCAAGTGCAAATTCAAAGCCGGCATAAGCGGATGCCAAGCCGTGCTCAACGCTGTCAAGACCGCTGATTTCTTCTTCGGGTGAAACACGAAGTCCGTGGAATTTCTTAATCAAAGCAAAGGTAATCACCATCATAACGGTAGTATATGCAAGGATGCTGACCACACCGAGCGCCTGCACGCCGAGTTGTCTGAAACCACCGCCGTAGAAGAGTCCGCCATCTGTTGTGAATAAACCGACTGCCAAAGTGCCCCAAATACCGTTGCCGAAGTGAACACCAACCGCGCCGACGGGGTCATCAATGTGCAGTTTCAAATCCAAAACTTCTACCACGACCACAACCCAAACGCCTGCGACCAAGCCGATGATGATAGAACCGAGTGCATCTACATTTGCACACCCTGCGGTGATAGCAACCAAACCTGCCAAAGAGCCGTTCAAAGTCATAGAAACATCCGGTTTGCCGTTTTTAATCCATGTATACAACATCGTTGCACAGGACGCAAACGCGGGCGCGAGTGTGGTGGTTACGAAAATTTTGCCGAGTGTGGCAATATCCGTTGCCGCCGCACCGTTAAATCCGTACCAACCGAACCAAAGAATAAACACACCGAGTGCGCCGATAGTAATGGAGTGACCGGGAATGGCTCGTGCTTCTTTTTTTCCATCTTTGCCGGTAACATATTTTCCGATTCTCGGCCCCAAGAAGATGGCACCGATGAGTGCCGCCGTGCCGCCGACCATATGAATTGCGGCAGAACCCGCATAATCGATAAATCCAAGTTTGTTAAGCCAACCTTGGCTGTTCCAAACCCAACCTGCTTCAATCGGATAAATCACTGCGCTGATAACCGCGCTGTAAATGCAGTATGCGCTGAATTTGGTTCGCTCTGCCATTGCACCGGAAACGATTGTTGCCGCCGTAGCGCAGAACACAAGGTTGAATACGAAGCCTGACCAGTCATATGTTTCCCAATTCGTAAAGATATCAAGGTTCGGAATACCGATAACGCCTGCAATATAGTCCTCCGCGAGCATCAGTCCCGAACCGAGAGTAACGAATACCACCGAGCCGATACAAAAGTCCATCAGGTTTTTCATAATGATGTTCCCTGCGTTTTTGGCTCGGGTAAAACCTGCTTCCACCATTGCAAAACCGCATTGCATAAAAAATACCAACGCGGCGCCGATTAAAAACCATACGCCGAAAGTAAGCTCAGTTGCGGCTTCCATTAAATCTGCCATAATCCATTCTCCTCCAAAAAAAGAATTCGGCGCGCGAGAGGGCTTGGGCCCTATCGCACGCCGTTGTGCAAAACAACAAATTCAACTGCAAAACTCTCCGGAAAGTTATGCAAACGAAAAAGGGCGCTGTGAAGGTTTTCTTCACAACGCCTTTGTTGTTATGCACAAATGATACGCCGATTTTTGGAAAGCGTCAAGACCGAATTTTGTACTTTTGTCGATTTTGGAGGTTTCCATAACGGGGACTGCGCTGTATGCATTTCCTTTTATGAAAAATCCACAACAGATATGGATTTTTCGAGAGAAATCTGCTATACTGCCACAAGGTGATGTACTATGCTGCCGCAATACTATTCTTTCAACGAATATTTACAAAACCGATTTGGAGAAAAGTTATATAAACTGTCTCTGGAAACGGGATGTACTTGCCCAAACCGTGACGGTACACTCGGCACGGGCGGCTGTATCTTTTGCAGTGCGGGCGGCAGCGGCGAATTTGCCGAATGTGCACAAGCAGATGTAAATACACAAATCGAAAACGCAAAAGCTCGCGTTGCGAAAAAATTCAAAGGCGAACATTACATCGCCTATTTTCAAAGTTACACCAATACCTACGGGGATTTAAAACACTTGCGAAACATTTTCTTTACAGCTGCAAAAAATCCGTGTATTAAAGCAATTTCTATTGCCACACGCCCCGATTGTTTGCCGACGGGCGTTTTGGAAATGCTGCGGGAATTAAACAATGTGAAACCCGTTTTTGTGGAATTAGGATTGCAAACCGTACACGAGGACACAGCAAAATTTATTCGCCGCGGCTATCCCCTTTCCGTTTACGAAAAAGCCGTTCAAGATTTGCACGCTATCGGGATAAATGTTGTAACACATATTATTTTGGGATTGCCGTTTGAAACGAAAGCGCAAATGTTACAAACGGTACGATTTGTCGGAGCAATCGGTTCGGACGGCATAAAATTGCAATTATTGCACATTCTGCACGGTACGGATTTGGAAAAGTTCTATGAAACCGGCGCATTTGAAGTGTTGAGCAAAGATGATTATTTGGATATTTTGTGCGACTGTTTGGAAGTTTTACCGAAAACCACGGTCATACACAGGCTGACAGGTGATGCACCGAAGAAACTATTGGTGGCACCGCTTTGGTCTGCTGACAAAAAAGATGTTCTAAACAGTATCCATAAAACTTTTGCAGAACGCGGTATACAACAAGGAAAGGGACTTTAAATAAAAAGTCCCTTTCCTTGTTTATTCTGTTGTTTTTTGCTGTGTCTGCATATCGGAAAGCACTTTTTGCAAGGCGTCTTTTGCCCCGCCCGACGGTAAAACACCGATTTTTTCGTTCGCCGCAACAAGCGCTTCATCCGTTTTTTGCTGTTCATACTGCATCAAAGCGGCTTCTGCATAATGATATGCCAAAACGCCGGGGGTATCGGACAAAACCACATTATTGCCGACTTTGGACATATCCGTTTTATTCCGATAGTCATACAGAGCCATATTCATATCTGTTGCGTTAGGAATTCCGTTTACCTGTCCTTTGTCCGAATACTGCCAAATGCGGTACTTATACTTAAAATCGGTATTTTTACTCGTGTAGTGCGCCATCCAAATTTCATAAGAAGACAGGCGCGAAAAATCAAGTTCATCATAATAGAATGTCTTACTTGCATACACGCCGGGGGTAAAACCGGCATTTTTGATTGCCTCGCAAAAAGCGACCGCAATATCCGTTCGTTCTTTTTTCGTGAGCGCATCTGCCCTCCCGTTGTGTTTTGGATTGGAAAATTCGGTATCAAAGTAAATCGGGTATGTAATTTTATACCGTTTGGCGTAATCCACGCAAACGCCCGCTTCTTCGAGCGCTTCATCTATTGTAATGGCCTGGCTGAAAAAGTAAAGACCGACAGGCATTCCTGCCGCCGTAGCCCCAAGCAAATTGCTTTCAACACAGCGGTCAAGCTTCGGCGGTTTAATAGGGTCCGTTGTACCGTAACCGCGGAAACCGACACGGATAATTGCAAAATCTATACCGTCTGCTTTTGCCGCATTCCAATCAATTGTGCCGTTCCATTGGGAAACATCTATACCAACCAAAGACGCTTTTGCGCCAAACTCGTTAAAATAAACGTTTCTGCCGCCGATTTTTTGCATCCCTTTAAGTGCATTGTGGGTGTTATCAAAGTAAAACAGGGCGCCGTCGATTTGCTGCCAACCCACAAGGTCGGTAGTATCCGTATAAACATAGTTCGTATATTTCGAGGGAAATCCCGTAGAATCGCCCCAAGGCAATGCGGTTTCATTGTGTTCCTCCAACACATCGCCGCCACTCTCTCCCGAAAGAGAGGAATCGCTCACACGGTCATTCCCCTTATCTTCATCCGCCGCTTTGTTGCCGGTTGCGACCTGCGCCTTAACATCAGTTTTCGCTTTATACACGGAGGTGGTTTGTACTTCTGTTTCGCTTAGCTTTTCCTCCGTGCTCGGCATGGTGGTTTCCGTTTGTGCTTCTGTAAGTGTAGAGGTGGTTTCTACGGATACTGCCGTAGCCTCCACAGGGGCAGAGTCAGATTTACCGAGATTCGGCAAAATGCAAATACCGACCACAAGCAACACAAGCGTGACAACAAAAATGCTGACCGTTGATACAATTTTAATGATTTTTTCGCGTTTTTTCTCTGCTGATGGTTCCAAAAAAACACCTCCGAAACGAGTTCAGAGGTATTGTAACATAACAAAAAGAAAAATGCAATTTGGAAATCCGTTTAAAGAGCAAACTGTCTAAGTGCTTTGCCGACGCCGTTTTCGTTGTTGGAATCGGTGATATACTGTGCTGCCTGTTTTGCAGGCAACTGCGCATTCTGCATTGCCACGCCGAAAGAGACAGATTGAAGCATAGTGACATCGTTAAACCCATCGCCGCACGCCATGGTTTCATCTTGACGCAAATGCAGCTCCTCAGCCAATTGCAAAATCGCCGCGCCTTTGTCACACCCACGCGCGGTGATTTCCAAAAAGAACGGTTCGGAACGGAATACCGTCAGCGGCAAATCGGAAAGCATGGAGCGCAATTTCACTTCGGCATCACTTAAAAAGTCAGGCTCACCCGTAATTAAAAATTTGGGTGTTTCGTAAGTGAATTCTGTTTTCAAATCCGGCACGCGGCAAATTTCTAACCCGTTGATGGACGTTTCCATCACAAAATAACGGTCCTTTGCCTTTTGTGTTACCGCAAGGTCGTTTTTATATCCCGTCAACGCCAAACCGAGTTCTTCGGCAGCAACAAAAATGCGGGAATAGCAATTTAACGGAATACTTTTTTGAAACAGCAATTTTCCGTTTTTCAAGTCAAAGATTCGTGCTCCGTTATAGGAAATGACATACCCGCCCAAACGCACCAAATCCAATTCCGCCACATAACGGCGAATGCCCGGCGTCGGTCTGCCTGTGGCAAGTACAAACACACCGCCGTTCTCAATAAAGCGATGAATGTCCGCTTTGGTTTCGGGTAAAAGTTCTTTTGTATCGGTTACAAGTGTCCCGTCAATATCCACGGCGACCAATTTTTTCTGCAATGGAATCACCTCTCGTATGGGATCTATTGTACCGCGTAAAAAGCACTATCGTCAATTCGGGAAATCGTAGAGATTTTTAAATTACTTACTGCTTTTTTGTCGAATTTTACCCATAAAAAAGGCGGTGCACAGTTGCACCGCCCATTTTGTTACTCAATTAGATTTCTTCTTCGCGTTTGCGTTTCACCGCACCCGCACTCAAGGCAACGGTTGCCGCGACAGGCAAAACAAACACCAAAGCCGAGGCCATTTGTCTGCCGGCAGTTTTCGGAACGGAGCCGTCCGTAACCGTACCGTTTTCAGCATTGGAACCATCCCCAAACGCGCCGTCACTCGATTTGGAAATTGCAAAACTGTCAATCTTAGTTGCATTGCCGTTTTGCACGGTATATGCATCAAAATACAGATTGTCGCCATCGATTTGAATGGCGGAGAACACCGGCGCAGCAGCGTCATAAATCGTCTGTGCGCGCGGGAAGAGTTCGTCTGTAAGTGATGCGTCCTTTGTCTGATAATACTTCACGCCCGAGCAACCATCAATCGTGTAAACCGTACCGTCGGGATTGACCATTGCCGTGTAACTGTTGCCGTTGTGCGAAACGGTCTTTTCCACAATCTCACATTTTGCGTTATCCTTCATCGCTGTGGTACGCAAGTACACATGGTCGTGTCCCTGCAACACAATATCGATGTCCAATTCCGGCATCAAAGTGGCAAGTTGCGCACGAAGGGCAACCACATCTTTATCATCATAGTGCGAGCCGTTAGAATAAATTGCCTTGTGCAAGGCGACAATTTTCCATTGTTTGTCGCTTGCAGCAGCATCGGCTTTGAGCCATTCCAACTGTTTTGTGCCGAGCGTATTGTCCTCGTTCAAGTCGTTGGTATTGAGCACCATAAAGTGTGCATTGTTGTAGTCATAAGAATAATAGACGCCGGTTGTGGTATCCTGTTCCGGCACATTCGACAGCAGGAAATTGTTGACGGTCGCATGCGCCGCGTTTTTCTCATGATTGCCTGTTGCAGGCATCAAAACGGTGTTTTGAAGATTATCAGAAGCGGTATTGAACACCCAATTCCATTGGTTGAAGTTTTTGCCGCTGTCTACAACATCGCCCGTATGCACAATGAATTTTGCATCGGGATACAAGCTAAACGCCGTATCCACCACATCAGCCCAAGTTTCATATTGGCGTTCAATGCCTCCCTGGCTGTCGCTCATATGGAAGAACGTGAAACTGTCGGAATTATCGGCAGTTTGGAATACGCCAACATCGCTCCACCAACCGCGTGAAGCATCGCCGACACGGTAGCAATATTTTTGACCGGGTTTCAACCCGCCGACTTTAATCATATGGCGGTTGACATCAAATTCGTAAGAAATAATGCCGATTACGCCTAAATCCACACCGGGAATTTCACGAGTGACGCGTTTGGTCTCCGCCACAACATTGCTGCCCGTGGTGGGTGTGCCCGTAAAGCGCGGATTTGCGGAATACGGTACAATTTCAATGTCCGTCCCCTGCACGCTTGTTTTGGTATACCAACAAATATTGCGCGTGGTCGCGGAATTTGCGCCGAAAGTCACAGCAATACCCGAGGGCAAACGCAAATCTTCCACGGTGGGAGTTACTTGCACTTTTCCGCTGTACATTACGGTAGTATTGTTATCTGCCTGCGGCGCAGGATTGATATCGGTTGTTAAATCGGAAAGAATATTATAAAACTCATAAGCAATGGTTTCAATCTGGCTTTCGGTCAGGTATTCATCCATATAGTGCGCTAAAACATCATCAAGAGATTTATACTCCACGATGCCTGCAGCAAAGAACAGGTTAATCAGTTGCGCAAGACTCGGCTGCGGCACCATGCCGGTTACACCGCTCGAATCGCCCATGGAAATTAGCTGCGAAATGATGTCACCGAGCAGAACTTTGGTATCTTCATCATTGGTATTGCGCAAAATGCCGACCACATCAATGCGGATATTCGGGAGAATTTCGTCCTCCAACAAATCGTGCAAAACAACATCAATCAACGTATTCAAAATCACATCGGCATTTTCGCCGCGCTCAAAACGGGCAAGCGCATCATTTAAGAATGCATCGTCCCTACGCTTCTCGTCACCTGCATAGAATGTTGCAAGCACCGTAGAAGCGAGGTCAGCGAGGTTACCGTTGCGGCTTGCATCGCCAAAGCCGTAAGTATCCAAATATTTTGTGCAGGGATATGAGGACATTTCAAGTGAGGTCAACTTATGCACGGCATCACTTAAGACTTGCAAAAGATGCTCCGTACCCTCAGCGCCGTCCAAATACTCTGTCTCGATTTGGTCACAAACATTTTTGATGAGCAATTTTAAAGAAACTTTGGTAACACCCTCAATCGCACCAATACCACTGTTACTTGAAAGCAAGCCGTCGAGAACGCTATCCAAATCCAAACTTCTTGCAAGGTAGAGGTACAAACTGCCTGCTTCTCTTATATCGGGGAGCAATTGGTATTCCAACAAATAACGAATGTAGTTGTCGGCAAATTGATTGATGTCGCTACCGCCGAAGTTGAGCGCAAATGCAGTCAAGCGGTACGGCTGCGGATAAGTAGTGCCAAATGCGGTTACGGGGCGCGAACGGTCAATATCCACCGTCTCATAAGTCGCGGAAATATCCCCCGCAGGGCTTCGATTGTCTAAAGTCACCACGCGCAGATAGCACGGGAAATTGAGCATGGATGCCGAAGAGCAATCGGTCAATGTTTCGCCGTTGTCCGAAGTGTGCGAAGCAATATCGGGCACATGAATATGCCCTGTGAAAGCGAAGTGCATACCGGCATCGGCAAAGGATTCCGTTACTTCCTGCCAATTGTCAATCGGGAAAGCAACAAATAAATTGTCCTCATTTTTGAAATGCTCAACCAAATTGAAATGCGTCAAACCGATCACCGTAAGCCCTTGTGCTTTTGCATCGGCAATCTGCTCAAGTGCCCACTGCATCAGCGCTTCGGAGTACGCGCCGCGGGTTTCAGCTTTATTTTCACCTTTGGAGTTAATGTCAGCAGAGTAGCAAGCGCCGTCCAATGCAATCAGGCGATACCCCCCGTCTAAATCTGCGGTGTAAGAAAGTGAACCCGCTTCTTCCCCTGCGGGCGGCGTAAAGGTATTGATTGCGTGGTCATAGCCCAAATTCCGATAAATCTCGCGGAATTCTTCAGGCTCTGTCCAACGCGTAGAGACGAATTTTCCGTTTTCAAATTTGGCTGCTTTACCGTTGCGAATATCGTGGTTGCCGTCAATGACAAACACTTCCACACCGGTATCCCTTTCAAACTGCTCTAATTTCGCCGCCAATTCTCTGTGGCTTTCATATTCACCGTTTTTGGTAAGGTCTCCGGGAATGATTAAGTACTTCAGCCCTTTTTCCCTTGCCTGTTGGGCGTATTCATAGAGTGCATTGTCCAACAGCGGCTCGGCAAGATAAGAAGTAGTGGAATTGAGTTTGGATGCCTCAATAAACGCATTGACATCCGAACCCATTAAGCTACGCGGAAAGTAATGCAGGTCGTTCATAACCCCTACGGTTACCTCCCCGCTTGCCGCAACCGAGCGCACAAGCGTGGATGGGACAAAAGTAAAAAGCAACGCCAAAGTCAGCACAAGTGCCGCCAATTTCGCTGCTTTTTGTTTCATTTTTTTCATGGCAATCTCCCCAATCTGTAAAAAATTTACAATCAACAAATTGAGTATAGCACAATTAAAGCGCGTTTTCAATAAAAAATTCCGCATATAGGGCTGTTTTCTGTGTAGGATTACAACAGATGTGTTACAGTAGCAAATAAAAAAGAAGTGACGAATGGAAAACCATGTGTTA
>DAVZHM010000066.1:0-10774 GCA_052273845.1 Candidatus Fimenecus sp. | reverse complement strand
TGCGGTGC
This sequence comes from Candidatus Fimenecus sp., assembly GCA_052273845.1. Taxonomy (GTDB): domain Bacteria; phylum Bacillota; class Clostridia; order Oscillospirales; family Acutalibacteraceae; genus Fimenecus. The sequence goes on along the minus strand of DAVZHM010000066.1, from coordinate 10,766 downwards.
GCCGTCCTGTTCGACTCCACACATCCCTAACCAATAAAAAATCACTGTCGGGATACGACAAATGTGTCCCCAAGTGTGTGAAAATGGGGGATTAACGAGTCTGCCCGCGGACTAAAAAACAGTCCACCGGACTGTTTTTTGCGCACTGCGGTGCGCCGTCCTGTTCGACTCCACACATCCCTAACCAATAAAAAATCACTGTCGGGATACGACAGTGATTTTTTATTGGAGCGGCTGATGGGAGTCGAACCCGTTTAAATTCTTTAAAAACAATGTAAAATCAAGGTGTTTATAATTTTGTGTCATTTTTTGTGGCATAAGCAGTTTGGAAATAATCGTTTAACGATGCATCAATACTATCTTCTTTTTCTTGCATAGTGTGCTGATAAACCGTTTTTAGCATATTATTTGTAGCGTGTCCCATTCTTTCCATAGCATATTTATCAGGTATATTTAATGATAACATCACAGATGCGTTGTAGTGCCGAAGATCATGGAAGCGGAAATGCCGGATTTCCAAATCGCTTAGTACACCGGAGAATGCTTCTGTAATTTGATTTGGATTTAAAGAAATAAAGGGTAATCCTTTGACTTGCCGTGCTTTGATTTTTTGCAGAGTGAAGTCATAAACTTTTAAGGTTCGGTTGCTTGTATATGTCTTTGGAACTTTCGTAATCCATTCACTATCACTGTTCATTACCATTGATTTTGATATGGTTAAAGTTTTATTTTTGTAATCAACATCGCCATATTCTAATGGTGCAATTTCTCCGCGACGCAAGCCTAAACAGGCGGCGAGAATAACAGGTAATTCAATTTCTTTCCCCTCGACATATTTGAAAATTTGGTTGATTTCATCTTCTGTAGGAATGGTGATTCTCTTTTTTTCTTTTTGGGGAAGGTCAACAGAAAACTCCTTTTTTCCCTTTAACGCTGCAGACAGAAGCCCGACTATGTTTCTGATGGTTTTTGCCGAGTGCAGTTTGGCTTCATCATTGACCTCCAGTTGTATATCGCTGTTGGTAAGCCTGCTTACAGGCTTGTCCATAATGCTTTGCAAATAAACTCTGCGCATAGCTTTATAGCCCCTGATTGTAGAAGGGGAGAGTATATTGCTCTTACTTTCAATATATTGGTCTACAGCCTCGCCAACAGTAATTTTTGTAGGTGCATGTTTATCTTTGTATGTCTGTAAATAAAGATTGGCGGCATATTCGGCGTCTGCTTTCTTTTCGGCCGTGAAAGACTTATATTTTCCGTTACCGATATGCACACGAACACGATAATTCCCACTGGGTAGTTTTTTGGCAGTTGCCATATACATTTGTCCTTTCCAAACTTTGTGCCATCGTGTCACAAAGTAAAAAATTTTTTCGCAAAGTAGTAAAAGTATGTTATACTATCTATGATTGGAGGTTTCATTTATGGGTAAATATGAAGATACGGTGTCGCTTTGGCAGTCCTACAATATTGCTGACACGAGCGACTTGGATAAATATTTGAGTAACTTCCGCATTGTTTTTGCTTACAACTCAGGGAAAATCGAAAATGCGGATATAAACTATCACGATACGCGCGAAATCTTTGAGAACGGAAAAGTCACCGGGTATACGGGTGAAACACGCGCAATTTTTGAACAGCAGAATCAGAAACTCTGCTATGAATTCTTACGCGAAAAGATTGTTGCTAAAGAGCCGATTTCTGTGGAACTGATAAAAGAAATTCATAAAACGCTGACAAGCGGAACTTATGATGAACGGCGCTATGTTGTGAATGGGGAACGCCCCGGAGAGTTCAAGAAGCACGATTATGTCACCGGCGTTCATGAAGTTGGTTCGCCCGTGGAAACAGTCGCTGCGGATTTGCAGGAACTTGTGGATGAGCTCAATGAATACACAGGGACACAGTATTTAAAAGTCGGAGCATATCTTCATGCACGGTTTGAAAGCATTCATCCGTTCGCCGACGGAAACGGTCGTGTCGGACGAACGCTTTTAAACTATTACTTTATGATTCACAATCAGCCGCCGCTGGTTATTTATGATGAGGACAAAGGATTATATTATGCGTGCTTAAACAAATATGATGAGCACGAGCTTTTAGATTCCCTGGAAGAATTCCTGAAATACGAGGTTGAAAAAACATGGGGTAAAATGCTGACGCTGGCGCAATCGGGTGAATCTCCGCAGCATAAACCACTGAATGAGATTTTGTTTGGAATCTAATCACAAGAAAGAGTAGGATTTAAGCCTGCTCTTTTTCTTATAATATGCTTGGATAATTTCCTATTCTGAATGTGAAAAAATATTATTTCCCAATATTTACCTGTACGCTTTCCAATCAACCGCCTCTATTATTTAAATGAGGTGATAAAAATGGAAGAAGACAACCAAAAATTGCTTATCCCGTACAGGCAGTATGAGGAGGTACGCGATTCGGTTTGGCGACTAATTTTGAACATGGGAATTAAGGAATTGCCTGTGAAAATTTCAAGGGTTCTTTCCGCATTAGGTATTGGATTGTATACATATCAAGATAATTCCGCAATGATTGCATTGTTAGGCTTGGCGGATCTTACAAAAACCTGTGATGGATTTACTGTGGTGCAGAATCAACGCTATATCATTTTTTAGGAGGCAATACAAATGCATTTCCGAATTGTGACAAGGACAAGAAGGACAATTCAAACCGGGTTTGTCAGTTTGAACAGTGCAATCAATAAACTAAAACTTTTGGAATATGATCTGAAACGCGCCGGGATATACAATCCCGGTTATTATCAGATTGAAGGGTATGAAGAACCGACGGTGCGCGGAGAGCCGCACTAAAAAAGTATTTGGAGGATACAACAATGCAGAAACAAAATGAAGTGGATTTATTAAGATTGCCGGAAATCTGTTATACAGTAACACCGACAGGTGTATTTGCTATGCTGCGGCGCGGGGTACGCGGATATTATCTGGTTGACACAGAGACCACCGGTACTTCGGATCTTCGGGCACTTGCCGACAAGTTGAACCGCCAATTTGACATTTCAAAAGCACAGGAAGAAGCAATGCTGAACGGCTCTATATTTGGTTGGGATACTCCCGCAGCTGATCCTAATAACTACGACAGTAACGGGATACCCATCCTATTACAGCAAGCGTCCTATTAACTTCGTGCCATCGTGACACAAAGTGATTACCGGAGATTATCTCCGAGCAGAAAGGATGTATTAGAATGGCAAAAATCATCGCAATTGCAAACGAAAAGGGCGGCGTCGGCAAAACAACTACGGCTCTGAATCTCGGCGCAGGGCTTACCAAAGAGGGAAAACGGGTGTTGCTTGTGGATGCTGATCCGCAGCGCAGTTTGACTACGGTTGCACTTTCGCATAAGGAATGTGCAGAACCGATCTACCTTTCGGACTATATGCATGCGGTTATGTTGGGCAATAAAAATCCCCGTGTTTCGGTGCAGAAGTACGAGGAAGGCTTTGATTATATCCCGGCAAATAAAGAGTTGCGCAATACGGCGCTTTCGCTTGTCGGCGTGCCGACCGGGCGCGAACGCGTATTGCAAGCCATTCTTGATCCGTTACAGGAAAGTTATGATTATATCTTGATTGACTGTTCACCGTCACTTGATTTGTTACCTGTAAACGCTTTAACTGCTGCTGACAGTGTATTGATTCCTGTTAAGGTAGATGCAATGTCCGTGGAAGGCATCAGCAGTATATTGGAATACATCCAAAGCATCAAAAGTTATTACAATCCAAATCTCACCGTGGAGGGGATTTTAATCACGATGTTAGATATGCGTACACGGCTCGGCAAAAACGGTATGCAGGATCTGCGCGATTGCGGTGAAGAACTCAATATCCCTGTGTTCGATACATATATTCCGTATTCCGTCCGCGCGCAGGAAATGGCATCAAAGGGCATCAGTATCTTTTCTTTCTCGCCGAAGGGAAAGGTTGCAGACGCATACCGCCGATTAACGAAGGAGGTTTTGCAAAATGGCTGACAGGCTTTCTTTCACAGTACCGTCCACCAATACGCCCACTGCGCCGCCGATTGGTGCACAGTTTGGGGAAGCGATTGTTAAATCTGTCCCTTTGGCTAAAATAAAACCTTTTCCGAACCATCCGTTTTTGGTCGTGGAAGATGCAGATTTACGGCAGTTGGCGGATAGTATTCGAGATCACGGCATACAAGAGCCGGTTATGCTACGACCGATAGGTGAATTTCAATATCAACTTTTATCGGGACATAGACGGTGCAAAGCGGCAGAACTTGCAGGGCTGATATGTGTGCCCGCTATTATAAAACCTATGACGGACGACGAAGCCACTATTTATATGGTGGACGCCAACCTACACCGACCGCATATTCTTCCCTCTGAAAAGGCAAAGTCATATCGTATGAAAATGGTTGCATTGCGGCATCAGGGGAAAAGGGTTGGGAACACGGAGCAGGGTAGTACCGCGAGCGAAACCTGGAGTGCAAATCGAATCGCGCAGGACGCGGGTGAAAGCAGCCGACAGGTATATCGCTATGTGCGCCTTTCCAATTTGATTGACCGCTTCCTTGAAATGATTGACAATAGCGAGAAAAAAGTAAAACCGAATCCGTCTGATATGGTTTTCACTCTGACAATGGGTGTGGGATTGACGCTTGCTGATTTAACAGAAGAACAGCAGTATCTTTTGCTTGATTGCATTTGCAGGGCGGGGAAAGTACCGACTCTTTCACAGGCAAAGGATTTGCAAGAAAGCGCGAAAAACGATACGCTGTCCGCTGATTTTATTTCTTCCATTTTGAACGAAAGAGAGAAAAAGTCAGAAGTACCGTCTTTTGAGCAAAGTTTTGTTGACGCGGCGTTGCTGAGTTGGTATTCCGAAAATATCAAAAAATACTATGCATCTGAACCGAAAGCGGAGTTTATAAAAAGTGTCAGGCATGAATACCGAGATCACGCTTCTTTTGGCAATGGAATAGGCATAGACGGTCAATCGGACGGGCTGTATATTCGTTCCAAAGACAATAAAATGCGCTTAACTTGGACGAAGTTGGCAACCCGCATCGGCGAACTGATTGAGCAGGGGAGATATATCAATCCCAACGAAAAACCGAAAGAGAACCTTGTTTCGGCAGAAGAAAGCGTTGCTGTTATAGAATCTCCCGTACTTTGTGACACCGTGGCACAAAGTGAAACACAGCCCGAAAAACTCCGCCAACTGAAAAACAAAGCAGAACGGTTAGTGTTTATTGAAAACTATGCACACTGGGGCGTTTGGAAAGAAATTCCTGAACTGCGGGTAAAATTTTATAAATATGATCTGCCGAACGGTGCACGAATCATTGCACAGACTTACATACACCCGTCGATAAGTTATCTTTCTTACCATCAGGAGGAACACGCTGTTGCGGAGTATGCGCTTTTACTGCCAAAGGGTGACGATTACAAAGGCACATTCGGACAAGAGTACACATTCTACCGACCGAATGGCGCGTCTAAAAGCGCAATAGTTGATTATTTAACTACCAAAAAGCCGTTGGTTAGGGATTATGAGGATGTTGATTGAAAGGGGGAGGAAGATGAAAACAAAACTCTCAAAAGAATTTTTACTTGAGGAACAAAAGGAATATCTTAAAAAACAAATAATACGGGGGATAATTCTTTCGGCGCTTTTGTTGATTACATCGGTATTTACTCTGATTACTCTTTTGATTTTTGGATTAAGTGGTGCTATGGAAACAGAACTAACCCCATTTAATACCTTTTTTATTCGTTTTACTCCTCTTCTCTTAGGAGTTTTCAGTGTTATACTCCTCTTCAAACTGGCTGTATGATTGGTGTTTTCATTATGTGCTTGATGTGTTCTGCAGGACAAGATGACCGTTTCATAGTGTGGCGAGATGATGAAGAGCAAGATGATGAAGTAACTGAACATAGAAAAAAGTAAAGTCAAAGCATCAGGATTTGCTCCCGAATTAGAAAGGACTGTTTAAATGGCAACCGTATTCCGAATTGAAAAGCAAAAGAATTATACGGTGATGTCTAACCATCATCTGAAAAATCCTGCGTTGTCTTTAAAAGCAAAGGGATTACTGTCACAGATGCTGTCACTGCCGGATAATTGGGACTACTCTTTAAAAGGTCTTGCCAAAATCAATAAAGAGAGTATTGATGCCATTCGTACAGCTGTATGGGAACTTGAAAAGGCAGGATATATTGTCCGAAACCGCGGTCACGGAGATCACGGAAAGTTTTCAGGAATAGAGTACATAATTTATGAAACGCCGCAACTCAGAGAGGTAAAAAAAGACAGTCAAGAACGGGGAGCAGGAGTGGAGGTCAGACAAGAGAAAGATAAAAATCCAATACAGGAGACTCCTGAATGCCTTGATACAAAAGGGCTTTCACCATTGTTGGAAAATCCAACTATGGTGAAAAACGGCAAAAAAGATCAATCAAAAACATCACCAAGATTGGATTTTCCAACATTGGAAAACCCAACATTGGAAAATCCAACCTCGGAACAATTAAGTATTAATAATAATAAATATATTAATATATTAAATACTCCATCTATCAGTCAAAAAGATAAAGGAAGAACAGAAAAAACTATATCGTCGCAAGAGCAGTTGGACGGACAGACGGATTTTTCACAAACTTTGGAAATTTTAAATAATAATCCATTTGAGTTTGAGGAACTACTTGCAAATTGCGATTTTGACTGCCTTCCGGAAGCCGCACAGCCATTGATGAAATCTGTGTTAAAGACGATGTATCAATCGAAAGAATTGTCTATCGGCGGCAAAACAGTAACACAGGTGATGGTTCGTGAGCGATTGCGGCTGTTGGATGGTGATATATTGCAGAGTATATATATGGACTACCTTTCAGCTGAAATGTCGGACAGACCGATAAAAAATCGAACAAACTATTTGATTTCGTGTATCTATAACAACAGCGTAACCGAGTACGCCGCACAAAACACGGAAGTAATAAGCATTGGCGGCTCGAGCGCAGACATTGTTCGTCTGATAAATCGGGGAGAGTTAAATCCGTTGCTTTATTTGCAAAGTGATAATGAGGCAATTCGCACCGCAGCCCAACTCCGCGCCATCATTGATAACAGCGGATAGAGTAATAAAGCCACAGCAGATTTACCGTTAAGTCGAGGAGGAATACCGTGGACGCAAAAGAATTCTTGAGCCAAGCAACCGTTTTGAATGAGAAAATAAATATGGATTTTTTGCACCGAGAGCATCTTAAAGAGTTACTCAATCGTTTCGGGGGTAGCAGTGTATCACAAAGAGAACGGGTACAGGGCGGAGAGTTACCCTGTTCGCCGGCAACGAAACTTGTCGATCAGATTGCCGATCTTGACCGTCTCATCGAACAAGAGATTGCAGAGTATGAAATGGTTCTTGCTCAAATTAAAGATGCGATTGCATTTTGCGGAGAGTTTAATGAAATTCAAATTTTAAGAGGTCGATATCTTGAAAACAAAAAGCTTTTAGATGTCGGTAAAAAAATAGGAATTTCAGAGAGCAGAACATATGCTGTACATAAGGATGCGCTTGAAAAAGTAGAAATTTTTTTAAATAGCAATAGGAAATAATAGGTTTTAGTAGGAAAAAGCAGGAAACAAGAGAAAACAGTAGTTGATTTTGAAAAACGGATGTTTTAAAATATAATTAGAGAAAGTGGAGGAAATATGAGATAGATAGTAACATTTAGTTAGAGAAAAATATTGCCTTTTTCAGTAGGTCGTGTTAAAATATCGTTTGGATAAGGTGTTGTCCATAACGGTAGGCGGTTAGCCCTCTTTTTTATTCAGAGGGTCAAGCCCTCTGAAAAATATTTCAGGGGGTGATGCTATGGAGTATTTGACGATTCTCGCAGTTATTCTTGTTGTAGCCACAGGTTACATAATAAGCATAAAAAAATAACCGCCCTGCTCCGCTAAAGTAGGCGATTATTTTTTAACACTACGAGGAGCTAACCGTCTATCGGATAGCACCTTATCTTGTATTTTTATTATAAGCAATTTAAGCGCTTTTGTCAATAGATGTGTATATAAGTTTTGAATAGGAGGGTTTTAATTGTGAAAAACTTTTTAGAAAACCTGAAAACGGATAAAAAGACGAGAAATACCGTGATTTGTTCGGCCGCGGGCGCGGTAATTATAATCGCGGCGGCGATTGCTATCCCGGTCGGCGTCCACAGCAACAACATAAAAAAAGCGTTGGCGAATGAACAAGCCGCACAGATGTCTGTATCGGATAAAACCGATACTGAGACGGGCACGGAAGCTGTATCGGCAGTTATAACGGAACCTGAGACAGAAGAAACCACTGCGGAAGTGACTGTGCCGACAACAGCAGTACCAACGCAGGCGGCGAACGGCAAGGAAGATACGAACAAAGGCACTGCTTTCAATGCGGGCAAAGGTGGTTCGTCAGGGAATCACAGCAGTTCGGGCAACTCCAACTCGGACACTCCTGCAAAAAAGCCGAACGAAGGCTCAAACGGTTCGCAAAGTCAAAATACTCCGCCCGCGCAGCAGGAAACGCCGGTTGTACCTACGGAAACAAACAAAAAGCAGTGGACACAGGCAGAAGTCGATGCGCTTGTCGAGGAAACAAAGAAGTACGCTATCAGCAAAGGGTTGAAAATTGATAATTCACTTGGAATACAAGGAACCAGTTGGAGGACTCCTGCAACTACTGAAAACGCTATCAACAGCAATGAAGTAAAATCTCGATTATTTTATTTAGTCGATAAGTCCTATGACAGTGTTATAGAAGATTTTGGATTTTTTGTTGAAGGAGCGACAGTTAATGTCATTGCGAAGCAGTATACAAGCATTGATGGTTATGCTGCATGGGAAATCTATGTTGTGTATTAAGCTTTGAGGTAAACTAAATATTTGCTCAAAAGAGATCTGTTTACGCAGGTCTCTTTTTTGTTGTGCTTTTCCGTCCATAAGGGCGTTCACATAGATAAATTGTTAAACGAAAGGAAAGAACAAATGAAACAAACAACAAGACGATGCTTTGCTGTATTTATGGCATTGCTGATATTTTTGTCAAGCATTTCCGTTATGTCATCAGCACTTGGCATTGGGCAAACAGTCAAGGTCAGCGGTTCAAAAGAATGGATCAGCGGCTTCTACTACTCGTTTCAAGGCTCTGATTTTGGCACACACAAGTACGGGCAACACCAGCACCTGCACACAGAGGACGGTAGACCTGCTTACTGTGTAGAGCCAAACGAGCATTTTACGGACGGCAACAAAACTGTAAGTGAAACAATGAATTCTTTTTCAAATGATTTACAGGATCAGATTTCTGCAACTTTATTGTACGGTTACGACGGTAATACGAAATATGGCTATCCGTGGCAAACGGAATGTGTAGCTACACAGGGTGTTGTTTGGGCGTTAGTACAGGGGTATTTCAATATCTTGAAAAGGCGGCAAAACTCAAAAACAGTTATGCGGAATATCAATTAGGACAGTTGTTTATTCGAGGTATTGATGTGCCGAAGGATGTCGGTCGCGGTATTTGGTACTTGAACTCCTCTGCGGAGAAAGACAATGATATGGCGCTGTATGCCCTTGGTAAACTGTATCTTGCCGGTGTAGATGTTCCGCAGGATATTAACAAAGCACTGGATTGCTTGCAGAAATCAGCTGATTTGGGGAATGCCTCGGCACATTATCAGTTGGGAAAACTTTATCTTGAGGGTGCGGTCGTTTTGAAAGATGTCCCCAAAGCCCTGTATCATCTTGAAGAATCTGCACGGTTGGAAAATGATTGGGCAATGTATACCCTTGGTGTTTTGTATTTAAAAGGGGAAGATGTTCAAAAAGATGTTGGTAAAGCGATCGGGTACTTGGAAAAAGCTGCTGAAAAGGTAAATGCTTCTGCGCAGTATCAGCTCGGCAAGTTGTATTTCAACGGTGGAGAAATACCGCAGGATGTTAATCGCGGTATTTGGTACATGGAGCAGGCAATATCTAATGGAAACGACGCGACAATGTGTTTTCTCGGCCGCGCGTATCTCGTTGGGGATAATGTCTCTAAAAGCATTAAAAAGGGATTGGAACTGTTGCAAGCTGCTGCCGATCGAGGAAATGAATATGCTGCAAAGATGATTGAAAACTTCAACGCCAATGCTGCACATACTGCCATTTCGATATTGCACAAGCTATCGTTGATTCTTCAGAACAACAATGCAGTTATGGCGGCAAAGAAACCTGTAATGCCCGCAGTTGATAAAAAGGAGCTTCTTGCAATTCTACGCAAAAAGGAAGAACAGGGTATTCGATATGATTAAAAGCACTTTGTGACATCATGTCATAAAGTTAGGAGGATACAAATGGAAAATACAAACGGAATATTTATGCTGATTGCTTTTTTAATCGGCTTCATTACTCTGATGATGGTTATATCCGCCATTGGTGATCGTAAGTCTTTGGATAAAATCAAAAACAAAACCGTCGGTCACGGTCAGCACGGTAGTGCGCGTTTTGCAACAAGCGCAGAAATTAAGAAAATGTACCAAAAAGTCCCGTTTGAACCGCAGCAGTGGCGCGGAGGGAAGAATTTGCCGACCGTGCAAGGAATTATTGTCGGCTCTTTGGATGATTTCGGGCATACTACTGCTTATATAGATGATAGCGATGTACATGCTATGGTAGACGGTGCAGCTAAGCGTGCGAGACAGTGTCCCCTACCCTGTTGAGGTTGTTACATACAGAACGA
>DAVZHM010000065.1:0-11136 GCA_052273845.1 Candidatus Fimenecus sp. | reverse complement strand
TTATATTTCAAACGATTGGCTATGTATATATATGAAAAAAGGCAGATAGATTTTTGATTTCTATCTGCCTGTGTATCTGATATTTACTTTTCGGGAGTTCAAATCTATACACAAAGGGAAAGACGCTATTTTACATCTATGAATTTGAACTGTTGAAAATCGCTCTATAGACAGCAAAAAACCTCGGTATAACCGAGGTTTTTTTGGGATACATCTTTTTTGTATCCATTTGATGGCGCGCTTGACTGGATTCGAACCAGCGGCCTTTAGAGTCGGAGTCTAACGCTCTATCCGGCTGAGCTACAAGCGCATATTTATAATTGTTGCAGGGGGACGGTAGAAAACCGCCGCCCCGCAAAATAGCAATCAAACGTTAAATCGGAATAGTACAATGTCGCCGTCCTGCATCACATATTCCTTGCCCTCAGAACGGATTTTGCCTTTTTCCTTTGCCGCTTGCATTGTTCCGCAAGCCATTAGCTCGTCAAAGGAAATCACTTCTGCGCGTATGAAGCCGCGTTCAAAATCGCTGTGGATTTTGCCTGCTGCCTGCGGCGCTTTTGTGCCTTTTGTAATCGTCCAAGCACGCACTTCCGGTTCACCTGCTGTAAGGTAAGAAATCAACCCAAGCAAATGGTAAGAACGCTGAATCAACAAATCCAGACCGCCCTCGGCGATTCCTAAATCCGAAAGGAACAATTCTTTTTCCTCTTTGGAAAGGGATGCGATTTGCGCTTCCAATTCGGCACAAATCGGCAACACTTCTGCACCCTCTGCCGCAGCGATTTCACAAACCGCTTTATAACGCGCATTTTCCGAAATGGAATTTGCGAAATCGTCTTCGCTCATATTGCAAGCGTAAATGACGGGTTTTGAAGAAAGCAAAGCAACCGTAGAAAGCATTTCGCGTTCCTCGTCGGTCATTTCCACTGCGCGGGCATTCACGCCGTTTTCCAACTCTTTGCGCAGATGCTCGAAGAATTCGACTTCCGCCTGCAAAGATTTGTCGCCTTTCATCGCTTTTTTACTGCGGTCAATGCGGCGATCCAATATCTCAATATCCGATAAAATCAGTTCCAAATTGATGGTTTCGATATCCCGTTGCGGGTTAACGCTACCCTCGACATGGATAATATCGTCGTCATCAAAGCAACGCACCACATGAATAATGGCATCCACTTCACGAATGTGCGACAGGAATTTATTGCCCAAGCCCTCGCCCTTAGAAGCGCCTTTGACAAGCCCTGCAATATCCACAAATTCAATAGTGGCGGGGGTGAGCTTTTGCGGGTGATACATTTCTGCCAATTTGTCAAGCCGGTAATCAGGCACGGCAACTACACCGATATTCGGTTCAATCGTGCAAAACGCATAGTTTGCAGACTGCGCACCGGCGTTTGTGATTGCATTAAACAAAGTGCTTTTGCCGACATTCGGCAAACCGACAATTCCTAATCTCATTCTCGTTCATTCCTTCAATTTGGTCAGCGCAACATATTATACACGAAACGAAAAACAATTTCAACCGCTTTTTTCAACCGATTGCAAATCGGCAGACACTTCTTCGTACGGCAAACCGATAACAAGTACCGTATACATATCATTTGATGCTATATAGTATAAATCGCTTTGTATGTTGGCACTCGTGAGATTTCGACTTTTCAAATATGCGGCTACGCGGTCATTGAGCGCACTGAAAATCATATCGCGCTCGCGTCCGTTTTTCGGATTGCGAAATACGACTATTTCGCGCAAATCGGTTTGTGTACCCGCAGTATACACCGCCGCCGTATCCAATAAAGGCTTCGGCAAAGCATAGTATTTGCCGATTTGCTCCGTTTCAAGCGGCGTTAAATCTTGAAACCCCAGCGTATTAGAAAGCATTTCGGCAAGTTGCTGTGTATTTTGCGCCTGATAAGGCGGCAAATTCCCGTACTTTGTTTTCGCGTCGGAATGAATCCAATGTATTCCGACAGCAAAAAGCAGCACAAGTGTTGCACAAACGATTGTTAAAATCAAAATTGTATGTTTCAAAGAGTAAGGTGATTTTTTCATCTGTGTTTTTCGTTTTATAACATTACATTTCGATTGACTCTTTTTCCTGTTCACTTTCTTCCGCTTGATAGGATTCGGGCAATTTGCCGCGGGAAGATTTAAAAGGAACCCACAGTTTTTGCGCATAATGGCGGAATTCTAAAACGATGTCGCCCGTACAAGGGACAAAAGTACCATGTTTTTTCTGTGAACGGTAAGCAAGTATTTTGAAAAGCAACATAAACGCACCACCCACAAGCGCGCCGAACAAAATAATAACGAACAAAGGCAAACGGCAACTCAGCCAATCACCCGAGCGCAACGGCAAGGTGAAAGAGATGTACATTTCGCCGCGTGCAAACATTTCCGAAAAAGTCTCGCCGTTGCCGTATTTCGGCAGTTCTGTCAAATAGGATGTATTGACAATCCCAAACAGTGCTGTCAGCACACCCGTGACGGCAGAGCCGAGCATCAAACCGGGAATAACCGTAAGCGGGCTTCTGTATGCATACGGCATTGCAAAAGCCACGGTGAGTTTGATATTTTCAAAAAATGCGTTAATCGGGCCGCTGACTGCGAAATTGAAGTCGTCGGCATCACAGTTACCGCCCTTTTTGGTAATCTTCTGCAAAAGCACATTCATCAGCGGTACCCATCCGACTGTGACAAAGCACGCGCCGTAAATGGTCATCAAGCGGGCATCCCCTGCCGCAAACGATGCAATGGCAACAGCAAATGCAGACATAGAAACCGGCCCAATGATGTCGAATCCAATCATCAATCCCATCACAAGCGCGCATAACACTACCGAACGGTCTGCAAGCGCGGTAAGAGGCGCTGCAAGCGCTTCCCCAAGCGCTTGGAACGGAATTTCAATTCCGTAATGCACAAGTAAAAAGGTCAAAGCTGCCGAAACCACGGGCATAATCAGTACAAGCACAATCAAATCGACCTGTTCCAAAATACCGATACCTGTGAGCGTATCGGGGATTTTTTTGCCTGCCGCGCGTTTTTTGGCGAAAGTTTTATCCAATTTTCCACCCAAAAACACCTTGCAGTTGTGCCAAGCGATAAATAGATATTTAATACAGTATGCTAAGAACACAGCCATAATTAAATAGCCTATATAGCCGATATTGGTACCGCCGCCCAAATTTAACGGTGTTGCAAAATAGGCTTTATAGGTTTCGACGCCCGCAATCGGCGTTCCGGCAAAGTGTGCAAAATAAATGCTCAACGCGAACGCAGGCGCTATTGCAGGTAATCCCGCAATCAAGTACGACAGCACAACCGCCATCACGACGAAAAAGAAATCGGTTGCCCAAAACAAAATAAACCATAGAATATTTTCATTTTGCGGCTCCGTCGCGCCCAAAATATGCTGTACGCCTAACACATTCTGCACAACAAAAAAGAACCCGGCTCCCAAAGCGCCGAACAACTGCACAATAAACATTATGGAAGTAGCACGGTTCACATTTTGCCGAAGTGACCGAATCTCATTTTTAAGCATCGTTATTCCCCCGAAAATTTGATTGTTTTATCATAACATATATGCTTTGCTTTCGCAAGAATTTCTATAAAAAAATCCCCGCGCGCATTTGTAAGCAAAAGCGCTTGCGAGGACTTTTCAGAGTATTGGGACTCCTTGGCGTGCTGTTCAGCGAGATATTCGTCAAAACGAATTTGTTTATCGTAGAACGCACCGGGGGTAACATCAATCAAACGGTCAGCAATGGTATCGACAAACTGATGATCGTGAGAAGTAAACAAAACCGTTTCGGGATAGCGAATCAAGCCGTCATTTAAAGAGGCAATCGATTCCAAATCCAAATGGTTGGTCGGCTCGTCCAAAATCAACACATTTGCACCCGAAAGCATCATTTTGCAAAGCATACATCTTACGCGTTCGCCGCCCGAAAGCACTTTTGCCTGTTTGGTGGCTTCTTCTCCCGAAAAAAGCATTCTGCCAAGCCAAGAGCGAATGTCCGACTCATAAATTAAATCGGAGTAAGCCCGAATCCAATCGAGCAAATCGTAGCCACAGTTGTCAAAATAGGCACTATTGTCCGTCGGCAAATAACTCAACGAAGTGGTGACGCCCCATTTGTATGTGCCCTCGTCCGGTTCTAATTCCCCTGCTAAAATTTTGAACAAGGTGGTTTTTACCAAAGCGTCCGTGCCGATAAAGGCAACTTTTTCACGCGGATGAATGGTAAAACTGACATTATCGAGTACTTTTTTGTCCCCAACAGTTTTGGAAATGCCGCTGACAGTCAGCACTTCATTGCCCACCTTGCGTGACGGTTTAAAATCAACATACGGAAATCGGCGCGAAGAAACCGGCATTTCCTCCACCTGAATGGAGTCCAATAGTTTTTTGCGGCTAGTTGCCTGCTTGGATTTGGATGCATTCGCGCTGAAGCGGCGAATAAATTCCTGTAATTCCTTAATTTTTGCTTCCGCTTTTTTGTTTTGTTCACGCATTTGGCGCTGTGCCATTTGCGTGTATTCATACCAAAAGTCATAGTTTCCGACAAACATCGTAATTTTGCCGAAATCAATATCCACAGTATGCGTGCAGACCTTGTTTAAAAAGTGGCGGTCATGGGAAATGACAATTACGGTGCTGTCCAAATCGAGCAAAAAGTCCTCCAACCACGAAATGGCGTCTAAATCCAAATGGTTGGTCGGCTCATCCATCAAAAGAATATCCGGATTTCCGAACAAAGCCTGTGCCAAAAGCACTTTTACCTTGTTTTCACCCGTTAGTTCGCTCATTTGCGCGTAATGCAGTTCTGTCGGCACACCCAAACCATTGAGCAGGATTTGTGCATCGCTTTCGGCGCTCCAACCGTCCATTTCAGAGAATTCTTCCTCCAATTCGCACAACCGGATGCCTTCTTCTTCGGTCATTTCTTCTTTGCTGTAAAGAACCTCTTTTTCATCCATAATTTCACACAAACGCATATTGCCCATTAAAACCGTACGGATAACATCATAATCATCAAAGGCAAAATGGTCCTGCCGCAAAACCGACATTCTTTCGTTCGGATTTTTGCGCACTTCCCCTTTGTTCGGTTCAATCTCACCCGCCAAAATTTTCATAAAAGTGGATTTACCCGCGCCATTGGCACCGATAAGCCCATAACAATTCCCGTTTGTGAATTTCAAATTGGCGTGCTCAAACAAAACGCGACCGCCGTACTGCAACCCGACATTGACTGCTTCTAACATACTTTCTCCTTTTCCGTTAAAAAAGCCACCTTGAGGGGTGGCTTTTTGATTTATTCCTGTTCTTCTGTAGAATCGCTGTCTTTTTCCGCTTCTACCGATTCCGCCAAAGTGCTCGGGTTCGGGTCGTCGGCACAGAAAAAGTCATATTCATCGCCTGTTTTAAAAGCTTCCGTACTGTCGGATGCTTTTAAGAACACAGTCAGCGTTTGGAAAATCAGTTTGATATCCAACCAAATGCTGTATTGCTCAATATACATCAAGTCCATCACGAGTTTGTCTTTCGGCGAAGTGTTGTATTTACCCGCGATTTGCGCAAAGCCTGTCAAACCCGCTTTTACACGCAAACGATAACTGAATTCCGGTAACGCCTGTGTGTAGGCGTCCACATTTTCAATCATTTCGGGACGTGGCCCGACAACGCTCATCTCGCCTTTGAAAATGTTGATAATTTGCGGCAATTCGTCAATACGGAATTTGCGCAAATACTTACCGACTTTCGTGATGCGGTCGTCGTCCGATGTAACGGAACGGTTAACAGTTCCCACTTCTTTCATTGTACGGAACTTGTAAACTTCAAAAATTTTGCCGCCTTTTGTGGCGCGTTTTTGTTTGAAAAACACCTTGCCGCCGTCTTCTGCTTTAATGGCAATGGCGCAAATCAGCATAATGGGACTTGAAACAATCAGACCGACTACGGAAACCAACAAATCCATGGCGCGTTTGAT
Source organism: Candidatus Fimenecus sp. (assembly GCA_052273845.1). Lineage (GTDB taxonomy): Bacteria > Bacillota > Clostridia > Oscillospirales > Acutalibacteraceae > Fimenecus. The sequence goes on along the minus strand of DAVZHM010000065.1, from coordinate 5,140 downwards.
AATCGTTTGCTCGACGGTCAACCCTTTTATTTGCGAAGCGACCAACGGTTTATCATCCAAAATAGACGTTCTGCTTCTTAAAGACACAACATCGCACATTTCAAAATTGTAATAGATATTTTTATCTTTCGCATAGCAATACTCAATAAGCATTGTGCGCGTAGACATCGGCACATCATACAAAAATACCGTGTCACAACGATTTAAAATATTGAACAGACGGTCATCGGTATATAAAATCATATCCGTAATTACGTACTGCTTTTTATATTTGCGAATTTTCGGAACAATGTTGTTCAACGAATACTTCGACGAGGTAATCACACAGCATTTTTCCGGAGAATTGATGGAAAAGAAAATATAATTTCCGAAATACGCAAAGAAAACAATAACCACAAACTGCAACAGCATAACGAGCAACAAAAGTTCCGGATTTTCATAACGGAACGTTTGGTTGTTGTTCTCGTTTGTATTCATAATGCAAAGCTGCAAATGCGTAATGATGTCCGTAATAAACGCAGACAATGACATAGAATGAATAATCGGCTTGCTTTTATACTCCCCGATGCGGTATCCGCCGTAAATCGACATGAGTGCCGTACCGAGCACGGCAAAGGAGAGCATACAAATTGCCGCCGTTCTTGAAGAACGCAGCAACCACGGATTTTGGTTGCCGAAAATTAGAAAAAAGATGGCAAACAGAGATACGAACAGCAATAACTTTAAAAGCATCACAATGGTTCTCTGGAACTTTTTTAGCATTTTCATAGGTTTTCCTCAAAAAACGAAATTTTTCAACAATACGCTGAAGATATGCATAAATATTGCAGTAATTCTACGCTTTTTTTCAAAATTTGTCAATAGACGGTAGTCTAAGCACTCAAACAGCATCGGAAATCCATTTCACAGCCGCCTGCAAACCGTCTTCGTTCAGCGGGAAACTCTGCTCGACTTTATCGTCTGCCATTTCAAAGCAAATATCCTGATGCCAAACCGCCGCAGAAAGTGTGTCCTCTTGCTTTGCCACGCGAAACCGAAAATCCGCGCGTAAACCGCCCGCATAGGGATTCCCCTGTTCAAAATACGAAAACGCCGGTATATCTAATTCACACACAGTAAACACTCCTATCCTCTTTAAAACAACAGATGTTCAATAATGAACATCTGCTGTAAGCAAACTAAATTTAGGCAAGTTTGACTTCTTCCCAAAGGCGGGAGAGTAAATCTAACGTATCTTGGTCAAGATTATGGAAATACTCTGCCTTGACTTCCTGTTTCGGATATAAAACTTCACTGTCTTTCAAAGAATAACGTTCGTCCGCCAAAACAGCGGTATTCGGGCAAAGATAGCAAAGATATTCCGCGTTGGCAAGAGCAATTTCAGGCTCGCACATAAAGTTGATAAACAACTCCGCCGCCGCTTTATTTTTTGCATTGGCAGGGATGCACATAGAGTCTACAAAAATGTTAGTACCCTCTTTCGGATATACAAACGCCAAATCGGGATTAACATCTGCCATTGCCAAATAGTCGCCGGCATAATACGGTGCAATCGCCGCCTCGCCGCCTTCCATTTTTGTAAATACCTCATCCATTACATAGGACTGAATCAGCGGTTTTTGCTCTTTGAGTTTTTCGGCAGCCGCCTGCCACTCGGCAACATCAGTTGTGTTGACGGATTGCCCAAGCAAATACTGCGCAACGCCAAACGCATCGCGCGAGTTGTTGAAAGTCAAGATTTGACCGCTGTATTTTTGGTCCCACATAATGCTCCAACTGTCGGGCACTTCGTCCACCATTGTGGTGTTGTATATCAGCCCGACCATACCGCCTGTATACGGCACGCTGTACGCATTTTCAGTATCAAAATACAAGTTTTTGAATTCCGACGAAATATAGGAGTAGTTCGGGATATTGGAGAAATCCAATTTTTGCAAAAGCCCTTCCTTGATCATACGTTCAATCATATAATCTGAAGGAATGATGACATCGTAACTGACGCCGCCGCTTTTGAGTTTGGAATACATATCCTCATTGGAAGCATAGGTGGTATAGTTTACAGTAATTCCTGTAAGCTTTTCAAACTCTTTGATAACATTCATTGTGCCTTCCGCGCCGTCGGAAATATATTCGCCCCAGTTGTAAACATTGATTTCCGCGCCCCGCAAGGCTTCCACATCATAATTGCCGACAAGTTTTTCGGTATCCAATGCATTTTCGGTTCCTGCACCGCAGCCTGCCATGCAAAGAATGCCGAATACCACGGCAAGAGACAAGATAACAGAAATTATTTTCTTCATTTCAGTTCCTCCTTATGCTTTTTGATCGTGCTGTTTTTTTGCTTATTTTCCGCACGCGCCTGCATCACATTCATCAAAACGAGCAAAACAAGTACTGCGACAAAAATCAACGTGGAAAGCGCGTACATATCAGGCTTCACCTTTTTCTTGGTCATCGAGAAAATGACAATCGGCAAAGTTTGGAATTTGGGGCCTGTCACAAAGTAACTGATGATAAAATCATCCAAAGACAGCGTAAACGCCATAATCAGACCGGTTATGATGCCCGAAGAGATGTTGGGCAAAATCACTTTAAAAAACGCGGAAACGGGCGTACAACCCAAATCCTGTGCCGCCTCGGACAAATGCTTATCAGTCTGCCGCAGTTTCGGCAATACGGAAAGAATGACATACGGCAAATTAAAGGTAATATGCGCAATTAAAAGCGTTGGAAAGCCGAGAGCGTCTTTGGAACTGACGAAACTGCCGACGAATACAAACAAAAGCATCATCGACACACCCGTTACAATTTCGGGGTTCATCATCGGGATATTAGTCACGGTCAAAACCGCATTTTTCACCCATTTTTTCTTCATTGAATGAATCCCGACCGCCGCCATCGTGCCGAGAACGACCGAAATCAAGGAAGAGGAAACCGCCAAAATCAGTGTGTTGGAAACCGCTTTAAGTGTCACAGCGTCACGCAAAAGTTCTTGATACCACTTGAACGAAAACCCGTCCATTACGCTTGTGCTCGCCGTACCGTTAAAGGACAGCACAATCATCACGAGCATTGGCGCATACAAAAAGAACATAATTAAGCCGACATAGATATTGGAAGCTGTTTTTTTCATATCAAAATCGCCCCCTCGTCATCATCGGCAAAGCGATTCATTACAAGCATACACACAATAATCATCAGCATCAGTACAAGGGAAAGTGACGCACCGAGGTTATAGTTGTACGCAGATTGGAATTGCATTTCAATGGAGTCGCCGACCAGCAGGAACTTGCCGCCGCCGAGTTTTTGGCTAATGTAAAAGGTACTGACTGAAGGCACAAACACCATGGTAATGCCCGAAATCACACCGGGCATACTCAACGGCACAATTACCCTTTTTAATACCGAAAAACTGTTACAGCCGAGGTCTTGCGCGGCTTCGGTTAAACTGTAATCCAATTTAGACATAATGGAATAAATCGGCAAAACCATATAGGGTAAAAAGTTATATACCATACCCAATATGACCGCGCCGGGGGTGTTAATCATTTGCACCGTGGGAAGTCCTATCGCTTTCAGCAGATTGTTGATGATACCGGTATTCGACAAAATCGTAATCCACGAATAGGTACGGATTAAAAAATTCATCCACATCGGTAACATAATGAGCATCATCAGCGTTCTCTGTTTGGACGCTTTGGAGCGCGCCATAATATACGCCAAAGGATATGCCAAAAACAAGCAGATAATGGTTGCAACAAATGCATACCCGATGGAACGCGCAAAAGTTTCTTTATAAGCGGTAAGTGCCGTGATGTTATCCCAGGTGAAATTGCCCGCACGGTCTGTAAAAGCGTAATACACAACCATCAGCATCGGTGCCAAAATGAACAGCACCGACCAAACAATATACGGTGCGTTGATGAGTTTTGTAAGCAAAGAGGATTTTTTCATTGTCTTATTCCTCCGCCGTTTGGTCATCGCCTTCATCCGTGCCGACAGTCGGGTCGGAAAGTTCGTCAAACTCCTCGCTGAACGAACTGTAATCCCCGTAAAGGCCGGAATATTCGCTCTTTTTCATAACCTGAATTTCTTCGGGCTTAATGGAAATACCGATTTTGTCACCGACGGCAGAATAGTCCGTGGTTTGAATCATCCACTTAAAGCCGTCAATGTCCACAATGATTTCATAATGCACGCCTTTAAAGGTCACGGAAGTAACTTCGCCGCAGAGCATCCCCTCTTCAACGGGCACAATGTCCACATCTTCAGGGCGAATAACCACATCCACAGGCTCATCCTTACCAAAACCTTTATCCACGCATTGGAACTTGATGCCTTGGAATTCCACAGAGAAATCGCCGTGCATAATACCGTCCAAAATGTTACTTTCCCCGATGAAATCTGCAACGAAAGCATTTTTCGGTTCGTTGTAAATATCCGTGGGCGTACCGATTTGCTGAATTTCGCCGCTGTCCATCACCACAATGGTGTCTGACATCGACAGCGCTTCTTCTTGGTCGTGCGTAACATAAATAAAAGTTATGCCCAATCTCTGCTGAATGTTTTTGAGTTCGACCTGCATATCCTTACGCAGTTTCAAATCCAAAGCACCTAAAGGCTCGTCTAAAAGCAAAACACGCGGTTTCACCGCCAAAGCACGCGCAATGGCGACACGCTGTTGTTGACCGCCAGAAAGAGATGTGATGTCACGCTTTTCAAATCCCTTAAGATTCACAAGCGCAAGCATTTCTTCGACGGTTTTTTGGATTTCCGCTTTCGATTTCTTTTGCTGTTTCAAACCGAACGCGATATTGTCAAATACATTCAAATGCGGAAAAAGAGCATAACGCTGAAAAATGGTGTTCACCTGGCGTTTGTACGCCGGCACACCATTGATTACTTTTCCTTCAAAAATAACCTCGCCGCTGTCCGGTTCCAAAAAACCGGCAATAATGCGAAGTGTAGTTGTTTTCCCACAGCCGGAGGGACCGAGCAGGGTGATAAACTCCCCATCTCGAATATAAAGGTTTAAATCCTTTAAAATCGGCTGTCCGCCAAAGCTGACGGAGATGTTTTTCAAATCAATAATCACTGCGTTTTTTTCCAATTATGCAGCCCCTTTCCAACCGATAGGTAT
>DAVZHM010000064.1:0-11264 GCA_052273845.1 Candidatus Fimenecus sp. | reverse complement strand
AGGTGATTCCCCTGTTAGGGGAAATGTCCGCAAAGTTGCGTCAAATTTCACGGGCGGCCGAGTCGTCCACCCCTACAAGCACGATTTACGGTTCGAGAGATATACAAATTGCCCGCACAAAGGAAATCTGCGATTTGTTCACGCCCCACCGTGTTTTGGGCGGCTATCCCTGTCGGAACAAAGCGTCAAGCGTGGATTTTTTCTTTTCGGGTTTGCACGCTTCGGGACAATCAAAACGCACCAAAACGGTATCGTCACCGATGACCTCAATTTCTTCCCATGTAATACGAATATCCTGCCCCCGCCCGCCGATACCGAACGGTTTGGACTTCCCGTAAACAATGATCGCGACAAGCCGCCCGGTTACCGTGTCAATTTCCACATCGCACACTGTGCCGAAACGGCATCCGTCTTTCAAATTGATGATTTCCTTTTCGCGCAAATCCGATACACAACAATTCATTTTGTAAGCACCTCCGATACAGTATATGCGCATACTTGCCCCGAAATTCTATTGCTGATTTGGCGGGTTTGTGGTACACTAAAACAGAAATACGCAGGAAAAGAGTTTTGTATGACATTTTATGAAAACAGCCAAAGCCCCGAGCGCGCCTTGCTTTTGGGTGTGGATACGGGCGAATATGACTGTGCGGTTTCGCTGGCGGAATTGGAACAGTTGGCGGATACGGCAGGCGCCGAAACGGTTTGCGTGGTATCGCAAAAACTCGAAAGTCCCAATCCCGCCACCTACATCGGTACGGGCAGGCTTATGGAAGTGCGCGAGTTTTGCACATCAAACGAGGTCGATTTGGTGATTGCGGACGGGGAGTTAAGCCCTGCACAGCAACGCAATCTCGAGCGCGAAACAGGCGTGCGCGTCATTGACCGCACCACGCTGATTTTGGATATTTTCGCACAGCGCGCCCGCAGCCGCGAGGGTAAAATTCAAGTGGAACTCGCCCAACTGCAATACGCGCTCCCGCGCCTTTTCGGGCAGGGAAAATCCCTTTCGCGTTTGGGCGGCGGTATCGGTACGCGCGGCCCCGGCGAAACGAAATTGGAAAGTGACCGCAGGCATATCCGCAGGCGGATTTTCGCTTTGAAAGAGGAATTGCGGCAAATTGAAAAACGCCGCGACGCGCTGCGTACACGGCGTAAAAAAGACGGGGTGATTACCGTGGCGATTGTCGGCTACACAAACGCGGGCAAATCCACGCTGCTAAACACTTTGACCGAAGCGGGCGTGCTCGCGCAGGATAAGTTGTTTGCGACCTTAGACCCCACCGCGCGCAAACTGACGCTCCCGAACGGGCAGGCGGTGATGCTTGTGGATACCGTTGGGTTGGTGCGCCGCTTGCCGCACCAACTCGTTGAAGCGTTCAAATCCACTTTGGAAGAGGCGAAGGCGGCAGATTTGCTGTTGAATGTTTGTGATGCGTCCGACGCTTCGTGCGCCGAGCATTTGGAAGTGACCGAACGGTTGTTGGCGGATTTGGGGTGTGCGCACACGCCCGTTATCACCGTGATGAACAAGTGCGACCGCGTGCCTGAACTCTACACTCTGCCCACGCTCGGCAACACGGTGCACATCAGCGCCGCCACAGGGGCGGGAATTTCGGAACTGCTGTCCGCTATGGAGCAGGCGCTTTGCCTGACCGTCGCGCGTGTTTCCGTGCTTGTTCCGTTTTCCGAAGGGCATATTCTCGCGCTGATTCGGGAACACGGGCAGGTGCTTTCCGAGGAATATTTGCCCGAAGGCACCAAAGCAGAGGTACTTGCAGACGGCGCATTGCTGGAAAGAATCCGCGCGTATCTTGTTTGACAATCAAAAAGGCAGACTGTGTTTTGCAGTCTGCCTTTTTTGCGTTATTTCATATTGCGGAAATTCTTAACCGGCTTCGGGGCTTTTCGACGCTTTTTCTTTTGATTATGGCGTATAATCAACCCGATATAGATTGCCAATATCAATACCACCGCGGCAAAAACAATTTGGAACAGCGTGGATTTGAAAATGTTTTTGACGCCGTCCAACACGAACAAAATCAAACTCAAATGCACATCTTCCGCCGCGACCAAATTGACCGTGGCGATTTCATCCTCGGCATAGAGAATGCGTGCTTTCCCCAACACATCACCTTTTTTAATAGGGGCGTTGACGGTTTGCGGCGTTTCTTCGGGAATGACTTCCAATAGCACGCTGGTTTCATCGTTGCCCACGGGTACGAGCGCGGTCACTTCGGTTTCGGGAACCAACCGCACATGGTCTACGCTTCGCGAGAGCCGCACATCCACGACCGTGGCGATTTGTAACGGGTCGGCAACCTTGGTCAAACGGATATTGTCGAACGCCCATTGGAATACTTTTTTACAATCCAAAAAGGCGCAGTTGTCGGGATTGCCGTCCCCCGTGACATCTTCGGCGGGCGCGCCCATGACCACCGCCAAATAATTGTAACCGTCTTTGCTCGCTTTGGAAATAATGCAATGTCCGGCGTTTGCGGTGGTACCAGTTTTAATGCCTTGGGCATATTTTAAATAGTAGGTTTTGAAATTCGGATTGATCATCCAGTTGGTGGAAAGCAGATTGCGCTCGCTGCTTTTGTTGGTGGCGGGGAGTTTGAAATTCACGGTGTTGACAATCTCCTCAAACAGCGGCAAAGTCAACGCGTGCTTGGTAATCATCGCCAAATCTCTGGCGGTGGTGTACTGTCCGTCGGAATCGAGCCCATGCGGATTGTCAAAATGGGTGTTTTCACACCCCATATCCATTACAAAATCGTTCATCATTTGCACGAAATTTGCCACACTGCCGCCGCCGATGTAATCGGCAAGCACAACCGCCGCTTCATTGGCGCTTTTTACCATCATACAGTACAGAAGATTGCGTACGGAAATTTCCTCGCCGACTTTTAACCCCGCGGTGGAGCTGTTGGTGCCGGAAATGGCGTTGATGGAAGACTGCTTAATGGTGATGACTTCGTCCAAATCGGCGCAGTTTTCAATCGTCAAAATCGCCGTTGTGATTTTTGTGAGCGATGCGGGTGCGGTGACTTTGTCGGCGTTTTTGTCAAAAATAACAGCGCCGTTGTCAAGGCTGACAAGCAGAACAATGTCCGCCTTTGTTTCCAAAGAATTGTTGAACGAAGCGCTCGACTGTACCGTGCATAGCGGCAGGCACACCAAAAGCAGAGTGAGTATACAGGAAATAAATCTTTTCAATGCGAAATCCCCCTTGAAAAGAACGAATAAAGCGTGTAAAATATAGTATTGCTGAAAATAAGTATAGCAAAGTTTTTTCGGCTTGGCAATAGATTTAAAGGAAGTGAAAAATTTTGATTTATGTAACGGGGGATACCCACGGTGAGGTGGAACGGCTTTCCACATCACGGCTGAAAGCACTGAAAGCGGGCGACACGCTGATTGTCTGCGGCGATTTCGGCTTTTTGTGGGACGACAGCAAAAAAGAGCAGAAAATCATAAAGCAACTCGGCAAGCGTAAATACAACATTTGTTTTATTGACGGTACGCACGAGAATTTTTCGCTTCTGAACAATTACGAGGTCAGCACTTGGAACGGCGGCAAGGTGCATAAGATTTACGGGAATTTGTACCATCTTCTGCGCGGCCAGGTGTTCGAGATTGACGGCAAAACCGTGTTTACCATGGGCGGGGGCGAGAGTCCCGACATCGACATTCGCTCGGAAGGGGAAACGTGGTCGCGCGAGGAAATCCCGACGCGCGAAGAACTGTTGGAGGGTGCGCACGCGCTGGAAGCGGCAGATTACCATGTCGATATGGTTGTTACCCACGAGCCGCCTTTGCGCATCAAAGGATTTTTGCAACTCAAAGATTATGATTCCCTGCGCGTGACGGCATTAAACGCCTATTTTGAAGAACTGTCGGATTCCTGCACTTTTGATAAGTGGTATTTCGGCAGTATGCATATGGATAAATTCATTTCAAGCACGCATATTGCGATGTTTAAAAATATTCTCAATGCCGAAACCGGCGAAAAGGTGTAATTTCAAAAAAGGAACTGCTTGTATGGAAATGACCAAATCCAAAAAAGTGCTCGGCACCATAGAACTCATTGCCGCCGCTTTGGTGTTAGTCATTGCGGTGGTGTTTGCGCCTGCATACGGGAAGGAGGCACAGCCGGATTCCGTGCCGACCGAACCGCCGACTGCCTCGGCAAGCGAAACGCAAAGCGCACCTGCTGAAACCACCGCCGAGCCGACCACCGCCCCACCCGAAGTTGGGGAATATACGGTTTCACCCAATTATATTGTGGTGACCAAAGACGCGGCGATGGAGATGTATTCCGTAGCCAAGCAAAAACTTGCGGATTACGGTGCGGCTGTGAACAATCTCGCCGCCGCTGTGCCCGAAGTGCAGGTTTTTTCTCTTTTGGCACCGACGCGAATGGAATTTTACGGCCCCGAGGAATACCGAACAGGTTCTCACAGCCAAAAACGCGGCATGGAAATTGCCTACGGTGCAATGGGAGAGAATATTGTGAAAGTCGATGCTTACGACAAACTTTCCCGGCACACCGATGAATATCTCTATTTCCGCACCGACCACCATTGGACGGCACGCGGCGCGTATTATGCGTATACCGCGTTTTGCGAAGCGGCAAATCTTCCCTGTAAGCCGTTGGATGAACACGAAACCGCGCGGTTAGATGGGTTTGTCGGCAGTATGTACCGATACACCCAAAGCGAGGCGCTTAAAAACAATCCCGATTTTGTGGAAGTGTTTTACCCGACGGTGGAAGCGAGCGGGCAGTTCTTTTCGACACCCGCTATGGACGACGGCAAAAACTTGCGCATCATTTCTACCAATATCCAAGACCCGGCAAGCAAATATATGGCGTTTATTCAAGGCGACAAAGCGCTGATAAAAATGACCGCCAATGTTGGAAACGGGCAGAAAATTCTGTTGATTAAAGAATCTTACGGCAACGCGTTTGCACCGTTTTTGTTGGAAAATTATAGCGAGGTTTATGTGCTCGACCCGCGCCAAGAGGGTGTGCAAGGAATGAACTTGCCGCAGTTTTTGCGGGACAACGGCATTCAAAACGTCCTGTTGCTCAATTATATGATGGCGCCGTCCAACTCGAAGTTTATGAACGCCTTCAATGCAATGATTTACTAATATATACGATTACCCCTTACATCTGCTCGTCTTGAGAAAGACGGCAAAGCGTGTTTTCTGCTTGTTTTTTAGAAAAACAGGTGGGAAATTTGTGCAAAATCGCCTTTGTAAGAAAGGCATAAATTTGATAAACTATGTATACAGCGTGTAGCGTAACTGCATAAAACCGGTTGCGTGCACGCTGTATTTTTTTTGCCTCGGAGGTTCTATTATGACGGAAAAAACAGAAAATTCATTTTTGGAAACCGAAAAACTCGGCGTGTTAATGCGAAAATACGCTGTACCGTGCGTGATTTCCCTGTTGGTGGCGGCGTTTATCTATCTGCAGTCGCTTGGTAAGGCATTTTTGTCCACGGCGCTTTCTATGATTCGTGAAATTCTGTTTGGCGTAGGCTTTGCGGTGCTTTTGCCGATTTGGTTCGGTTTAGACGGCGTGTTGTATTCGATGCCTGCGTCGGATATTTTGACTTTTGTGATTTCCGCTATATCCCTCATCTGCACCTATCATTCTTTAAACCGTGCCGCGGCAAACGCCAAATCGGAACCGCAAACAGCATAAATTGTATATCAAAAATGCAAATGACCTTGCAAGCAAATGTCTGCAAGGTCATTTTATTTTGCGTGGAAGCAGATTAAAAAACAAATTGCACAAGCAGCATATATACCGCTGTGCCGCCAGCAATGGAAAGCGGCATTTGCTTTTTCCGCAAATGCAGATCGACCACCACAGCAATGGCAATCAGTTTCGGAATGCCGTGACCGCCCGAAAGAATGTCTGCATTTTTTAAGGAGTATATTACCGATAATCCGAACACGGCGGCTGGCAAAACTTTGCCGAGGTATTGCAGATATTTCGGGGTCGGCTTGCCCACGGGGAACAGCAGAAACGGCAGAAACCGTGTGAGCATCGTTGCAAGCACAATTACGGCAATGGTGATGCGCCTTTGTGTGAGTGTTATGGTCATACTGCCGCACCGCCTTTCTCTAACGGACGGCGCAGTGCTCTGCCTTCTTTTTTATCGCATTTCAAATTCACCACAGTATACCACGCTTCGCCTCTCGGAGCAACAAATTTTTATGCGCAAAATTGTGTAAAATGCAGAAATTCCCGATTTTATATCAAAATTCTTGACTTACGCAGAAGAAAACGATATGCTATATATGTGATTTAAACGCAGGGGGGCGCTATGCAAGTGGACAGCAGGAACATTCAGATTGTCCCGACTTCTGACTTGGACGCGGTGTTTGCCCAACGCGAAAGTGGCATTGCGCACACCCCGTATCAGGCGGAGTGCGCATTTTATGACTGTATTCGGCAAGGCGACATGCAGTTGCTGGACGAAAAAATGCAGCAGTATTTCGAGCGCGGCGTTGTGGTCGGCAAACTTTCCGACGACGCACTGCGCCAAATGCAGTATTGGGGCGTCAGCGGGATTACCCTTGCGGTACGCGCGGCAATGCAGGGCGGTCTTGACGAGTTGTATGCCTATAATTTGAGCGACAGTTACATTCAAAGCATTGATAAAATGCAGTCTCCCGACGAAATTCTGCACTTCTTGATTGAAAAAGCAGGGGAATTGACCGTGCTTGTTTCCAAAGTGCGCGGGCGGTTGCGGTATTCGCCGTATGTACGCCGTTGTATGGCGTGCGTGGAACGGCGATTGCACGAAAAAATCACTGTTTCGTCTTTGGCGGAAGAAATCGGCATCACGGCGGATTACCTTTCGGCGGTGTTTAAAAAGGAAACGGGCGAGGCGTTGAGCCGTTATATTTTAAACCGCAAATTAGACGAGGCAAAACGCCTTTTGGAAAACGGCTGTGAAAGTGATTTTATTGCGTATACGCTTTCCTTTTGTTCGGAATCTTATTTTATTTCGTGCTTTAAGCGGGCGTTCGGCATCACGCCGCGTGCGTATGCATCGAGCAAAGCCGTAAACAGTAAATAAATCACGGAAATTTTGTTTTTTCTTCGGTATTTTGATATTCTTTTTTTGGAAATATATTTACAATATATATAGAAAAGAAGAATGCGCCGATAAGTCCCGTTTTCGGGACTGCCCCTATGCTAAAATAGGGCAAAAACGAAAAGGGGTAATTTCTATGCAAATCACGGAAATTTTATTGCTGATATTCGCCGCTGTGGCGGCGGTCGGCGCATTGGTATCGGTTGTGTTGCTTGTGACCAAAAAAGACAACGGCAATGCGGCAGAACTTGCGCACCTGTCCGACAAAATCGACACGGTGCAAAAGAACACGGCGGACGAATTTGCCCGCAACCGTATGGAACTTGCGAACAGTTTGGACGCATTAGGCAAAAAACTCGATGCGATGACCAAGGCGAATTACGAACATCAAATTTCGCTTGGCGAAACGGTGACAAAATCCTTAAATGACATTCGCGACCGCACCCTTGAGCAAAACGAAAAGCAGACAAAACTCATTGAGGGCGCCATCGGCAAAATGCAGGAAAGCAACGAGAAGAAACTCGACGAAATGCGCACGACGGTTGATGAAAAACTGACATCTACCTTGACTACACGCTTGAATTCTTCGTTTAAAACGGTTTCCGAACAACTCGAAAAACTGTATACCTCTCTCGGCGAAATGAAAGAACTTTCCGTCGGCGTGACGGATAATGTCGGGGCGCTCAATCGGGTGCTGACGAATGTGAAGGCGCGCGGCACTTGGGCGGAAGTGCAACTCGAATCCATTCTCGACCAAACCATTCCCAATATGTACGACAAAAACGTCGCCACGGGCGAAAAAGATACCGAACGTGTGGAATTTGCCATTCGCATTCCCGCAAGCGATGATAAATCCAAAATCACCTATCTGCCCGTGGACTCGAAATTCCCCTTGGAGGATTATGTGCGGCTTTGCACCGCCGCCGAGCATGCGGACGCAGACGCGGTAAAGACGGCGCGCAAGGAATTGGAAACGCGCGTTTACAGCGAAGCAAAACTCATCAAAAAATACATAAATGTGCCCGCCACAACCCCGTTTGCGATTATGTATCTCGCAACCGAAGGCTTATATGCCGAAATCGTTTCGTCGCAGTCCGGTATTTTGGAGAAAATCCAAAATGACTGCAATGTGATGGTGGCGGGGCCCTCTACGATTACAGCGCTCTTAAATTCGCTTTCCATGGGCTTTAAAACCGTGGCAATCAACGAAAAAGCCAACGAAGTTCGCTTGCTTTTGGGCGCGGCAAAGGCACAGTATGAAAACTTCGGCACAATTTTGCAAAAGGCGAAAAAGAAAATCGACGAAGCGGGCAAAACGCTTGATGAAGCGGAGCACCGCAATACGATTATCCGCAAGAAACTGCGCACCGTGGAGGATTTGGAACAGGTCGAGTCCGCTGAACTTTTGGGCCTTTCGGACGGGGATTTTACCGAATAAGGTGACAGAAGCCGAAAAATTATGCCGTATTAAAGCGAGCATAATTTGAATATATGCAAATCAAAAAACTATATAAACGGAGGCGTATTATGAAGCATCCCGAAATTCTCTCCAAAATGACTTTGGAGGAAAAAGCCGGCCTTTGCTCCGGCAAGGACTATTGGCACACCGAATCGGTCAACCATGTTGGTATTCCGTCGATTATGCTGACCGACGGCCCGCACGGAATCCGCAAACGCGTGGAGAAAAAAAGCAAAGACGAAAAAATGTCCTTAAAGGGCGTTCCCGCCATTTGTTATCCGACGGCGTCGGCAACCGCTTGCTCGTGGGACACCGATTTGATTTACAAAATGGGTGAAGCGCTCGGCGATGAGTGCTTGAAAGAGCAGGTATCTGTACTGTTGGGGCCCGGCACCAACATCAAGCGTTCGCCGTTGTGCGGCAGAAACTTTGAGTATTTCTCGGAAGATCCGCTTTTGGCGGGTGAAATGGCGGCATCGTTCATTAACGGCGTGCAAAGCAAAGGCGTCGGCACTTCGTTAAAGCACTATGCGGTCAATAACCAAGAAACCCGCCGTATGACCGTCAACGCGGTGGTCGATGAGCGTACCTTGCGTGAGATTTATCTTGCACCGTTTGAAACCGCGGTTAAAAAAGCACAACCGTGGACGATTATGGCGGCATACAACCGTTTGAACGGCACCTACTGTGCGGAAAACAAATGGCTTTTGACCGATGTTTTGCGCAACGAGTGGGGGTATCAAGGCATCGTTGTGACCGACTGGGGCGCAGAAAATGACCGCGTGCAGGGGCTTCTTGCAGGGCAGGAACTCGAAATGCCCTCCTCAAACGGCGAAGGCAACAAACAAATTGTTGCCGCTGTGAAACAGGGTCTTGTGGAAGAAAGCTATCTTGACGAACTCGTGGACCGCTTGATTGATATGGCGCTGACAGGCGAAAAAGTCCGCGGTACATATACCTATGACGCCGAAGCCCACCACAAACTCGCGCGTGAAATCGCGGGGCAATGTATGGTTTTGATGAAAAACGACGGCGATATTTTGCCGCTTTCTAAGAAAGCAAAACTCACCGTTATCGGTGAAATGGCGAAAAAACCGCGCTATCAGGGCGCAGGTTCCTCGCTGATTAATCCGATTCAACTTGATTCTGCGTTTGAAACCCTCGTCAAAATGGGCGTGGAATTCCAATACGCACCCGGTTATTCCACCGCGAAGAAAAACAGAACTTCCGACGATACATTCGTATCGGAAGCGGTCAGCAAGGCAAAAAATGCCGAAGCCGTGTTTCTGTTCATCGGGCTTACCGACGATTTCGAGACCGAGGGCAACGACCGCAAGCATATGGGCTTGCCGCCGCTGCATAACCGTTTGGTCAACGAGGTCTTAAAGGTCAACAAAAATGTGGTTGTGGTGCTTTCGGGCGGTTCTGCGGTTGAAATGCCGTGGGCGGACGAGGTTCCCGCAATTCTTAACGAATTTTTGACCGGTCAGGCAAGCGGCAGCGCCGTTTGCGATGTACTGTTCGGCGATGTGAATCCGAGCGGTAAATTGGCGGAAACCTATCCGTATGCGCTGACTGACAATTCCAGTGCGAACTACTTCCCCGGCACGCCTGTTTCCGTGGAATACAGAGAGAGCGTGTATGTCGGGTACAGATATTACGATAAAGCGCAAAAAGCGGTGCGTTTCCCGTTCGGTCACGGTCTTTCCTACACGACTTTTGAATATAGCGATTTGAAAGTCAGCGCGGACAAATTGAAAGACACCGAAACCGTCACCGTTTCCTTTACCGTGAAGAATACCGGCAAGGCGGACGGTGCCGAGGCTGCGCAAGTGTATGTTTCGGATACCGAAAGCACGATTTTCCGCCCCGAAAAAGAACTCAAAGGCTTCAAGAAAGTGTTCTTAAAAGCGGGCGAGTCAAAAAAGGTGGAAATCACGCTCGACAAACGCGCATTCGCGTATTATAATGTCAACATTCACGATTGGCATGTGGAAAGCGGCGAATACAAGATTTTGGTCGGCGCTTCGAGCCGTGACATCCGTTTGGAAACTGCGGTGCAGGTGGAGTCTACCGTGGACGCAGTTGTACCCGATTACCGCGAGAGCGCACCCGACTATTACACGGGCGAAATTATGCATATTGATGACGCGGCATTTACCGCCGTGCTTGGGTGCGAACTGCCGCCGTCACAGCGCGACAAGAGCCTGCCGCTGACTTACGGCAACACCATTGAAGATGCCAGCGACGGCAAATGGGGCGGTCGCTTGCACAGAATGCTTGTGAAGATGCTCGGTGCGGACACCATGGCGGGCGCCGTTGCGGTGCAAACGCCTGTGAAGAACTTCATCTCCATGAGTTTCGGTCTGTTTAGTCCCCAAATGGCAGACGGTCTTTTGATTATCCTCAATGAAGATAAGTTCGCAAAAGGCATGGGCAAAATCTTGAAAGGTGTTCCGAACACACTGAAAAATTTGGATAAATTAAAAGGCATCTAAGTAATTTGCCGACTGCAATGCAACAACCGAGGCGACAGCCTCGGTTGTTTTCTTGTGCGAAAGCGGGAAAATGGCAGAACCATCCCCTGATTTTCGTCCCCTGATTTTCTTCCCTGTTCTTGAAAGAATATTTTTGACAATAAAGTTTTATATGTTATAATGAATAAAAACGGTTTGGGAGTTGTA
>DAVZHM010000063.1:0-11344 GCA_052273845.1 Candidatus Fimenecus sp. | reverse complement strand
TTATGCCAAAACTGAAGCAGGGTTACCCACCCTCAACGCTTCACAATGGATTTCTTTGATGGCAACCGTTTTAATGACGAGTTTCGGCACTTGGGGCTTGCCGCAAATGGTACAGAAGTATTTCGGCATCAAAGATGATAAACAAGCCAAACGCGGTATTGTAATTTCTACTGTATTTGCATTTTTAATTGCGGGTGGCGGGTATTTTATCGGTTCGCTTTGTCACAAATACTATACCGTCGGTGTAGATATGCCTGCGGCAGACTATATTGTTCCTAATATGCTGAAAGGTTCTAATTTGCCGACCGTGCTTTTGGGTGTGATTATCGTCTTGCTACTTTCCGCGTCGGTTTCCACACTTTGCTCGATTACGCTTTCGGCAGGCAGTGCGTTGAGCATTGATTTGGTGTCCGTCAAAATCAAGAAGGATATGACTGACAAGAAGAAAAGCATCCTTACTAAAGTGTTTTGTATTTTGTTCATCATTCTTTCCTATGTTGTTGCAAATACCAAAACGCCGATTTTGGATATGATGAGTTATTCTTGGGGCATCATTTCCGGTTCTTTCTTGGCGCCTTATGTACTCGCACTCTATTACAAAGGGTTGAACAAATACGGTGCCTGGGCGGGTATTCTTTCGGGTTTTTGCATCGCAATCATTCCCGCGGGCAGCAAAATCTTGAACCTTTGCGGTGTGTCCCATCCGCTTGTATTAAAATTGATGGCACAAGGGCCTCTGTATGCTTGTGTTGCAATGCTCGTCTCGATTGCAATGTGTTTGCTTATTAGTGTTCTTACCAAGAAAAAATCCGAAAAAGAAGTTTCAGATTTCTTCTATAATGGTGTTGTAGAAAACGAATAAGTGTGTTATAATTCAAAATAGTGATTTATGTGCAGCCGCAGTAAATTTCTGCGGCTGTTCATCGCTTTCCGGGAAAGGTGGAAAAAGGGGTTATGTTCTTTCAAAAAGAAGTCGAGACAATGTCTCGAGAAAAAATCCGCGAAATTCAGTTGGAACGGTTAAGGTATACAGTAAAATACTGCTATGACCATGTGCCGTTTTACAAAAAGAAATTGGACGATGCCGGCGTTTCGCCCGACCAAATCAAGTCATTAGATGATATTCGCCGCATCCCGCCCACCACAAAAGCAGATTTGCGTGACAATTATCCGTTTGGGCTGTTCGCCGTGCCTATGCGTGATATTGTCCGTATTCATGCGTCTTCCGGCACAACAGGCAAACCGACGGTAGTTGGTTATACAGGGCATGATTTGGATATGTGGTCGGATTGTATGGCGCGTCTTTGCGCGGCGGCAGGCGCCACAGCCGATGACATTGTGCAGATTTCGTTCGGTTACGGCATGTTTACCGGTGCGTTGGGACTTCACTATGGATTGGAGAAACTCGGTTGCACGGTTGTGCCGAATTCCAGCGGAAACACCGAAAAAGCGCTGATGTTTATGCGCGATTTCAAAACGTCCGCTTTGGTTGCAACACCTTCTTATGCGTTATATATGGCGGAAACCGCAAAATCTCTTGATTACCCGATGTCGGATTACCATTTGCGTTTGGGGCTGTTTGGTTCGGAAGGGTGCACCCCCGAAATGCGTACTCAAATCGAAAAAGGTTGGGGTTTGTTTGCGACCGATAACTACGGTATGAGCGAACTGATGGGCCCCGGGGTCTCGGGCGAATGTGAAGAACGTTGCGGTTTACATATCAATGAGGACTATTTCCTGACGGAAATTGTTGACCCGGATACTTTGGAAGTGCTTCCTGAAGGGGAAACGGGCGAAGTGCTGATTACCACGCTGACCAAAGAAGGTATTCCGCTTTTGCGTTACCGCACGCGCGATATTTCCCGCCTTACCTATGAACCTTGCAAATGCGGCAGAACCTTTGCAAGAATGGATAAAATCAAGGGCAGAAGCGATGATATGCTGAAAATCCGCGGCGTAAATGTCTTCCCGTCGCAAATCGAAAGCGTTTTGGTCGGCATGGAAAATGTCAGCCCGCATTATCAACTGATTGTTCGTCGCGAGGGATTTGCAGATACTTTGGAAATTCAAGTGGAACTGTCCGATACCTCGCTTTTGGAGAGTTTCGGCAAAATCCAGGAATTGCAAAACCGCATCAAACATAATATTCATACCGTGCTCGGAATTCAGTGCAAAGTGAGTATTGTAGAACCGAATACGATTGAACGCTTTGTCGGTAAAGCAAAGCGCGTTGTGGATTTAAGAAATCAATAACTGAGGTGGAAAGATGAGTAAGAAACTGTTAATCGGTAACGAGGCAGTGGCACGCGGCCTTTATGAAGCGGGTTTGCGTGTGGCGTCGAGTTATCCCGGTACACCGAGTACCGAAATTACGGAATGCATTGCTAAATATGACGATGTTTACAGCGAATGGGCGCCGAATGAAAAAGTGGCGACGGAAGTTGCAGCAGGGGCCGCGATTGCGGGTGCACGTGCCTTTTGTGCGATGAAGCACGTCGGCTTGAATGTGGCGGCAGACCCGTTGTTTACCGCTTCGTATACAGGAATTAACGCAGGTATGGTGATTGCCGTTGCTGATGACCCGGGTATGCACTCCTCGCAAAACGAGCAGGACTCCCGCCATTATGCAAAAGCGTCTAAAATTATGATGCTTGAGCCTTCGGACTCCGAAGAATGTTTGCAATATGCAAAATTGGCATTCACGCTTTCCGAGCAGTTTGACACGCCTGTTCTTCTGCGGCTGACCACACGCGTTGCGCATTCGAGAAGTCTTGTCAATGTCGGTGAACGCGTGGACAACGGCTTAAAAGAATATAAGAAAGACCCGATGAAATATGTTATGATGCCCGGTATGGCTATTAAAAAACATATTGTCGTCGAACAGCGTATTCTCGACCAAATTGCCTGGGCGGAAACAGCCGACATCAACACCGTGGAATACAATAGTACAGACATTGGTGTGATTACTTCGGGAATTACATATCAATACGCAAAAGAAGCCCTCGGCGATAAGGCTTCTTACTTGAAACTCGGGTGTGTATATCCGTTGCCCGTGGAAAAAATTAAAGAGTTTGCCTCTAAATGCAAAAAAGTATATGTTTTGGAAGAACTTGACCCGTTCATTGAAGAACATTGCAAGCAAAACGGCGTTGAAGTTATTGGCAAAGACGCGTTTACTTTGCAGGGCGAATATTCGCAAAGCTTGATTGCAAAAGTTATTCTCGGGAAAGAGGATGATTTTGTTGCAACTGATTTGGAAATTCCTGCGCGCCCGCCCGTTCTTTGCGCCGGTTGCCCGCACAGAGGGCTTTACTACGCGCTGAAAAAACTGAATGTAACTGTCAGCGGTGACATTGGTTGTTATACACTCGGCGCGCTTGCACCGATTGGCATGATGGACACCTGCATTTGCATGGGCGCTTCCGTTTCGGCTTTACACGGCAGAAACAAAGCGGACGAAGCCAATGCGAAAAAGTCCGTTGCGGTGATTGGCGATTCCACCTTTATGCATTCGGGTGTGACAGGACTTATCAATATCGCCTATAACCAAAGCAACTCGACCGTGATTATTTTAGACAACAGCATCACGGGCATGACGGGGCATCAGGATAACCCCACCACAGGTAAAACCATCAAAGGTGACCCGACTACGGCGGTAAGCCTCGAATTGCTTGCAAAAGCGGTTGGCATTGATCGTGTGCGCGTGATTGACCCGTACAATCTTGCGGAGTGTGAGCAGGTAATCCGAGAGGAAGTCGAAGCAGACGCACCGTCCGTGGTTATTTCCCGCAGACCGTGTGCGCTTTTGAAATATGTAAAACACAATCCGCCGATGAAAGTGAATCCCGAAAAATGCGTTGGCTGCAAGATGTGTATGAAAATCGGTTGCCCCGCAATCAGTATGAAAGATAAAAAATCCGTAATTGACTTTACACAGTGCGTCGGTTGCGCAGTATGCAGTCAGTTGTGTAAGTTAGATGCGATTGAGGAGGGCAAATAAGATGGATACAAAAAGCATAATGATTGTCGGCGTCGGCGGGCAGGGCACTTTGCTTGCAAGCCGCTTGCTCGGCGCGGCACTTTTGTCCGAAGGGTATGATGTAAAAGTTTCCGAAGTGCACGGTATGAGCCAACGTGGCGGCTCTGTGGTTACTTATGTGAAATACGGCGATAAAGTTGCTTCTCCGATTGTGCAGAAGGGGCAGGCGGATTTAATCCTTGCCTTTGAGCAGTTGGAAGCGGCACGCTGGTTGCCGTTCCTTAAAACCGACGGTACCATTATTGCCAATACACAGCAAATAGACCCGATGCCGGTTGTTATCGGTTCAGCGGTGTATCCCGAAGGGGTGCTTGACGCTGTTCGCAAAACAGGCGCAAAACTTACGGAAATTGATGCGCTTTCCCTCGCTGTGAAGGCGGGTTCGCCGAAAGCAGTGAATGTGGTTTTAATCGGCGTGATGGCTTCGCATATGGATATTGCACAGGATGTGTGGGAAAACGCTATTCGCGCCACCGTGCCTGAGAAATTCTTGGGAATGAATCTTAAAGCATTTGAATGCGGCTATCATTATTCAAAATAAATTCCAAATAAAAGGGGTTTTAAAGATGCAGCAAAATTATTTCAATCCGGAGATTGAACTTGCGTCGCGGGAATATCTGCACGCGCTTCAATCGGCGCGCCTAATCAAAATGGTCGAAAACTGCTATAACAATGTTCCGTTTTATAAGCAAAAATTCGATGAAATCGGGCTTTTACCCGGGGACATCAAGTCAATTGATGACATCACAAAATTGCCTTTCACCATTAAACAAGACCTTCGCGATAATTATCCGTTCGGCTTGTTTGCCGTCGGTCGCGATAAACTGATTCGTGTTCACGCTTCTTCGGGCACCACAGGCAAACAAACTGTGGTTGGGTATACGCAACATGACATTGACGTTTGGTCAGAGGGCGCTGCGCGCGCAATCGCTGCGGCAGGCGGCACAAAAGGGGACTACATCCATGTTTCCTACGGTTACGGCTTGTTTACAGGTGGCTTAGGCTTACACTACGGTGCTGAAAAACTCGGCGCAACGGTAATTCCCGTGTCGGCGGGCAACACCAACCGTCAAATGCAGATTTTGCAGGACTTCGGTTCGGATATTATCTGCTGCACGCCGTCTTATGCAATGTTTATCGGCGAATCCTTGAAAGCGGCGGGAATTGATTCGGCAAAATTGCCGCTTCGCGCGGGAATTTTCGGAGCGGAAGCATGGAGCGAAAATATGCGCCGCGAAATTGAGAAATCTTTGAATATCAAAGCGTATGATATTTACGGCCTTTCCGAAATTGCGGGCCCCGGCGTTGCTTACGAATGTTCCGAACAAGCGGGTATGCATATTTGCGAGGATTACTTCTATCCCGAAGTTGTTGACCCCGATACGTTGGAAGCGCTTCCCGACGGGAAATTCGGTGAACTCGTGTTTACCTGCATCGGCAAAGAAGCCTTACCGCTTGTTCGCTACAGAACGCGTGACATCACCGCGCTGTCGCACGAAAAATGCGCTTGCGGCAGAACACTTGTCAAAATGCTTAAACCCAAGGGCAGAAGCGATGATATGCTGATTATTCGCGGCGTGAATGTGTTCCCCTCGCAGGTTGAACATGTCATTTTGTCGCTCGGTATGGAACCGAACTACCAAATTGTGGTTGACCGTGTAAACAATTTGGATGTTATGACCGTGAAAATCGAAATGTCCGAAGCATTGCTTTCCGACTCTGTGCGCAAGGTGGAAGACCAAGAAAATCGTATCAAAGCCGCCATGCAAGCAACACTCGGCGTATCCGCTAAAATTAAATTGGTTGAACCGCGCTCTTTGCCGCGTTCCGAAGGTAAGGCTGTGCGCGTTATTGATAACCGTAAAATTTAAGGAGGTATTTATATGGCAATTCAGCAAATTTCTGTTTTCGTTGAGAACAAACCCGGTAGATTGGCAGACATTACCCGATTTTTGGCAGAGGGCGGTATCGGCATTCGTGCGTTCTCCATTGCCGATACAACGGATTTCGGCATTTTGCGCTTGATTGTTTCGAATACCCAAAAAGCGGCTGATGTGTTAAAAGCACAAGGCGTTGCGGTTTCGATTACCGAGGTTGTCGGGATTTCGATTCCCGATGTGACCGGCTCGTTTGCAAATGTAGTGAAGGTGCTTGCCGATGCAGGCGAAAATGTGGAATATGCTTATGCGTTCTTAACGCCTGAGGCGGGCCATGCATATGTGATTGTTCGCGTGGATGACAATGCAAAGGCAATCGAAGTACTGAAGGCAAACGACATTTCCGTGATTGACGAAAGCGCAATACTGTAAATGATTTTGTAAAAAGGTCGGCAAAGTTTGCCGGCCTTTTTTCTTTGTTTGGATTTACATTTTTCCGAAACTGTGCTATTATATTTATTTGAATTTACATGATAGGGGAGGTGCGTCGAGTGATTGGAAAAACCGTCGGCATTGATTTTGGCTCAACATCTACAATTATGTATGTCGAGGGCAAGGGTATTATCCTCGATGAACCTACCATGATTGCTATAGATGTGGAAACGGGCGTGCCGATTGCGATAGGCAACACGGCGTATACCATAAACGGCAGAACCGATGAGACAATTGACGTTATCAGCCCCGTGCAAAACGGCATCATTTCCGATTACACGCATGCGGAACATATTTTGCGTTATTATTTCCAACGCCTTTGCGGCAACAGCATTTTTAAGCCAAATGTGGTGCTGACGGTGCCGAGCGGTGCGACGAATTTGGAAAAACGCACTTTTTTAGAGGTTGCCATGCGCTCGGGCGCAGGCAGAGTGTGTTTGATCGAGGAAGCTTTGGCTTCCGCAATCGGCGTCGGATTTGAAAGCAATTCTTTTACGGGCAGATTTATTGTGAATATCGGCGGCGGCGCGGTGGATGTTTCCGTAGTTACGATGGGAAGCCTTGCGGTGTCCAAATCTATAAAAATCGGCGGTAAGTCCATAGACGCGGCAATCAGTCGGTATTTGAAAAAAGAACGCGATATATTGGTCGGTCCGCAAACTGCGGAACGGTTAAAAATTTGCCTCGGCAGTGCCGTGCCGCGCAAAGAGGAAATTGCGATGATTGCAAACGGCAAAAGCGGGCTTGACAATATGCCCATTTCTTTTGAAGTGACCTCAATGGAGTTGTTTCCTTGCATCCATGAGCAGTTAGACCAAATGGTTAAAGGCATTAAATCGGTTTTGGAGATTACGCCACCGGAATTGGTCGGCGATATTTCAGAAAACGGCATCGTTGTGACGGGCGGTACTTCACTTTTATACGGTATGAAAAAACTTTTGGAAAGTGAAACCGGAATTGAAGTGATTTTGGCAAAAGACCCGCTTTACAGTTGCGTTTCGGGCGCGGCGGAAATCGTAAAAGATTTGGATTTCCTTACGGAAAATGGGTATTCCTTCAAAACCGTGCAGGAGTTGAACTGAATATTAGAGTAATAAAAAACCGAGTTGTGCAGTTTGCTGCACAGCTCGATTTTATCTTTGTTTACTTATATTCAATTTGTTCCCAAGCGTTTCGCAGCGTACTGCAAGATTTGCGGAACTGTTCGGTTTCCGTTTCGGTTAGGTTTAGTTTTAAAATCTCTCGCACGCCGTCGCGCCCCAAAATACACGGTACGCCTGCAAAAACGCCGTTTTCACCGTATTCGCCTTGTAATCGTGCCGAAACGGTTAAAATGCTGTTTTCGCCACCAAAAACAGCTTTCACAATTCGTACAAGTGAAAGTCCGATTCCATAATAGGTTGCGCCTTTCGCGTCAATAATTTTGTACGCTGCGCGGCGTACTTCTTTTGCAATTTCGTCCAAATCACTTTCGCGAAATTGGGTAGGGTGTTCTGCAATGATGTCGCGAATCGGCTTTGTGCCGACCATCGCCTGCGACCAAGGCACCATTTCGCTGTCGCCGTGTTCGCCAATGACATATGCGTGCACATTTTTGGGGTCAACGGACAAATATTCGCCGAGTAAATATCTCAGTCGCGCCGTATCAAGCGTTGTGCCCGAGCCGAGCACTCTGCCGCCGTCAAATCCCGACAGTTCGCAAACCATACGCGTCATAATATCCACGGGATTGGTTGCAACCAAGAAAATTCCGTTAAACCCCGATTGCAAGACAGGGGAGATGATGCTTTCAAACACGGTACGGTTTCGTTTGAGTAGGGAAATTCTGTCCTCACCCGGCTTTTGCGAAACGCCTGCACAAATTACCACCATATCTGCGTCAGCGCAATCTGTGTATTCGCCGGCAAAGATTTTCATATTCGATTTTGCGAAGGCAAGCCCATGGTTTAAATCCATTGCTTCGCCGACGGCTTTTTTGCGGTTTACATCAATGAGCACCATTTCATCGCACGTGCCGTCGCAAAGCAGAGCATATGCAAAACTCATTCCGACAAATCCTGTGCCGATAATCGCAATTTTTTTGGTAAAACCATTGTCCTTCATTTTAACCCTCCGAAATTTTATACTTTAATTTGTATATTCCATTTTTCAAGCCAATAATTCATCTGCACAAAATAGGCAATTGTTTGTGGCGTGGTCATCAACTGCCCGTACCACGGTTCGCTGACTTCCTCGGTCAGTAAAGTTTCCAACGCATCTTTTTTTACAATTTCAAAAATCGGTGCATTATGGGTTTCCAATACCTTCCGAAGTTCTGCATGCACTGCGGCAAGGTATGCGGGGTTGTGTGTTTTCGGATACGGGCTTTTTTTACGCCACAAAATCTCATCGGGCAACAAATCTTTGACCGCTTCGCGAAGTAAGCCTTTTTCGTAGTGCTTATAATCTTTATATTCCCACGGAACGGTGTATAAATACTCTGCAATTCGATAATCGCAAAACGGCACGCGTACTTCCAATCCGCACGCCATACTCATTCTGTCTTTTCGGTCTAACAGTGTTTGCATAAACCACTCTAAATTTAATTTCATCATTTCTTTCATACGGCTTTCCGTGTCCGAAAGGCCCTCGATTTTATGTGTGCGGCGCAAGGTTTCGTTGTACCTTTCCTGCACATACCCCTCGGCATCAATTTGATGTGCCAATTCCGTCTGTAAAAAGGTTTTCCGATATTTTGTAGACTGTGCCCATGGGAATCCGTTTGTCATGCGAATGGTTTTGTCGCGATACCATGGGTAGCCGCCGAAAATTTCATCGGCACACTCACCTGAAAGTGCAACCGTACCTTGTTTTTTAATCTCTCTGCAAAATAGAAGCAGTGAACTGTCAACATCAGCCATTCCGGGCAAATCTCTTGCGTCCACAGCTGCATATAAAGCTTCAACGAGTTGCGGCGTGTCAATTTCGACCAAATGATTTTGCGCGTGTAAGTACTCGTTCATGATGCCTATAAACTGTGTATCGCTGTTCGGCTGAAATTTGCTCGCGTGAAAGTATTTGTCGTTGTTTTTGTAACCGACGGTAAAGGTATGCAACTGCTCGCCGCGTGCGTGAAAGTATTTGTCAGCGACAGAGGAAATAATGCTTGAATCCAAGCCGCCCGAAAGGAAGGTGCACACGGGCACATCGGAAACAAGTTGTCTTGTAATGGCATCTGTCACCAAATAGCGAACGGTTTCTACCGTCTGTGCAAAGGAGTCAGTGAACGGGTTGTCACGCAGTTCCCAATAACGGTGTATTTGCAACCCGTCCTGCGTAAAATATGCATAATGCGCGGGCGGCAGTTCGAAAATATTGCGGAATACCCCGCAACCGGGAGTCCTGCCGGGCCCGATGAACATCACTTCGGATATGCCTTGTAAATCCAATTCGGGCTTGATATATTCACTCGCTAATATGGATTTTAACTCCGAAGCAAACAGAAAATGCGTATCGGTCTGCGCGTAAAATAAGGGCTTTACGCCAATGCGGTCGCGCGCTAAAAAGAGTGTTTTACGAGCTTCATCAAACACGGCAAAGGCAAAAATACCGTTAAACCGTTCTACACACTTTTCCTGCCATTCGGTGTAAGCTTTCAGCAATACCTCGGTATCGCTGTGCCCTGAAAAAGTATGTCCGCAGGCAAGCAACTCTTGCCGAATTTCTTCCGTGTTGTACAATTCACCGTTGTACACTACGGTGTAGCGGTTTTCTTTATATATCGTTTGCATCGGTTGCGCACCGTTTTTCAAATCAATCACCGCAAGCCGTGTATGCAAAAGTGCCGCGTTTTTATGAAAATATGCGCCGTACGCATCAGGGCCACGCGGCGTTAGCACTTTTTGCATTTTCAAAAAGCGATTCTTTTCGTCTGTAATATCGCAGCAATAGGAAACTGCACCTGCAATTCCACACATATTCTTTCCCTCCAAAATCGTTTTTACCATACTATGCGAGTGCGTGCTATATATGTGCAAAAAGCGGGCAGTACTTTTTCGGTACTGCCCGCAAGCGATTTAAAGATATTTTGCAATATCGTTTGCCAAATTTTTTTCGAGTTTTATCAGTTTTTTTGCAATGTTTTTTGCGCGTTCTTCGGCGGCTTCATATTGGTTTAAATACCGTTGCAAGGACTTTACACCCATATTGCAGCCGTCCGTCACGAGGTCTGCAATCGTTTTGTCACCGGGTTCCAAAGCGGTTTTTACATTGGTTTTCATCCAACTCATTCCTTTTGCCATTGGATTCGGTTCTTTACCCTCGTCACAATAATCCTGTAAAAGCGCGCCGGTTTCCGATTCTAATTTGATGTGTTCTTCTTTGCAGGTTTTTAAGAGTGCGTAAAAGGCACGGTCCTTTACTCGTTCCATGACTTCCTCAATCGTGTCTATGCCCATTTTTGTGCCGGCATTGCATTCACGCAACAGTTTTACGGTATCGCTTTCAATCATTTTACTTCCTCCTAAATGAATTTAATTTTAGTATGCGCAGATTCTGACAAAATAAAAAGGCTGTTACAATTTAACTTAACAGCCTAAAACACAAATGAAATTAAAAAAATCCAATGCAAAAGCATTAGCTCTTTTGGGAAAGATAGTGTAAAACTGATTACAATTGCGCACAAAACTGAACCCGCGAAATTTTTAATGAAACATCAAACTGATGCTCGATATGAAATAATCCTTACGGATTATGAGATGTTTTTGCTGTTCAAAAATGTGCAATAAAATAAACCCCTCATACGCCACAGCGTATTTCTATTCCGCAGGAATATTTCATACACAAAGTGTATTTCACAAATCCTGAAAGGGATTTATTTCATTGAAAAAAGCACCGACAAAGTCGGTGCTTTTTTTATGGCGGAGAGCAAGGGATTCGAACCCTCGAACCGTTTTAG
>DAVZHM010000062.1:0-11411 GCA_052273845.1 Candidatus Fimenecus sp. | reverse complement strand
GATATATGAAAACATCCGCGCGACAGAAGATGTATATAAGTCCCCGTGTGTAAAGAAATCGCGCGCCGCACCCTCAAACACAAATCGCCCGTCGAACAGCAAGGCACAGCGGTCGGCACATTCCGCGGCAAAATCCAAATCGTGCGTGACCAACAAAATCGTTTTCCCCGCAGATTTTAAATCGGCAAGCAAGGAAAGAAGCGACGCTTTGCAAGGGGCGTCCAAACCTTTGGTCGGCTCGTCAAGCAAAAGAATATCGGGATTTTCAAGAAGCGAAGCACCAATCGCCACGCGCTGTTGCTGACCGGCGCTCAAATCAAAGGGATTTTGCGAGAGCGCATCGGAAATCTGCAGGGTTTTCGCGATGCTTTGGACTGCCGGCAAGGGCGCGGGGGCGGTATTTAGCGCATCGTTTAAGATATGGAACAACGCTTTGGGCGCGGGGGGCTCGGCGGCGGCGCTCAAAACTTCCGCAACCGTTTCAAATGCGAAGCACGCTTGCGGATTTTGCGGCACGGCGGCGATTTTTACATCGGGCGATACCTTGCGCTTGCCTGCATACGGTTTGTATTCGCCGAGAAGCAACCGCAACAGCGTGGTTTTGCCCGCGCCGTTTGCGCCGAGAACGGAAAAGACCTCGCCTTGATTCAGGGCAAGCGACAATTCCGAGAGGACATCTTTTCCGACACGCGTGTAGCGAAAAGACGCATTTTTGAGCGTCAGCAACGGCGTTTCGGCTCTTTTTGCGGACGCTTTTCCCAAAACGGACATCTGCGGCGCGGCGGATTGCAAAAGCACACGCGCCTGCGCTTCGGTTTTCGGAGAAAACGCATCCACAGAAATCCCCAACGCCCGCGGTACCGCCGCAGAAAGCGCCGCCGACGGATAGGCGCGCAAGAACGCATCTGTATCTGCAAAAGTTCGGCAAGTGCCGTTTTCCAAAACCAACACATGCGTCAAATACGGCAAAAGCGGTTGAATGTTGTGTTCCGTGAGCAAAACGGTTACGCCCAAAACATCGTGTAAGCGCACAAGCGCACGCAAAAGGCGCTCTGCCCCGACAACATCCAACATTGCAAACGGTTCATCCAAAAGCAAAACGCGCGGCGTGCCGACACAGGCGGACGCCAAATTCACAAGTTGCTTTTCGCCGCCGGAAAGCGTTTGGATTTTGCGGTTATATAAATCCGAAATACCGAAAAATCCAACTGTTTCGGCAATTTTCAGTTGGATTTCCGATTGCGGCAATCCCAAATTCTCCGGTAAAAACGCAAGTTCGTTTTTGACATAATCGGAGACCTGTTGCGTGTCGGGATTTTGGGCGGTATAGGCAATTTCGCGCACGGAAGTCTCACACGGCAGTTCGGAAAGCGGATTACCGCTGTAAAGAATTTCGCCTTTACATTCACCTTTCGGCGCAAGTTCGGGCTTTAACAGGCGCAGAAGCGTGGTTTTGCCGCTGCCCGAAGCACCGTACAAAAGAGCAAACGCATTTTCGGGCACGGAAAAAGAAATATTTTCGAGCGTGGGCGTTTGTGCGCCCGCATATGTAAAGGTCAAATCCTTTGCAGCAAGAATTTCCATTTGAGTACCTCCCACAGTTTAAACATACACGGCGCACCGTACAAAAGCAACAGCGGCACATACCAAATTCCGCCGTTTGCATATTGCATACCCGCAAAGCGCGGGTAAATTTCGAGTTTGAAAGGCGGCGAAAAACACGCGGCAACCGAAAGCACCGAAACCGCCGAACAGAGGAAATCTGCGGCGGTAAATCTTTGTTTTTGCCATTGCCGTTTTCGCGCGGGCAGCGTCGCCCCGCGCGCTTTCATGGAAAGCGCGGTGGAAAACGCATCTTCAAACACCCAAGAAATTAAAGCGGACAAGCGCAATACAAGCCCTGTAAGACGGTGCGATTTTGTTGTATGCACCGTGTTTTGTGTGCGCATTTGGTTGTATTTTTCCAAGGTTTTCGGGACGAGCGACAAAGACAGCGAAAAGACAATCCCCAACCCCCGCGAAACACCCGCAAATAGGCGGTATACGCGGTCAACATCCAAAAACAGGCAATAAAACGAAAACCAAAGCATTGTACCTGCGAAACAAAGTCCGGCGCACAACGCATACAAGACGGATTCGAGGGTTACGGAAATATCACCAAGGTAGAAAAGCACCGTTACGCCGTTGCGGTTAAAGAGCAAATTAAACAAAATGAGCATAACGCCCACGGGCAGGCAAAAACGCAAAGCCGCCCGCAATTCGCCTGCTTTGCCATATGCAACGAAGGACAGTACTGCGAGCGCCACAGATAATACGCCCGAAACGGGGTGAATACGCAAAGACACGCTTAAACATACCGTAACAAGGCACAGAAGTAAACTGTCGGTGCGCAATTTGTAAAATTGAGAATTGGCAATCACCGTCAGACATCCCCCTTTCGGCAGGTGTAGACAAATTCCACACGGTCGCCCGCATGTAAGGTGTAATATTTTGCGGAGACATTGGGAAGTTCGCCGTTGACTTTATAAAGCCAGCCGCTTTGCGCGCCGCAAGCAAATTCCGACAAGCCGCCGATGCTTTTTACATAGCCGCTTGAATCGATTTGATACACGATTTTTTGTGCTTTTAAGCACCGCTTTAAGACCTGCAAAACGCTTTCGCCCGTCTCAAATTCCACGGCGGAATTGTCATAATACACGCCGTTTTCGGGCACAATGCCTTGAAAATTCGGGTTTTCCAAAATCCCGTCATTTATCGCGTTTTGGCAAGTGACCGACAGCGAAACAGTTTGCGTTTTCGGATTTTCTTGTGCAGGTATTTTTTCAGGGGGCGTCGGTACGGCGGGGGTTTCGGTCTGCGTCTCTTTTGGCGGTGTTGTCGCGTTTTGCGGCGAAGTTTGTGTATTCTCTGATTCGGGCAAAACAATATCCCCTGCCGCTGTGGTTTCGGGCACAGCGGCAAGGGTGGTTTCTTGATTTTCCGACAGGGCGGCAGAGGATGCCGCCGTGTCGGACACGCTTTGGGCGTCTTTTTTTTGGCACGCGCAAAGCAACAGAAGTGCAGCGGCAAGCGCCGCGCACAAAAACCGTTTAAGCATCTTTTTTACGCGCGAAAAGTACCGCCGCTGCGCCGCAGACAAGGAAGCCTACGCCGCTTACAAACGGGGTGCCGCCTGTTTTGGGAATGGAAACAGGTTCACTTGGAGAGGCGGTTGTCACATTTTCGGTTGTCGCAGAAGTTGTAGTCGTTTCCGTGTTCAAATCCGCAACCTTTTTATCATAGGTAAACACGGACGGTTTGCTGTTTTGGAACCGTTCGACCGCTTCGAGTGCCATCATAACCTGATAGGTGGTCAGCGGGTCCTCTACGCTTTTGTAATTCAGCGCGCCGCCGTTTTCGGTGATAAATGCGCACAGTCCGTCTACAAGCGTTTTGCCGTTGACGGTATATGCGGCATCTTCGGGATTTTCACCCCAAGCGCACAACGCCAGGATATACTGCGCGGTGGATTCGCCGCTCGGCGCGCCGAAAGAAAGCACAGCGCCCGTGTCGCCCTGCTGTGTTTTCAAATAGGCAAACGCCTTTTCGGCAGCAGAAGCGACTTCTGCATTATCCGCATAAGGTGCGAGCGCCTGTAATGCCATAGCGGTGCTGTCGGGGTCGGAGTAAATGCCGTAGCCGTACAAATCCTTCGAACAATAACTCCAACCGCCGTCGGGCTGTTGTGCAGCCAAAACGGTTGCAATAATGGTTTGTTTGATAGCATCATCAAAATCAAATTCCGCTTTGAAATCCATGGCGATCAGCGGGAAAGTAAGACTGCTTAAATACACTTGCGTGGAATAGTCCACATTTGCGAGTGCTTTCAACAAATTGTGCCCGCCGATATTTTTCGCATCTAAACCACACGCGGTCACGCTTAAAGTGATGCGTGCCAAATCCGACGGATAAAGCGAGTCAAAACTGTTTTTGACCGCTTCTTGGATGTACGCCGAATATTCCGCGGGCACGGTGCGAAAATCGCGTGCCAAGGTGAATGCCGTCCAGTCCATAAGGCTGTCTGCATAATCGGTTTTGGTATAATCAAACTGTGTGTTTTCGGGGGTTTGCAGCCAAGTTGCGGTTTTCTCCTTCAACGCGGTTACATCGGCGGCAAAAGCCGTTTGCATGCAAAGTGCGCAAACCAACAGTACGGCTGCAAAAACGGATACCATTTTTTTCAGTTTCATTTTAATTTCCTTTCTGTACTTGAAATTTTGCGTGGATACTTTTGTTGTGCTTCTACATCCCTCCTTTTCGGCAAAAAAAGCGAGACGCCCGAAAATGGGAGTCTCGCCCGATGCACAACAAACGAAAGGATAAACCGATTGTATTGTTCTGCATACTTCTCTCCCACCGAAAGAATTTTTGCATATGGCAAGGAAAGTTAAACCTGATATAGTTTAATTCCCCGCGCCTATTGCCAAGGCAGGTCTTCTGACTTCGCGCTCAAGCCGCACAATGCCGCCTTCCCGAAATACATTCAGTGGCTTTTTGGCATTTGCGTTGCGCGTTACAGCAGCGGGGGCTGTCACGGATTTACACCGTGTTCCCTTTTCACCTCGGCGGCATTTGCCCCGAGACACCTTCGCAACAGAATATGAAATTTAATCGTTATCGCAGAATTCTGCGATGCTGACGCTTTGGTCATTGAAATGATACTTGCCACCGTCGCGGACGGTTGCTTTTTCCACAGCTGTGTCCGCTTTTGCGGTTTGCAATACGGGATATGCATCTTTCAGCGTGCTGAATATCGCTTGTGCAGTTTGTGCTTGCTCATTACAAAGGGCAGAAAGCGCTTCGAGTACAGTCGGCAATTCGGTTTTGACCGCCGCGTGCAAACTGCAAACGGTTTCGCCTTTCAAATAGGTGCCGTCGCAAGCGGTGAACGGCGCTGTAAAGATTTGTGCGTCGGCAAAATCCGCATACGCATTGGAAAGCAAAACGGTATATTCTGCCGTAAGCGCTGCGGGGCGTTTGCAATCGAGCAACACAACCGCTTTTTCGCCCTTATATTCCGAAACAGACGGGATTTTCAACAGTTTTACGCCGTCTTTTGCGGCGGAATATGCATGCACATCAGCATAGACCGACGGGAAATTCTGTTTTGCAAACGAGATTTCTTCCAATGTGGCAGTCGGCCCAAGCACAACCGCTACGCTGTCGCCGTAAGTGTTTAAAGCGTCGGCAATATTTGCGAGAGCTTCGGCAGTAAGTGCGGGCAGTTGATTGTTTGCCGCGAAAATACCGAAGCGACCGCCTTTGCACAAAAGACCTTTATCCCCTGCGGGGAGTGCGCGCATCACGGTTTTGCCCACAAAGCGCAGGTCGGTTTTGCAAAGTGCCGAGCAGAAATTGCAAACGGAAGTCACGCTTTGCTCTTGTACGGGTACGCGTTTGATAACGGGTTCTTTCTCGCGCAAAGCGCCTGTCGGGCAAACGGTGACGCACTGCCCGCAGAACATACAACTGCTTTCTTCCAACGGCAGACAGTATTCGGGGCTGACGACGGTGTTAAACCCTCTGCCCAAAAGTCCCAAATTGGTTTTGCCCATTGCTTCTTCACAGACGCGCACGCAAAGCCCGCACAAAATACATTTATCGGTATTGCGCGCAATCAGCGAATTAACATTTTCCTCGTTACGGTGATGCTTTTCACCCGCAAAGCGTTCGGGGTGCACATCATACTGATTGGCGTAGGAAATGAGTTTGCACTCGTAATAATCGTGGCATCCGCATTCAAGACAGCGCATGGCTTCTTTTTTGGCGGTTTCTTCCGAAAAGCCTTTGGAAACCTCTTTGAAATTGGTTTTGCGCTCTGCGGGGGAAAGCTGCGGCATTTTTGCGCGCGGTGCTTTCGGGAATTTTTCAAAGAATTCCGGCGGTAAGGTGCGTTCTACGAAATACGGCTTTTTGTAGCGTGCCGCTTCGCCGTTCAAATAGCGGTCGATAATCACCGCCGCCTTTTGTGCTTCGCCGATGGCCGCAATCGCAATAGATGCGCCGCGGTTGGTCATATCGCCTACGGCAAACACGCCCTCTAATGAGGTGCGGAAGGTTTCTTCATCGGCGGCAACCGTATTGCGTTTGGTGGCCTCTACGCTTTCAAAGCCTTCCAAATTCGGGTACTGCCCGATTGCCATAATGACGGTATCAAGCGCCAATTCCTCGGTTGCACCTTCAATGGGTTCCGGACGGCGTCTGCCGCTTTGGTCGGGCGCGCCGAGTTGCATTTTTTGCAAAACGGCAACGACTTTGCCGTTTGCATCACGGAACGAGATGGGCGAAGTCAGATATTTAAACTGTACGCCCTCTTCCTCGGCTTCGAGAATTTCAACATCTTCGGCAGGCATTTCATCGCGTGTGCGGCGATAAATGACATACACGGTTTCGGCGCCCAAACGCACCGCCGTGCGGCACGCGTCCATTGCCGTGTTGCCGCCGCCGACCACCGCTACGGTTTTACCGATTTCGGCAGGACTGCCGAGTGCGACCGTGCGCAAGAAGTCAATGCCGCCCAAAACGCGGGGACTTTCTTCGCCGGGCACGCGCATTTTACTGCTGCACCATGCGCCCGTCGCAAGCACAACGGCGTCAAACTCTTTTTGTAATGCTTCAACTGTTGTATCTTTACCGATTTTGACATTGTTTTTCAGCGTGACGCCCAAAGCGGAAATTTGCGCGATTTCACGATCCAAAAGGCTTTTGGGCAAACGGTATTCGGGAATGCCGTAGCGGAGCATACCGCCCATTTTCGGCATGGCGTCAAACACAGTTACGCTGTGTCCCTGACGGCGCAGAAAATACGCCGCGGTAAGTCCCGCAGGGCCGCCGCCGACCACCGCAACCGTTTTGCCGCTGTCGGGTTCCACGGGCGGAACATACGGCGATTCGCTTGCCATATCCATATCGGAAGCAAAGGCTTTCAAATTTGCGATAGAAACCGGTTCGTCTACAAACTGACGGCGGCATTCCTTTTCGCACGGATGCGGACAAACTCTGCCGATAGATGACGGCAGGGGGATTTTATCTTTAATAAGGCGTGTTGCCTCGGTATATTCGCCGTTGGCAATTAAGCCGACATAGCCTTGACAGTCGGTATTCGCAGGGCATGCTTTGGTGCAGGGGGCTTTGCAGTCGCCGTCATGGTCGGACAAAAGCAATTCCAGCGCCACTTTTCTTGCACGCACCACGCGCTCTGTGTCGGTGTGTACCACCATACCGTCTGTTGCCTTTGTGGAGCAAGCGCGCAACAGTTTGGGCGTACCCTCCACCTCGACAACACACAGTCCGCACGCGCCGTAGAGTTCCACTCTGCCGTCATAGCAGAGGTTCGGGATTTTTAATCCGTTTTGTGTTGCCGCGGTGAGCAAGGTTGTACCCGCTTCGACCGACAGCGTATGATTATCTATTGTAATGGTGATTTTGCTCATCAGTGTACCTCCACAGCCGAGAAGTTGCAGTTTTCGGCGCACTTACCGCACTTGATACAAACGCTTGTATCAATGGTGTGTACGCTTTTTACCGTGCCCGTAATTGCGCCGACCGGGCAATTCCGCGCACATTTCGTACAGCCGATGCACTTTTCGGGGTTGATTTCGTAAGTCACAAGCGCTGTGCATTCGCCTGCGGGGCATTGTTTCTTTTCGATATGCGTTTCAAACTCATCGCGGAAATACCGAATGGTGGTCAGCACCGGATTGGGCGCGGTCTGCCCCAATCCGCACAGCGCACCGTCTTTAATCGAATAGCAAAGTTCTTCGAGCAATTCAATATCGCCCGCCTTCCCCTCGCCCTCAGTGATGCGGGTTAAGACTTCGAGCATCCGCTTGGTGCCGAGACGGCAGTGCACGCACTTGCCGCAGGACTCTTTTGCGGTGAAATCCAAAAAGAATTTCGCCATACCGACCATACAGGTATCTTCGTCCATAACGACCATACCGCCCGAACCCATAATCGCACCCGTTGCGCCGAGCGCCTTATAGTCAATGACGGTGTCCAACAAATCCGCAGGGATACAGCCGCCCGAGGGGCCGCCCATTTGCACGGCTTTAAACTGTTTATTGTCGCGAATGCCGCCGCCGATGTCAAAAATTACATCGCGAAGCGTTTTTCCCATCGGGATTTCGACAAGGCCGCCGCGGCGGATTTTGCCCGTCAGCGCGAACACCTTTGTGCCTTTGCTGCCCTCTGTGCCCATTGCGGCAAACGCGTTACCGCCGTTTAACAAAATCCACGCGACATTGGCGAATGTTTCCACATTGTTGATATTGGAAGGCTTGTGCCAATAGCCCGCCTGTGCGGGGAACGGCGGCTTTAAGCGCGGCATACCGCGGCTGCCCTCCAAAGATTCGATAAGCGCTGTTTCCTCGCCGCAAACGAACGCGCCCGCGCCCGCTTTGATGCGCATTTTGCAGGAGAACTCGCTCCCGAAAATATGGTTTCCGAGATAGCCTTTTTCCTCTGCCTGTTTAATCGCACGCTCCAAGCGCTTAATGGCAAGCGGATATTCCGCACGCACATAAACGATTGCCTCTTTTGCGCCGATGGCATACGCGCCGATGAGCATACCCTCAATCAAAGAATGGGGGTCGCCCTCGATAACGGCTCTGTCCATAAACGCACCGGGGTCACCCTCGTCCGCGTTGCAGATGAGATATTTTTCTTCGCCCTCGGAACTTCTTGCGGCGTTCCACTTAAACCAAGTCGGGAATCCCGCGCCGCCGCGGCCGGCAAGTCCCGAAACTTTAATTTCTTCAATGACTTCTTCGGGTGTCATGGTTTCGAGCACTTTGCGAATGGCTTTGTAGCCGTCCGTTGCTTCGTAATCCGACAACTCCTCGGGGTTAATCACACCGCAATGGTGCAATGCAATGCGGGTTTGTTTATTCAAAAATTCCGCGTCTTCCTCGGAAATCACAAGACCGGAAAGGGCAGCCAAATCCCCGCTTTTCACAGCTTCGGCAATCGTTACGGCATCGTCCGCCGTGACTTTCACCAAGCGGGTTAAATCGCCGTTTTCCTCGTAGATATCGACAATCGGTTCCAAAAAGCACATCCCGTTACAACCGGTGATGGTCAGGGTGTAGGCATTGTCATTGTTATAGTTTGCGAGCGCGTCATACACTTTTTGTGCGCCTGCGGCGATGCCGCAACTGCCCGCGCCGACAACAATCTTTTTCATTCCGCCGCCTCCTTTGCTTCTTCGGTCAGCCGTGCCAAAATCGCTTTGGTTTTGTCGGGCGTTAAACTGCCGTAGGTTTCCTCGTTAATCATCATCACGGGCGAAAGGCTGCAACAACCCAGGCACGCAACGTTCTTTAAAGTAAACAGACCGTCCTCGGTGGTTTCTCCGTCATGGATGCCGAGGGTTTCCGTAATGGTTTTTTCAATCAAATCCGAGCCGTTTACGTGGCAAGCCGTGCCTTTGCAAAGCATAATCAAATACTTGCCGACGGGTTGCAGACGAAATTGCGTATAAAAGGTCGCAACGCCCATAATTTTGGCAGGCTTCACCCCTGTGCGTTCGGAAATGTGCCGAATCACATCCTGCGGGAGATACCCGTATATTTCCTGCGCCTTTTGCAAAATCGTAATCAAACTGCCTTTTTGGTCGGCGTAGGTTTCAAGCACCGGCTCCAAAAGTGTCAAATCACTTTTTGCTCGGTTGCACGTACATTCCATTCTATTTCCTCCTGACTAAAGCGCAAAGTTATGCATATATTATGATAATACAAACTATTGGGAATTGCAATTTGAATTTGTTGTCAAAAATGCAGAAATTTGTCGATGTTCTCGACAAAATTCAATGGTTGTTGTATAATGGGAAGCGAAAAATCAGGGAGATGTATACAATGGCGCATTACCTTACAGAATTACACGCCCACACGGCAGAAACCAGCCGCTGTGCAAATGAGCGCGCCGAAAAGCTCGTTTCGCTTTACAAAGCGGTGGGATACAGCACGGTGGTCATTACCGACCATTTCAGCCCCTCGACCTATGAAGCCTGCAAAAAACAAAATCTTTCGTGGGACGAAAAAGTCGATATATTCTTGGCGGGATACCGTGCGGCTGTGCGTGCGGCAGGCGACGACCTTACCGTGCTTTTGGGTATGGAACTGCGCTTTGCACGCAAGGGCGACCGAAACGATTATCTCGTATACGGCGTAACCGAATCGTTTTTGCGCAAAAATCCCGCATTGTTAGATATGCGGCTTTCCTCTTTTTCGGAATTGGCGCACTGAAACGGTCTTTTGGTGTTTCAGGCACATCCGTTCAGAACAGGTATGCACATTGTCAACCCCGCGTATTTGGACGGTGTGGAAATCTACAACGCCTGCGTGCGGCACAATTCCCGCAACGGCATCGCCGAAAAATGGGCGAAAATGCATAACTTGCGCGGCACTTCGGGTTCGGATTTTCACAGAGAAGAGGATGCGGCGCGCGGCGGGATTGTCACTGAATCCAAAATCAAGTCAAACGCTGATTTGTTAGAGGTCTTGCAAAGCGGAAATTACACCTGCGTGCGAAAGTGATTTCATAAAATCATACAAAAGCCGTGCAATAAAGAACTTAAGGTGAGTTACCTGCAAATTATAAAAAATCTTGCAACCAAATTTCCTATTTGTTACCGTATAAAACAAAACCGTCCGAAAAAGATTGGCAAAACTCTTTTCGGGCGGTAATTATTTTTTTCGTGATATTCCGTGCTTTGCGCAGAGTGATATTTTTGATGAATCAAAAGTTATATTGAATCCTTAACGGCTTCAGCTTTATTTTATTCGCCTAAAAACTGTGCAAAGCACAATAAAACTGCGAAGCAATAAAACTGTCGCAAGACAATACCACTCGCCTTCAGGCGAATAAACCTGCCCAAGTGTCCTTAAGGACACTTGGGCAACTGCACGGTTTTTGTTTTGCAATATTCTTTTAAAATTACAGTTTTGCGTCCTTTTCGAGCGCCGCATCTACCGCGCGGGCAACCGATGCATCAAATGCGTCCGCTTGTAAAGAAGCCACGCCTTCAATTGTGGTGCCGCCGGGGGAACAAACGCGGTCAACAAGTTCCCACGGGTGCGCACCGCTTTCCAAAATCTGCTTTGCACTGCCCAAAGCCGTTTGTGCCGCGATTTTCAATGCGTCTGCCTTTGCCATACCGTTTTTCACACCCGCACGAGCCAACGCATCGATAAACATATAACAATACGCGGGCGCACAGCCTGCAAGCACCCCGAACAACGGGAAACTTGTTTCCGGCAAGCACATGACTTCGCCGAACGAAGCGCAAAGTTTTTCCACCAATGCTTTTTGTTCGTCGGTGACGCGGTTGTTGCAGCAATAAGCGCTCATCGCCGCGCCCACCGTGGCGTTGA
>DAVZHM010000061.1:0-11873 GCA_052273845.1 Candidatus Fimenecus sp. | reverse complement strand
CGCTTCGCGCGTGGTACCCGAGGAAAAAATGATGCACGCAATGTCCGCGTCCGCATCGGGTGTGGCGGGTAACTCCGCCGAAACCGAAGGCAAATACCCCGGCAACACCGTAGCGTCCACAATATTGAATACAGGGAACAAGTAGGACGGTTTTTCTTGGAATTTTTCCGCCGTTTTGGGCGAAAAAAACGCCGCGCGGACATCGGAACGGGTGATGAATTCATCGAGTTCCGCCGCCGCCATCGACGCGTCTATCAAAGCCGCCGTGCAGTTTAATTTGCACACAGCCAAAAATGCAATTGTCCATTCCGGGCAACTTTCGGAAACGAAAGCCACGCGGTCGCCGCGTTTTACACCTGCCGCTTTTAACGCATTTGCATAAACTTCCACACGGTCAAACATTTCGCCGTAGGTATAAATGCGTTGGTCGCCGTTGTCCATTTTAATAGACAGCGCACGCTTTTCAGGATGCGTACAGTTGATTTCATAAACAGAATCAAAAATGTTCATAGGCTTCTCCAATAAACAAAAAGTAGTCAAATGTTTGGAAATTATAGCACAGCACGAGTAAAAAGTCAACATTTCGCCTGTTTTTCCAACATTTTTACAAGAAGCAGGACGATTGGTCTGTTTTCCCGGTTTTTACACATTTCGTATGCCGAAATTCAAATTTGCCTTGCGCGCTTGCCTGTGCTGTTCTTTACGCGGGATACGGTAGAGTTTACCGTCTTTTAAAAAGC
Organism: Candidatus Fimenecus sp.; assembly: GCA_052273845.1. Lineage (GTDB taxonomy): Bacteria > Bacillota > Clostridia > Oscillospirales > Acutalibacteraceae > Fimenecus. The sequence goes on along the minus strand of DAVZHM010000061.1, from coordinate 11,133 downwards.
GTGCGCCCGTTTGCTGAAAGAAAAACGGAACATTTGCCGCAACGCATTGGCGGCGAATATCCAAAACCCAACCGTAATCGCACACGCGCGCCTCCTCGCCGGACTCGCCGCCGACCGTCACGCCGCGGATTTCGGGCGACAAAAAGCGGGAAATGTCTATACTTTCCAACAACGGGGAACAGATAATCTCTTTATACTTCGCCTTTGTCGAAAGCAAATACGGCAAGCGGTAATCGGCGCGGTCCTGATTTTCGACCGTACAGCAGACCACAACATTCGGGTACCCCCCGCCCCAATCGGGCGGCACGCACTGCGAAAAGCGGTCTATACGCTTGGTAATAAACAAAAAGGTGCAATCGCTTCGGTTTTTCATCATTTCCCACGCTTCGGCGCGCCACTCGTCCGCCGCTTCCAGCAAGAAATCCGAAGTGAAGCAGGTATATACAAGCGTGCCCGACGGGATTTTGTACGCGCCTTTGCGGTCTTTTTTTAACGGCAAATTGAAATTCTGCGTTTTATAAACCTGCGCGCTGTCACGGTCATATTTTGCATCGGTGCGGTAGACATAGCAATGCGCACAGCCCGTGCTGATTTTTTGACAGCCGTGCCAAAGATTCCATGTAACCGATTGCATACGCGTTCCCCTTTATTTCAAAAGTGGTTTTAAATACTGCCCCGTATAAGATTTTTTACATTTTGCAACCTGTTCGGGCGTGCCCTCTACAACGACACAGCCGCCTTTGTCACCGCCCTCGGGGCCCAAATCAATGATATGGTCGGCAACCTTGATTACATCCAAATTATGCTCTATGACCACCACGGTGTTGCCGCCGTCGCAAAGTTTTTGCAACACGTCAATCAAGCGGTGCACATCGGCGGTATGCAAACCCGTGGTCGGCTCGTCGAGAATATAAATCGTTCTGCCCGTGGGACGGCGCGCAAGTTCGGTGGCAAGTTTGACGCGCTGTGCTTCGCCGCCCGAAAGCGTGGTGGCAGGCTGTCCCAATTTCACATAACCCAGGCCGACATCGTAAATGGTTTTCAGTTTGCGGTGAATTTTCGGGATGTTCTCAAAGAAACCCATCGCTTCTTCAATCGTCATTTCCAAGACATCATAAATAGACTTGCCCTTGTATTTTACCTCGAGCGTTTCGCGGTTAAACCGTGCGCCTTTGCACACATCACACGGCACATAAACATCCGCCAAAAAGTGCATTTCAATTTTGACAATGCCGTCGCCTTGGCAAGCCTCGCACCGCCCGCCTTTGACATTAAAGGAAAAGCGGCTCGGGGAAAATCCGTGCATTTTGGCATCTTGCGTTTGCGCAAACAAATTGCGAATATCGGTGAACACACCTGTGTATGTTGCGGGGTTGGAACGCGGTGTTCTGCCGATGGGCGACTGGTCAATATCGACCACCTTATCGAGATTTTCCAATCCTAAAATATCTTTATGCTTGCCGACGGGCTTTTTCGCACCGTTCAGTTCATTGGCAAGGCGCTTATACAGAATTTCGTTGACAAGCGACGATTTGCCCGAACCCGAAACCCCCGTCACGGCAATGAATTTGCCCAATGGGAAATGCACATCAATCTTTTTCAGGTTGTTTTCCGCCGCGCCGCACACAACCAATTCTTTGCCGTTGCCTTCGCGGCGTGTTTCGGGCACCAAAATCTTGCGTTTGCCGCTTAAATATTGCCCTGTGACAGAGTCGGGGCAGTTCTTAACATCCTCTACCGTGCCCGCGCACACCACCTGCCCGCCGTGCACGCCCGCACCGGGGCCGATGTCCACAATATAGTCGGCGGCGTACATGGTATCTTCATCGTGTTCGACCACAATCAAGGTATTGCCGAGGTCGCGCAAGCGCTTCAAAGTGCCGATGAGTTTTTCATTGTCGCGCTGATGAAGTCCTATGCTCGGTTCGTCCAAAATATACAAAACGCCCATCAAAGACGATCCGATTTGCGTTGCCAAACGAATACGTTGACTTTCTCCGCCCGAAAGCGTACCCGCCGAACGGGAAAGCGTTAAATACTCAAGTCCCACGCTCGATAAAAACTGCAACCGACTGCGGATTTCTTTTAAAATTTGCGTGCCGATGACCTGCTCACGCTCTGTGAGTTGCAAAGCATCTAAAAACTGCAATTCTTTCGCAATGGACATTTGCGTAAATTCGTAGATGTTGATGCCGCCGACCGTTACAGACAAGGTAATCGGTTTTAAGCGCGCGCCGTGGCAATCGGGGCAATCGCAGGCTTTCATCACCTGTTCGATTTCCCACCGTGACCACTCGCTTGTGGATTCGTTGTAGCGGCGTTGTAAGTTGTTGATGACGCCCTCGAACGCCGCAGAATAACTGCCCGTACCGTAAACATTGGTGCGCTGCATTTGCAATTTTTCGCCTTTTGTGCCGTACAAAAGCGCATCGAGCGCCTTTTTGGAAAGGTCGCAAATGGGGGTATCCAAGGTAAATTTGTATTTTTTGCCGAGTGCTTCATAATACATTTGCGCTATGGTGCCGCCCTCGGCGTTCGTCCAGCCGCTTGCGCGGATTGCGCCGTCACGGATAGACAGTTTTTTATTCGGAACAACCAAATCGGGGTCTACGCGCATAAACACACCCAAGCCCGTGCAGGTTTCGCACGCACCGAACGGGTTGTTGAAAGAGAACATACGCGGGGTAAGTTCGTCAATGGACGCGCCGTGCTCGGGGCAGGCGTAGTTCTGCGAAAAAAGCATATCCTCGCCGTCCAAAATATTGACGAGCACCGTACCGTTTGCAAGCGTGGTGGCGGTTTCCACCGAATCTGCCAATCGGCTGCGAATATCTTCGCTGATGACCAAGCGGTCTACAATGATTTCGATGTTGTGTTTGATATTTTTATCGAGTTTGATTTCCTCGGATAAATCGTACAGATTGCCGTCAATGCGCACACGCACAAAACCCGAACGCCGTGCCGCATCGAGTTCTTTTTGATGCTCACCTTTTCTGCCGCGGGCAACGGGCGCCATCACCTGAATTTTCGTGCCGTTCGGCAATTCGAGAACCTTATCGACAATGGTATCGACCGACTGTCGCTCGATTTTGCGCCCGCAAACCGGGCAATGCGGCACGCCGATACGCGCATACAAAAGGCGCAAATAATCGTAAATCTCCGTTACGGTGCCGACGGTGGAACGCGGGTTTTTCGAGGTGGTTTTTTGGTCGATGGAAACGGCGGGAGAAAGCCCGTCAATCGAATCGACATTCGGTTTTTCCATTTGCCCCAAAAACATACGCGCGTAGGAGGACAGGGACTCCATATAGCGGCGCTGCCCCTCGGCGTAAATCGTATCGAACGCCAAAGAGGATTTGCCCGAACCCGAAAGTCCCGTCAAAACCACCAATTTGTCGCGCGGAATTTCGACATCGATATTTTTCAAATTGTGCTCTCTCGCACCTTTGATTACAATGTTTTTGCTTGCCATCAGTGTTTTCCTTCTTTAAGTTCCTTGATTTTGTCGCGCAGCATTGCCGCGTGTTCAAATTCCAAAAGTTTTGACGCCGCGCGCATTTCGGCAGTCAGTTTTACAATCATTGCCTGCCGCTCGCGTTCACTTAGGCGCTTGCGCGGGGGTTTGTCGTCCGCGTGGGTGGAAATTTCCAAAATCTCGCGAACATCTTTCTGTATGGTAGTCGGCGTAATGCCGTGTTCTTCGTTATAACGCATCTGTTTTTCGCGGCGGCGGACGGTTTCGTCAATCGCGCGTTCCATAGACGGCGTGACACTGTCTGCATACATAATGACTTCGCCGTGCGCGTTTCGTGCGGCTCTGCCGATGGTTTGAATAAGCGAAGTTTCCGAACGCAAAAATCCCTCTTTGTCGGCATCCAAAATCGCAACGAGCGACACCTCGGGAATATCCAACCCTTCGCGCAACAGGTTTATGCCCACAAGCACATCAAATTCGCCCAAACGCAAATCGCGGATAATCTCCATACGCTCAATGGTATCAATATCGTAGTGCATATATTTGACCTTGATGCCGTGGGTATCCAAAAAGTCGGTTAAATTCTCCGCCATTTTTTTCGTGAGCGTAGTCACCAAAACGCGTTCGCCGCGCTCGGTACGCAGGTGGATTTCGGAAATCAAATCCTCAATCTGCCCATCGGTGGGGCGCACGAAAATTTCGGGGTCTAAAAGCCCGGTCGGACGAATGACCTGCTCGGCGATTTGCACGCTTTTTTGTTTTTCCAATTCGCCCGGCGTGGCGCTGACGAAGATTTTTTGCCCGACGCGCTCATAAAACTCATCGAATGTCAGCGGACGGTTATCGAACGCCGACGGCAGACGAAAACCAAAGTCTACAAGGGATTCTTTTCTGGAACGGTCGCCGCCGTACATACCGCGCACCTGCGGGAGCGTGACATGGGACTCGTCCACAAACAAAATAAAATCCTCGGGAAAATAGTTCAACAGCGTAAACGGTGCAGAGCCCGGTTCGCGCCCGGACATCACGCGCGAATAGTTCTCAATGCCTTTGCAAAATCCCGTTTCCCGCAGCATTTCCATATCGTATTCGGTACGCTGACGGATGCGCTGTGCTTCCAACAGTTTGCCCTCTTTGGTAAACTCCTCGACGCGCGCTTCCATTTCGGTTAAAATTTCTTCTATCGCCTTTTCGAGTTTGTCAGGCGACACAACATAGTGCGAAGCGGGGTAAATTGCGACATGCGACACCACATTTTTCACCTGCCCCGTAATGGGGTTAATTTCGGAAATGCGGTCGATTTCATCGCCGAAAAACTCCACGCGAACGGCGGTATCGTTAGAGTATACAGGGAAAATCTCAACCACATCGCCGCGCACACGGAATTTGTTACGGATAAAGTTGATGTCATTGCGTTCGTATTGGATTTCGACCAATTTTTTTAACAGTTCGTCGCGGTCTTTCTGCATCCCCTGCCGCAGGGAAATGACCATATTGCGGTAATCAATCGGATCACCCAATGTGTAAATGCACGAAACGCTCGCCACGATAATCACATCGCGCCGTTCGGACAAAGCAGAAGTCGCCGAGTGGCGCAGTTTGTCGATTTCATCGTTGATGGCGGAGTCCTTTTCGATGTAGGTATCCGTAGTCGGAATATACGCCTCAGGTTGGTAGTAATCGTAATAGGACACAAAATACTCCACGGCGTTTTCGGGGAAAAACTCTTTAAATTCCGAGCAAAGCTGCGCCGCGAGGGTTTTGTTGTGCGCAAGCACCAAAGTCGGGCGATTGACCTTGGCAATCACGTTTGCCATGGTAAACGTTTTGCCCGAACCCGTAACGCCGAGCAGGGTTTTTGCTCCATATGACCTTTATTCAATCCCTCTACAAGCGTGGCAATCGCTTCGGGTTGGTCGCCTGTGGGCTTGTAAGGGGAATGTAATTTGAAAATTTGTTCTTCCATTCGGCTCGTCCTCGCAATAGAACATTTGTTCTAATATCATACCGCAAAACACAAGGCTTGTCAAGTAGTTTTACACAGAAACACAAGGCTATACAATGAAAAAGAAGGTTCAAAAATCCAATTGAACCCTCTTTTTTCCTTATTGTTCACTTTCGGCATTCGGTTGCTGTGCCATATTGTCCAAAGCGTATTTGCAACATTGCAAAACCAACAGATTAAAAGAAATGCCGTTTTCGGCGGCTGTTTTATTCAGCCTTTCAAAAAGCGGCTCCGTAAACCGTACCGTGCGCGCAACATTGGCATTTTTCAATTCGTTATTGATTTTAAACATAATAATCACCCATATACTATTATGCTTATTTTTGGTTGTATTTATATAACCTTTTATAGTTGCAATTTTGGTGCACATATTCTATAATATAATCGGTGATAGAAATGAAGTGTGAAAATCATTTTTGCATATATGAAAATGCCGGATTTTGCTTGCCGGAATATATTGAGTTAGATACACAAGGGCAATGCAAAGAATGTATTTATGTGAATATAGAAGAAGAAAAACTCAAAGCGCTAAAAAGGCAAAGTCTAATCAACTTAGATGAATAAACATTTCAAAAAAGAAGGTTCAATCAAAAATTGAACCTTCTTTTTCGTTTTTTATCGCTTATTTAAAAATAAACTTGAATTTCGGCGAAGTCGCCATGGAAAACCATTCGTCCCCCGCGACGATAAGATGGTCATTCAAGCGCACCTGCGCATTCGAGAGCATATGAAACAACTTGTTCGTTTCGTCCACATCTGCCATAGAAGGCGCAGCCACGCCCTCGGGGTGGTTGTGTGCAATCAGCATATCGGTTGCGCCCGTATGCACCGCCGCTTCCAACAATTTGCGCGTATTGATTGCCGTTTCGCTCGCCGTACCGTCGGAAATCAGCACGGTTTTTAACACCTTGCATTTGTGATTCATACAAACCGCATAAAAATGTTCCGTGCTTTTGCCTGCAAACAGCGAAGTGAAATACGCCCCTGCCGCCGCGGCAGAATTCAAATACAACACATCGGGGCGTTGTTTACTGCGCGCATATTTCCCATACATTGCGGGGATAAGTTTGATTAAAACCGCCGTGTTTTCGCCGATACCGCCGACCTGCATCAAACTTTCCACAGGTGCATCGAACACCGCAGAAAGCGAACCGAAAGCGTTTATCAGTTTGTGTGCCAATTCGTTGGTGTCGCGCTGCGGAATGGCATAAAACAACAGCAATTCCAATGCGTTATGGTCCTCAAAAGCGTCTAACCCTTCCCGCAAAAAGCGGGCGCGCAACCGTGCGCGATGCCCTGCGTGGGGTTGTTTCTCCGCCGCCATATTATTTAATTTTACGGCTGCCGGGCTTCACGAGTTCCAATTCGCCTGCCTTGCAAAGCGGGCACTCGTCTTTTTCCCACGAAGTTACATCCGCAGAATAAACCGCCTTAAAGGGCACGCCGAAATCAATTTTACCGCCCGTGCGATCCACAATGGAGCCAACGCCGACAATATCGCCGCCTGCCGCTTTCACAAGTTCAATAACCTCTTTCACAGAACCGCCCGTCGTAACAACGTCTTCTACAATCAAAACCTTTTGACCGGGTTCCACAACGAAGCCGCGGCGCAAGGTCATTTTGCCGTTTTCATCACGCTCGGTAAAGAAGTTTTCGCATTTCAACGCACGCGAAACCTCATATGCCATTTGCACAGCGCCCATAGCGGGGCCAATGACAACTTCCACACCTGCATCGGCGTATTTTTCGCCCAAAGCCGCGCAAAGTTCCTCACTGTATTTGGTGTTGCGGAAGATTTTTGCACATTGCAGATATTTGTTGGAATGTCTGCCGGAGGTCAGCAAAAAGTGCCCCTCTAAAAGGACGCCCGCCTCTTTCAATACTTCAACAACTCTTTCTTCTGTAAGCATTCCATACACTCCTTATCGGATTTTTTATCATTTTAACACAAACCTTGCCGTTTGAAAAGAGAAACAGGCGTAAAAATACGCCTGTTTCTTTAAAATTTTAAGATTTTTCGAAACGCTTTGCGCCATTTAAGCATATACAGCGTTACAAGGCGAGAAAGTGCAACATCATAAACAACAAATACAACATTGCCCAACCCTAAAAGCAGAGGGATTCCCCACTTGCCGAATTCTTCCATATCGTCAAGCGGCAGTTGGAACACATAAATGATAATCAGATATGCCGCGGCAACCGACACATTGAACAGCAACAGTTTCAGCAACCAAAGCACAACACGGTGGATATGTTTGCTTTCCAAAATCGCCTTGACAATCGGGTAATGCCCGAAAAAGAACACGTACATGACCGCCGCCTCTTTGTCGGGCAGCACCAAGAGCGACAAAAGGCTTACCGCCGCATACACGCCGAACGCCCATTTTTTGTCCACATCAATCACAACGATAATCAGCAATACCCCTGCCGCCGCCGGAAGCGCATAGGTGAGCGTCGGAATAACGGCGGTTAAAAACATCATCGTCACCGATAGTGCCGCTACAATGCCGCCGAGTGCGGTTTTGGAGGAATTGCGAAAATGATTCTGTTTCATAATCCGTCACCGCGCGACACAGGCACCGCAAAGCCGCGCCCGTACGCCCGACACCGTCCTTTCCCGTAAAATCTAAATCAGCAACCGGGAATCAAGTCGCCGCCCATACATTCACAGCAACAATCCGCGCACAAAAGCGAGGAGCAAATGTCACAGGCACTGCACCCGCCGCCGCGCGTTTGGCGATAGCCGCCGCGTGCGTTGTTGTTCAAATTGTTGAACGCCGCCGCGTATTCGCGGTTTTGCGGGTCCATTTGGCAAGCGGTGGAAAAATTGCTGTACGCTTCGTCAAACCACCCGCGCCGCTGTTGAATAAGCCCTTTGAGATAAAACCATTCCGCCGAACGCTGTTCACGCGGAATCCCATCCAAAATGGTTTCGGCGTCGTCTATGCGCCCACAGTTTATCTGCGCGCGAATATCGCCGAACTGCGAAGTGCCGCCGTATTGTGCACCGCCGTATTGCCCGCCGTACTGTGCGTTGCCGTAATCGGTATAAGAATAATCCGCCTGCCCTGTCGGTGCTTGAGAACGGCGTTGTGCCACAATCGCATCATACGCCGCATCGAGTTCCGCCATTTTTTGCCGCGCAATGTCGGCAAGCGGCCCGCCTTGCAAGGTATCGTCCTGATATTTCCGCGCCAAGGCACGGTAAGCATCTTTTATCTGCGCCTCACTTGCGCTTTCGGGAACACCCAAAACCGCATACGGATTCATCATTGCCCTTTCACCTCTTTATATCGGTCTCGCACGGTTACGGTTGCACTTTCCGTACCGTCACACAAAATATTTTCAAGCACGCCGCGGTGCGTTTGCCCCGACAAAAGCCCGAGGCTCACCGCCGCTTCGTTTGCCGTCATATGCAAAGACTGCAAAATCTGTTCGTGCAAATCAGGCGCGTACAAATCCTGCTCGGTTTGCACATTGCATTTTAATAAAAACGGATTGTAACCGCCGTTTTTCAAATCGGCGCGCATATCGTCGTAAGCATCTAAAAGATATACCCACCGCCCGACGCAGTATGCCACGCGGGAAACCACACGCTGCTGTGCTTCGTTTGCAATTCCGTCAGAAAAAATCAACGCAAGTGCTTCAGCGGACGGGTGCGCCGCACGGTCGGTGCTTGCACAAAGTTCTTGTTCGAGCACGGCTTGCTTTTGCATTGCGGCTTCAATTCGTTCGGCAAAATGCCCATAGCGTGCTTTCGCCTTTTTATATTTCCCGTGTAAATACGGCTTTATGAGATACGCAAGGCATTTGCGAAATCCTTTGCCGTCGGCGATGTTGTCCAGCACCTTTTGGTAGGACATCAGCACCGTCAGCGCCGCCGCCTCGCGGTAACTGTCGGTTGAATTTTCACAATACCGACAAGTTTTCAGCGGGTTAAAACGGCATCTGCCTTTTTTGTAACACGGTGCCGCGCCCTCTGTGGCACATTCACGCAACAAAATGTAAAAGGTCGCGTCATAACTCAACAGCGCACGCGCCAAAACGCCGTATTCCTTGCCGAGGGTTTTGCAAAGGGTACAGTATACAGCCTTGTATTCCTCGTATTCGCGCACGCGCAATTCCGATTTGCAGACCTTGACATACCCGAACAAGCAAAAAGCCTCCTTTAAAGAATCGACGAGAGATTTTGCATAATCGCGCCCGCGACTTCGGGGCGGTTCATGGTGTAAATGTGAATGCCGCCCACGCCGTTTGCCACCAAATCAATGATTTGCTCTGTCGCATAGGCAATGCCCGCCTGTTTTAAGGCTTCGGGATTGTCGCCGAATTTATCAATCATCGTTTTGAAGCGGGAAGGCAGCGTTGTGCCCGACAAAGCGCACGAACGCGTAATCTGCCGCTTGTTGATGACGGGCATAATCCCCGCAAGCACGGGCACATCAATGCCCTTTTTGAGCGCGCGATACAAGAAACTGTAAAGCGCGGTGTTGTCAAAAAACATTTGCGTCACCAAAAAATCCGCGCCGCAATCCACTTTTTGCTTCAAGTTTTCCAAATCTTTTTCGGGGCTTTGCGCTTCCACATGCCCTTCGGGATAGCACGCCGCACCGATGGAAAATCCGCCGATTTCACGGACTGCCGTAACAAGTTGTGAAGCATAGGTATAATGGTCATCGTCCGGGGTATACCCCTCGGGCAAATCCCCGCGCAGTGCCAAAATATTTTCAATTCCACGCCCTTTTAAATCGCGCAAAATGGCGTCAATTTCCGCTTTTGTGCTTGAAGCACAGGTTAAGTGCGCCAAAGAGGGAATGTGTAAATCGTCTTGAATGTGTGCGGCGATTTTCGGCGTGTTGACAGAAGTGCCGCCGCCCGCACCGTAAGTTACGCTGATAAAATCGGGTTTATACCCCGAAAGTGCGTCAATCGCTGCCTCCACAGGCGCATATGCCGCATCGTTTTTCGGCGGAAACACCTCGAACGAAGTGGTCAACTGTTTTGCTTTTAATTTTTCGCTGATTTGCATTGTGCTCAACCGTCCATATCCATATATTTCAGCCGATAACGCGCACTTCTGCGCAGAAACGGCATGGCAAGAAATAACAAAAATAATACCGTAGAAAACGCGTGCACGGCATTAAATGCCACTGAGGCTGCTGCCGCCGCCAAAATCGCGCTTTTCTGAAGCGGTCGCACATAAAAAAGGATGTGCCAAGTGTCTAATATCATACCATAAAGCAACGCCGAGAACAAGCCGAAAAGCACGATTTTCCAAAGTTTATCGAGGAATTTACACTTTGTTAACAAACCCGCAAGCGTGCCGATAAGCCCCCAAGCGAGCATTTGCACGGGCGTCCAAAGTCCTTGCCCGAAGGTGAAATTCGACAAAAGCGCAGAGAGCGCCCCCGTCACGCAACCCACACCGGGGCCAAACGCCGCCCCCGCCAAAATCACAAACGCCGTGGTGGGTTTGAAGTTCGGTACGGCGGCAAAGGCAATTCTGCCGAACACGGCAAGCGCGGTCATCACCGCAGTAGAAACGATACGCGAAAGCGTAAAAAACCGTTTAGTTTTGGGCATTTTGCACCTCCGAAAACGAAATCGGGCGCGCGCGTTCAGGGACATATGAAAACATCCGCGCGACAGAAAA
>DAVZHM010000060.1:0-12134 GCA_052273845.1 Candidatus Fimenecus sp. | reverse complement strand
CCCGTGAAATTTGACGCAACTTTGCGGACATTTCCCCTAACAGGGGAATCACCTGTCCCTACGCGAAAATTCTGATTCGTGCGTAGGGGGAACATCCCGACTTGCCCGTCACAAGGTACAAAAACGCCCCCGCTTCCGCAGAGGAAACGGGGGCATATATTTGGATTATACGATTTTACACAGTATATGCATATAATGCAATCAGCCGTCTGCTTCGGGTTCGAGCACCGAATAGCCGCCGTCACTGCGTTTATACACCACATTCACGCCGTCCGTTTCGGCATTGCGGAACATATAAAACGCGTGCCCGAGCATATTCATTTGCAAAATTGCCTCGTCCACGGTTTGCGGTTTCAACACCACCGACTTCGTGCGGACAACATCGTATTCTTCCTCGGCTTCTGCCGCTTCGGGGGCGTTAAAGACCTCGTCAAACGAAACTTCGCGCAAACGTTTTTCCAATTTGGTTTTGTTTTTGCGAATTTGGCGAATGAGCGAGTCCACACAAGTGTCCAACGCCTCCTCCAAATCCTGCGCGCGCTCTTGTGCACGGAATATGAAACCGCCCTTTTGGAGCGTAATTTCTACAATTTTGATGTTCTTCTCCACCGTGGCGGTAATTTTTGCCGCCGCGCCTTCGCCGAAGAATTTTTCGACTTTTTGCAGTTTTTTCTCGGCATGCGCCTTGAAAGACTCTCTGGGTGTGCATTTTCTGCCGATGATGGTAATGTTCATTATGACATCCCCTTTGTATATATTCAAAAGCGTTGCCGCCTTTGTTTTCTACAAGTTCAGTATAGCACGCTTTGTTTAAAAAATAAAGATATTTTTTAAATTTTTTGTTAAGATTGTCTAATTATTCGCCGAGCAAGTAGAATTTCATTTTAAAAATCCTTCAACAAAGTTTTGAAAAATCTGTAGAAGAACAACACAATGCAAAATAAAGTCCACATAAAAAACCTCCCGACAGTGTTGCCTGTATTATAGGCAACCTTGTCGGGTAAGGCAAATTCAGTTGTGTCCGTTTTTCGGGACTTTCTTTACGGGATTATATCGTCGCCTCGGCATGGCGGGTGACATGGCAACCGACATTAACCGCGACAGGTAACCCTGCAATATGCGTGGGGGCAACTTCAATATTCACCGCCAACGCCGTGGTTTTGCCGCCGAACCCTTGCGGGCCGATATCCAGCGCATTGATGTGCTTGAGCAGCCGCGCTTCCATATCGGCGTAAAACGGATTTTCGTTGCGCGCGGATACCGGTCGGCACAATGCCTTTTTGGCAAGATAGGCGCAATATTCAAAATCGCCGCCGAAGCCGACACCCAAAACCATCGGGGGGCACGGATTTCCGCCTGCATCGCGGACAACCTGCACCACGAAATCTTCCAAATCCGCCGCTTTTGCGGACGGCGTAAACATTTTCATTTGGCTCATATTTTCACTGCCGAATCCCTTCGGTGCGGCGGTGATATGCACTTTGTCGCCGGGGACAATCCGCGTGTGCAAAACAGCAGGGGTGTTGTCCTCTGTGTTGACGCGGTCTAACGGGTCACGCACCACGCTTTTGCGCAAAAGCCCCTCGGTGTATCCTTTTTTTACGCCGCGATTGACCGCCGTTTCAAAATCGCCGCCCACAAAATGCACGTCTTGCCCGATTTCAATAAACAGCACCGCCATGCCCGTATCTTGGCAAATCGGAATATCCAAATCCTTTGCCGCCTCTAAATTTTCCAAAAGTGAGCCCATAATCTGCTTGGGCAGTGCTTCACACTCGGCGCGTTCGCCGCAGGCAATGCATTGCTTTAAGTCGTCGGGCAAAATTTTATTGGCGCGCACCAAAAGGGACGCCACGGTGTTTTCAATTTCGGAAACCTGTATTTCTCGCATCGTTTTCTACCTCACAAAAACAGGCAGACGACTTCTCGCCTGCCTGCGTATGGATTCATTTTATTTGCGGTGGGAATAAGAACTGCGTCTGCCGCCCTCATTCGCGCGTTTTAAATCGGACATTTTTTCATCGCTGACCTGCTTAAAGCGTGCCATCATATCCTCAAAAGACTGCGGCTCGCCGCTGTTTTTCGGTTCGCTGCCTTTCCACACATTGGGCGCACCGCTGCGACGGTTTTGCTGGCCGTTTCTGCGCGGGCGCTCCGAAGCGGACCCCGCAGGCTGTTCCATCGTCTTTTTAATAGACAGGCTCACTTTCCCTTGCGGCGTTACATCGAGGACCTTTACCTTAACGGTCTGCCCTTCCTTTAAAAAATCGTGAATATCGCTGACAAAACTTGTGGAAACTTCCGAGATATGTACCATACCGGTTACATTGTCCGGCAGGGTGACAAACGCCCCGAAATTTGTAAGCCCCGTAACTTTGCCTTCGAGAATTGCCCCAACTTCGACCATATAAAAGAATTGTCCTCCCGATGAGCAACAAACCTTACGTTAGTTGCTCGGTGTAATATCGTAGTATACCTTTTCGTCAGGCATAACATACCCTAATTTTTCGCGTGCGACGCGCTCCATATACTCGGTTTCATCGCCGCCGTCTACAACCGCCTGTAAACGTGCATTTTCCGCCTGCTGCTGTTCCACCTGTGCACGCACAGAAGCCGCTTCTTTTTCTTTCTCCCGAATTTCCAACTGCGTACTGATGAAACCAATCACAAAATACCCTGCTGCAAGCAACAGAGCCAAAGTTAAAATGAAGCTATGTTTTTGAGTTTTTCTTTTTTTTGCTTTCATTTTTCTTGCCGTCTCTTTCATCGCCGCGGATTCCCCCGCCATCGGAAGATACTCTAACGGGTAGATTATACAACATATCTTTCACACTTTGCAAGTGGAATTTTGATTTTTTTACTGAAAATTTCGTTTTTTTCTGTGCTTTTTGAACATTTTTTGCAAGGATTCCCTTGCATTTCTTCCAAAAGCGCAAAAGCGGCGCGGAAATTTTTCGAAAAATCACGCCAAAAAAGCGGCGCACTGCGGTTACGATTTTCTCGGTGCGGCGCGCAAAAAAAGCGCCGAACGTATAGGCATACAGCAAAAAGCCAAGCAAAATGCCGCAAAGCACATACCCGCGCATTTGCCCGTTTAATACCGTTAACGCAAACAAAAACACAAAAAATCCCGAAGTCAGCGCGAACAGCAAATCCGAAACGCGGTATGCACCGTCCTTTTTTTGAAACAGCAGACGGAACAACCGAAACACATCGTACACGCCGCCCAAAAAGAAGCCAAAGCCAATCGCATACAGAAAAATACGCACTTGTGCCCCCGAGGATAAAATATAGGTCATCAGCGGAACACCCTGCCCCAAAATGAACCTTGCTGCGGCTTTGCGGCACGGTCGGAATAGGTGAGCGCCGCGATGTCACCCTCTACGGCGAGTTCGCCCATTTCAAGGCTTAAACGGTTGATGTGCAAATCCTCGCCTTTTACCGTAAGTTCCCCCATTTGCGTGAACACAATTACGGTTTGCTCGTCAAAACTGTCTACATCCGACACGCCCGAAACCGTTAGGTGTCGCCTGTCCTCGAGCACCAAATTGTGCGGCACAGGCATTTGATTCGTGCTGTTTATATCGTTCATCGCCATACTAAAACTCCCTTCGCTTAAACCTATGCACGAAGGGAGAAGGTTATGCGCCGATTTCTTTTTGCAAATCCCAAAGCACTTTTTTATATCCGCGTCCAAACAAATCGCCTGCGATTTTAAACCGTCGGGGAAAAACGCTTCCCCTTGATTTGCACAGGCATACACGGCACGAGTTCCGAGGGAATTTTCATATCCCGCTGTTTTGCAATCATTTGGCGAACGGCTTGCTCGTTGTCATATGTTCTGTTGCGGCACGCTTTTGAGCACTGCCAAAGCCCATAATCGCCCCGGGTATAAAACAACCGTCTTTCACGCTGTGTCATTTGCACCACCCTAAAATCTTTAAAAAAAGAAAAGAAACCCTGTAAGCGGTCACTTGCAGGGCTTAAACAGCGGCATTTTAGAATTCGTAAGGCGGATTTCCGGAGAAGTCTGCAATGATGCCATGTGTGTTTTTGATATAGAATACCTCAAAAACAGGATTGGAAGCCTCGCCGTACTGACCTTTTACGATGGGATTCTGCATACAAATTTCTTTGACCGCCATATTGTTTTCATAAACCGCCTTACCCGCAAGACGAATCCAAGCATATTCGGGAGAAGACACGGAAACCTCGATTTCGGGGTTTTCCTGCATATCCTTGTAAACATCCTTGGTGTTGTTGGTGCAGAACCAAAGTTTGCCGTCGTGGGCACAGCAGAACATAAACGGTCTGCATTTTGCCTTGCCGTCGCGGCCGACGGTTGCAAGATACTGCACGGGATTTGCCTTTAAAAATTCTACAACTTTTTCCATTTGAAATACCTCCGTAATTTCCGCACACCTTGACATCGGCGGCGTTTGGTACTATACTATTCCAAACGGTATCTTTTGTAAAGTAGGCACAATATTGTGCTGTAGTTACCTTTTAGAAACTATTGGAGGATTGGTCTATGGAATTGCCCGCTTGCCCTGTGGAAACCACGCTGATGCTCATCGGCGACAAATGGAAAGTTTTGATTTTGCGCGATTTGATGTCGGGCACAAAGCGGTTCGGTGAACTGAAAAAGTCCATCGGCACGGTATCGCAAAAGGTATTGACCGCCCAACTGCGCAATATGGAGGAAAGCGGTCTTGTTCACCGTAAAGTCTATGCCGAAGTCCCGCCGCGCGTGGAATACTCGCTGACCGACCTCGGGAAAAGCCTGCAACCGATTTTAGACGCCATGTGGGCCTGGGGCGCCGAATACAAAGGAAATCACAAATAAAAACGGAAATACAAACAAGGACGAAAGCAAACGGTTGCTCTCGTCCTCTTTTTTACTCAACCGATTAAACTTTTGAGCAGCACCGGCTCGCGGGTGGTGATGTTGTCGGGCGCAAAAGTTAAGAGATTGCGCATGATCAACTTGTTGTCCGCCGTCCAGAACGATACTTTTAAGCCCTCGGCGTGGAACACCTCGCACAGCTTTTTGCTTGCGTTTTTATAATTGCAGTTGATGCCGATTGCCCCGCTGCGCTTGGCTTCTTCTGCAATGCTTTTTAAGTAGGATTCGTCCTCTAAACGCATTTTGTTTAAATCTGCGTTCAGGTAATAGGGAATGGCAGGCGCATCGATTTTTACGGTTTGGGTTTGTTCGGCGCCGACACCCGTAAAGAAGCATCGGTTTTCCAATTTATATTGTGCCGCCAACGCGGCGATTTCGGGAATATTGGTAAACGCTTTCAAATCCAAATTGACTTGCACGGTGTCGGAATGTTCCGCGATATAGCCGAGTGCATCGCCAAGCAACACGCCTTCGTTGTCACCCGCAGTTTCGGCGTGCAGCAGTACGGGGGTACCGTCATTGCGCACGGAAACATCCACTTCCAAAACCGGCACGCCCAAAGCGATTGCCTTTTCAATAAATTCCATAGAGTTTTCCGCCGTGCCCTCGCACCCGCTGTGGGCGGTGTATGTAAAACCGTCGGGCAAACGGATTTCGCCGTTTACAATCCGGTTCAGTTCTACGCCGACGCGTGCCGCAAGAATCGTGCCCGCCGCGCCGACTGCCACGGCAAGAATTTTCGTAATTGCTTTCATGCTTTTTCTCCTTAGTCCATATCTTTCAGCCAAACGCCGTCCGCTTTGATTTTTTCAATGCGGTCGCCCGTGACGAAATATACATCTTTGGAAATATCCATCATCGCGCGGTCGTTCATGGAATCGGTATAGAATTCATCGATTTCTTCGTCGCCGTACTGTTCGCGGTAGGCGGCAATTTTCGCTTCGCGGTAGCATACCCGCCCGATTTCGCCGGTTTCCAAATCCACCTCGGTGCCGATATAGTGTTTAATGCCTATACGGCGGCAGATTTCTTTCAGCATTACCTCGGGGCAGGCGGACACAATCACATCGTCTTCCCGCTGAATTTTTGCGTAAAAAGATTTGACTTTCTTCTCGTGTTCGTCCCAAAAATCCACAATGGACTGTTCAATATCGGAAAACTGCGCACAGCATTCTTTTAAGATATAGCCGTAATCGGCTTTTACATCTTCGAGCGCGACTTTGCCCATTTTGTAGCGCACAAAGCCCTCGCCGAATTTCGGAATATACTTGGCGATGGCTTTCGGCTCTTTTTTCAGGTAATACATAAAGATGTCAAAGCCGCTTTCGCCGTCATAAATGGTGTTATCAAAATCAAACACGCGCATTTTAAGACCACCTAACTTCGTTATTTTGCTAAGTTTATAGTATCATTCCGTGTCCTGCCCGTCAAGTGGGAACTTAGAAATCGGTAGGCTGCAACACGCCCTTTTCGGTGATGAACGCCGTAATCAAACGGTGGTCGGTCACATCAAATGCGGGATTTAATGTGTTTGCCGCCGCAGGAATTTTCGGGCTTTCGTACCAAAGCGAGCGCAACTCCTCGCCGTCGCGCTGTTCAATCGGAATATCCGCGCCCGTTGCCGCCGACTTGTCGATTGTGGAAAACGGCGCGCAGACATAAAACGGAATTCGATAGTGCTTTGCCAAAATCGCCACGCCCGAAGTGCCGATTTTGTTGGCAGTATCGCCGTTTTTCGCCACGCGGTCACAGCCGACCAGCACCGCATCCACCAAACCGTTTTGCATAGCATAAGACGCCATATTGTCGCAAAGCACGGTAACATCTATCCCCGCTTCGCACAATTCGTAGGCGGTCAGCCGCGCACCTTGCAAAAGCGGGCGGGTTTCATCGGCGAATACCTTGATATTGTGCCCCTGTTCTTTGGCAACATACACAGGCGAAAGCGCTGTGCCGTATTTCACGGCGGCAAGCCGCCCCGCGTTGCAGTGCGTTAGCACGGCGTTGCAGTTTTTCAAAAGCGGTGCGCCCGCTTCGCCGATTTTGCGGCAAACGGCAATATCTGCCGCGTGCAAGGACAGAGCACACGCCGTTAACGCTTCTTTTTGCAAAGCGACCGATTCGTCTTTGTGTGCAAACTGCGTTTTGCGCATTTCGTTTATCGCCCAGGACAAATTGACCGCCGTAGGGCGTGCTTTTTCAAGCACCGATGCGTTTTTCAAAAATTCCGTTTGAAATTCGGTGGGGATTTGTGCGGCGCTGTTCTCGGAAAGCACCGCAAGCCCGATTGCCGCCGCCACGCCGATTGCAGGCGCGCCGCGCACGCGCAGGCGGTAAATCGCCTCCACCATATCTTCCAAACGGGTTAACCCCAACACCACGGTTTTATTCGGCAATTCGGTTTGGTCTAAAATCATCAAACGGTTTTTCTCTGTATCAAAATGCACCGTTTCGCCGTGTAAATCATACATACAGTTGCTCCGTAACTTATCAAAAATCCTTTTATATCTTTTCAATGATGCGGCAAATGAGTCTTTGCATCTCGGCGCCCTTTTCGCGCCCGGCTTCCAACACTTCCTCCTCGGTAAGCGGCTGTTTTAAAATCCCCGCCGCCATATTGGAAATCAAAGAAAATGCCAACACGCGCATACCGCAATGGTTAGCGGCAATGACCTCGGGCACGGTAGACATACCGACCGCATCCGCACCGAGCACGCGAAACGCGCGGATTTCCGCAGGGGTTTCATAACTCGGCCCCGAACAGGCGAGGTAAACGCCTTTGCGAATGTCTATGCCCGTTTCAGCGGCGCTTTCTTCTGCGAGCGCGCGCAATTCGGGTGCATAGGCAAAACTCATATCGGGAAAACGACAACCGAAACGGTCATCATTTTGCCCAACCAAGGGGTTTTTGCCCATAAAATTGATATGGTCCTCAATCAGCATGATATCGCCGACAGAAAACGAGGTATTCACCCCGCCTGCGGCATTTGTCAAAATGAGCGTTTCCACGCCGAGGCAACGCAAAGTGCGCACGGGAAGCAGAATATCCGCCATTTCGTGCCCTTCATAAAAATGCAGACGCCCCTGCATGCAAATCACATCTTTCCCCGCAAGTTTCCCTGCGACAAACCGCCCCTTATGCCCGGGCGCGGTAGAAACGGGAAAGCCGTCCAAATCTTTGTAATCTACAAACACGGAGTTTTCGATTTTCTCGCCCAAACCGCCAAGCCCCGAACCGAGAACGATGCCGATTTTCGGCGTGACGCCGATTTTTCCTTTTAAAATCTCCGCATATTCTGCCGCTGTTTTACGCATTTGTTGCGACCTCCTTTTGAATCCGCTTCGTCCGCGCTTCCACTTCGTATTTGATTTTTTCAATATCCAAAGTGGTATATTCGCCGTCACGGTACAGCACCTTGCCGTCCGCAACGGTCATCAAAACATCCTCGCCGCTTGCGGCGTACACCAAATTGTTGACGGTATCGTTATGCGGGCACATATGCACCGTATCCAAATCCACAACAATCAAATCCGCTTTGTTGCCGACGGCAATTACACCGCTGTTTTCGCGGCCTTGCGACTGCCAACCGTTCACGGTGGCGATTTTCAGCACGTCGCGTTCGGAAACGATGTCGGGCTGACGGTTAAATCCCTTCGGCAGCAACGCGCAAAGATACATTTCTTTAAACATATCGAGGTTATTATTCGAGGCAACGGAATCCGTGCCGAGGGCAACACGGATGCCGCGATTGAGCATTTCGTGCACCCTGCACACCCCGCTGCCGAGTTTCAAATTGCTTGCAGGATTGGTAGCGACGGTAACGCCCTTTTCCTTTAAAATTTCCATATCGGTATCGGTCACCCAAACGCAGTGTGCCGCCGTAGTCGGCACATCAAACACGCCGCAAGTCGCAAACAGTTCCGTGGGCGTCAAGCCGCCGTGCCGCGCTTTGCATTCCTCGTGTTCCTTTTCGGTTTCGGAAAGGTGAATGTGTGCACGCAAGTTATGCGCTTTGACACTTTCGGCAAACTGTTCTATCACAGTGCGGCGGTTTGTGTATTCCGCGTGTAAACTCATATCGATTTTCAAACGCCCGTCGAACGCGTTGTGGTAGGTTTTTATTAAATCTTCGCTTTCTTGAAAACTCGGGATTTCGGAAATGTCGCAATCTGTAAAGCTCGTAATCGCCCTGCCGAAATTGCATTTGATGCCGCTTTCGCCTACGGCGCGTATGACATGTTCGGAGAAGAAATACATATCGGTAAACGAAACCGTGCCCGTGCGCAGCATTTCGGCAATCGCAAGCGATGTGCTGTAATAGGCGTCCTCGTTTTGGATTTTATCCTCAAACGGAAACACGCGTTCTTCCAGCCATCTTTGCAACGGCAGATTTTCGGCATAGCCGCGCAAAAGCGTCATTGCCGCGTGGGAATGGGCGTTGCAAAACGCCGGCATCAGCAGACAGTTTTTGCCGTCATATACTTCGCCGAAATCCGTTTGCGGCGCGGTGTCCCCGATATAGGCAATTTTATCGCCCTTTACGCCGACATATTTGTGCGCGCACGCCGCAAAATTTTCATTTAATACGGTAATATCCGAAAACAGCATATTCAATCCTCCGTTTGTTTTGTAACCGAAACGAGTTCGGGGCGGTTGACAGGGTGTACCCCGGTTCCGATTGCGAACATCGTTGTTTGATTTTCAACAACTCGTTTCATCGTTTCATAAAACAAGGGCGGCAAAAAGCACCTGCCGCCCCGCAAAATTATACGGTTTCAAATTCGACCGTTTCAATGACTACATCTTCAAGCGGCTTGTTTTGGAAAAAGTCCACTTTTACGGCGGCAATGCGGTCAACCACATCCATACCGTCCGTGACCTGCCCGAACACCGTATGCTTGTAATCCAACCACGGCGTACCGCCCATTTTTTCATAGGCGCGCACGCAATCGTTCGGGAACAGTTCCTCGGGCGCAGTTTCAAGTTGGTCAATCATATCGTCGGTCACATTTTTTGCCTGCACAATAAAGAACTGACTGCCATTGGTGTTCGGCCCCGCGTTTGCCATAGACAAAGCGCCGCGCAGGTTGTGCAGTTCCGGCGTGAATTCATCCTCGAAGCTTTCGCCCCAAATGCTCTCGCCGCCCATACCGGAACCGGTCGGGTCGCCGCCCTGAATCATAAAGTCATTGATGACACGGTGAAAAATCAACCCGTTGTAATACCCGTTTTCCGCGTGGGTTTTGAAGTTTTCCACCGCTTTGGGTGCCAAATCCGCAAACAAACGGATTTTGATGTCGCCCATATTGGTTTTGAGTACGGCGAGAGTTTCGCCCGCCTTCGGTGCTTCAAGTTGTCTCATCGTTATTTACTCCTTTTTTCTGTGAAGTGGTCACGATTTTATTTCTGCCGGTCTCTTCCCCGCTTCCATTTTTTACATTATAGCAAAAAATCAGCCGTTCGTAAACCACTCCGAGAAAAATCGTTCGTTCCATTCTGTAACTTTTTTTGCGTCCGCCGCCGCATATTTTCCGAAAGGAAAATCAAGTCCCAACGCCGCATACTTTTCGGCGCACAGTTTTAAAAACGGTAACAATTCGATTTTTTCAATGCAAGGGTAGCGTTCGGCAATCGCACGCAAATTTTGAAAATCCGCCTCGGTATCATTCACCCCGGGCGTGACCACCTGCCGCACAATCACGCGCTTTTTTTGCCGGTCGGCGTATTCCAAAAAGCGCAGCACAGCAGCCAGCGGCACACCGATATATTTTTCATACTTTTCGGTATCGGAAAATTTAATATCCAAAAGAATGATGTCCGTTACGGCAAGCAGTTTTTCCACCGTTTCATCCAAGCGAATGCCCGAAGTGTCCAGCGCGGTGGAAATCCCGTCCGCTTTGCACAGGGAAAACAATTCCGTCACAAATTCTGCTTGCAAAAGCGGCTCGCCGCCCGAAACCGTTACCCCACCTTGTGTGCCGAAATACGGCTTGTAATTTTGAATACGATGAAACAGCGTTTCGGCAAGGATATCGGTGCCGCCGTTTTTCTCCCAAGTGTCGGGATTATGGCAATACGGACAGCGCAACGGACAGCCCTGCAAAAACACCACACTGCGCACACCCGGCCCGTCTACCGTGCCGAGGCTTTGAAAGGAATGGATTTTGCCAAGCATCAATTACTCCTTATACATTCCAACTGTTCAAATAGGCTTCCTGCGCTTCTGATAAAGCGTCAATCTTTACATTCCAAGAGAGCAGTTTGCGGCGCGCCACCTCACGGTCAATCTCCTCGGGCACAAAATGCACGCCTTTCTCTAAAGTTTTGTGCTGTGCAATATACCGTGCGGACAATGCCTGAATGGCGAAACTCATATCCATAATTTCCGCGGGATGCCCATCGCCCGCCGCAAGGTTGACAAGTCTGCCCTCTGCAATCAAGTGCAAAACTCTGCTGTCGGGCATTTTGTAGCCCGTAATATTTTTGCGGCTTTCAAACTGCTCTACCGACAGTTTTTCCAAATCCGCAATATTTATTTCCACATTAAAGTGCCCCGCGTTGCAAAGAATCGCGCCGTTTTTCATATTGCGCATTGCTTTTTCGGTGATGACATCTTTGCATCCCGTAACCGTGATGAAGAAATCGCCGATTTTCGCCGCTTCTTCCATCGGCAAAACGGTAAACCCGTCCATAACCGCTTCCATCGCCTTGACGGCATCTACTTCGGTCACAACCACCTGTGCGCCCAAGCCTTTTGCACGCATGGCAACGCCTTTGCCGCACCAACCGTAGCCTGCAACGACCACAGTTTTGCCTGCAACAATCAAATTCGTGGTACGGTTGATGCCGTCCCAAACCGACTGGCCTGTGCCGTAGCGATTGTCAAACAGATATTTGCATTTCGCGTTGTTGACCGCAAGCATCGGAAACTCCAATGCGCCGTCCGCCGCCATCGCCTGCAAACGGATAATCCCCGTGGTGGTTTCTTCACAGCCGCCCAAAACTTCGGGCAGTAAATCGCGGTATTCGTGGTGAATGAGATTCACCAAATCGCCGCCGTCATCAATAATGATATTGGGGCGTGCAGAAATGACCGCTTTCAAATGCGCGTGGTATTCCTCGGCGCTCGCACCGTGCACAGCAAACACTTCCATACCGCTTTTGACGAGTGCGGCGGCAATATCGTCCTGTGTAGAAAGCGGATTGCTGCCCGTAACATACATTTCG
>DAVZHM010000059.1:0-12272 GCA_052273845.1 Candidatus Fimenecus sp. | reverse complement strand
CTTTCCATTGCACCCGGTTCCAAACAGGTACTCAATATGCTTGCGAAAAACGGCGCGCTCGCGGATATGATTGACGCAGGTGCGCGCATTTTGGAAAGCGCGTGCGGGCCTTGCATCGGTATGGGTCAGTCCCCCAATTCCGCCGGCGTTTCCTTGCGTACATTTAACCGCAACTTTGAAGGGCGTTCCGGTACAGCGGACGCAGGCATTTACCTTGTCAGCCCCGAAGTCGCCGCATATTCCGCATTGACGGGTGTCCTGTCCGACCCGCGCGATTTGGGCGAAGCATTGCACATTGAAATGCCCGAAAAATTTGAAATCAACGATAATATGGTTGCACTTCCCGCCTCTCCCGAGGAAGCAAAAGATGTTGAAGTGCTTTACGGTCCGAACATCAAGCCGTTCCCGACCACCGAAAAACTGCCCGAAAGCATTACTGCAAAAGCGGTTTTGAAAGTCGGCGACGACATTACCACCGACCACATTATGCCGGCGGGTGCGAAAATCCTCCCCTACCGTTCAAACATTCCTTATCTTTCTCAGTTCTGCTTCGCGGTTTGCGATAAGACTTTTGCAGAACGCTGCAAAGCAGAAGGCAAAGGCATCATCATCGGCGGTGCAAACTACGGCCAAGGTTCTTCCCGTGAGCACGCGGCGCTCGTTCCGCTTTATCTCGGCGTAAAAGCTGTGATTACAAAATCCTTTGCGCGAATCCACTGTGCAAATCTTATAAACGCCGGCATTTTGCCGTTGAATTTCAAGAATGAAGCGGATTATGACAAGATTACCGAAGGTGACGAATTGAGTTTAGAGGGCATTAAAACTGCCATTATGAACGACCAACCCGCCGTTCTCAAGAACTTGACCACCGGCGAAAGCTACGAATTGAAATACGATTTAACCAAGCGCCAAAAGGATATTATTCTCGCGGGCGGCTTGTTGAATTACACGAGAGAGTCTTTATAAGGAGAGTAAAAAAATGACAGAAGAAAATTTGCAGGCGGCACTCAAAAAATTTGAAGAATTGGTTCGCGAACAATCTGCGCGCTCCGACCGTATTAAAGCCGAAAAAGAGTTTTTGGATTATGAAAAATTAGACAAAATCATCATCGGCGTTTGCGGCGGCGACGGCATCGGCCCGATTATCACCAAAGAATCTGCACGTGTTTTGGAATACATTCTTGCGGACGATGTGAAAAACGGCAAAGTGGAATTCCGTACAATTGACGGTTTGACCATTGAAAACCGCGTTAAAGTAATGAAAGCCATTCCCGATGATGTGTTAGAAGAATTGAAGGCTTGCCACGTCATTTTGAAAGGGCCGACCACCACACCACAAGCGGGCGACCCGTGGCCCAACATTGAGAGCGCCAATGTTGCTATGCGCAAAGCGTTGGATTTGTTTGCAAATGTTCGTCCCGTTAAAGTAAAAGAGCAAGGTATTGACTGGACTTTCTTCCGTGAGAACACCGAAGGAGCATATGCAGTCGGTTCCAAAGGTGTAAATGTGGACGATGACCTTGCGATTGACTTTGTTGTTACCACCTCGGAAGGTAGCGAACGCATAGCGCGCCTTGCTTATGATTATGCGCACAAAAACGGCAAAGAGCGCATTTCCATCATCAACAAAGCAAATGTTATTAAAACCACAGACGGCAAGTTCCTGCGCATTTGCAAAAAGGTCGGCGAAGAATATCCCGAAATCACCACAGATGAATGGTACATTGACATCACCACCGCGAAACTGATCGATGAAAAACGCCGTAAAGACTTCAAAGTATTTATTTTACCGAACCTGTACGGCGACATCATCACCGACGAAGCGGCAGAATTCCAAGGCGGCGTCGGCACGGCGGGCAGTGCGAACCTCGGCAAACGCTATGCGATGTTTGAAGCTATTCACGGCTCTGCACCGCGTATGATTCGTGAAGGCAGAGGCCAATATGCAGACCCTTGTTCTATGCTTCGTGCAAGCGTAATGCTTCTCTCTCACATCGGCAAGCAAAAGGAAGCCGATTTGTTGGAACGAGCTTTGGACATTTGTATGTTTGAAGAGAAAAAACTCAAAATCACCGGCCGTGAGGATGGAGCAACTTGCAGCCAATTCGGTGATTATGTTATGGAAACCGTGAAACGGCTTTCTTAAATGAGGTGTAAACATGGCAAAAGGTGATGTATCCATCTCCGTCATTAAGCGTCTCCCCCGCTATTACCGTTTTTTAGGCGAAATGAAGCGCGCAGGTGTTCAGCGTGTTTCCAGCGGTGAACTTTCCAAAAGAATGGGATTTACGGCTTCCCAGATTCGGCAGGATTTAAACTGCTTCGGCGGTTTCGGTCAGCAAGGTTACGGCTATAATGTCGAACAGTTGTATATGGAAATCGGCAAAATCTTGGGCGTTAACAAAAAAGCCAAAACCGTTTTAATCGGTGCAGGCAACCTTGGCAGAGCCGTTGCGGCACATATGTCCTTTGAAGAGCGTGGGTTTAATCTCATCGGTATTTTCGATAAGAACGAAGCGCTTGCAGGGCAAATGGTACGCAATATCCCCATTCGGCACATCAGCGGGCTGTATGACTTTTGTAAGGACAATAAGCCTACGGTTGCCGTGCTTTGTATTCCGAGTGAGAGCACAAAAGAAATTGCCGACGAACTTATCAATCTCGGAGTGAAAGGCTTTTGGAATTTCAGCCACTTTGATATTGCGGCAAATCACCCGGAAGTTGCAGTTGAAAATGTACATCTTTCGGACAGCTTGATGACGTTAAGTTTCCACGTCAATAATTTGTAAAAGAGACATAATAAAAATGACATTCCAAAAAGGCGGTTTGCCTAATGGAATGTCGTTTTTTATTTTGGAATTTCTTAGGGTTCCTCTGCCTGTGCAGTCATTTTTGCAAGGCAGGATTTACAGATTTTCATATCGCAGTAGGTTATCAAATCGTCCGCACTGTCACAAAAAATACAGGCGGGCGTATATTTTTTCAGAATAACTGCGTCGGCATCGGTGTAGAACTCCACAAAACTCTTGTCGTCCACCAAATGTAACAATTTGCGAATTTCCATCGGGAGCACGATTCGACCCATTTTATCTAATCCGCGTACGATACCTGTTGATTTCATAGCAGGACCTCCAAAATCACTTCATTTCCTATAAATTATTACATTTTTTGACATAATTGTCAACATCAGACATAGTTTTTTTCTAAAGAAAATAAGATGATACGGGGTGAACGATATGATGAATATACTGTGGTCTGTTTTGGTGATTGTTTCCATCCTATATTCCTTTTTCTTCGGGACAACTGCCGAAACAGCGGGAGCGGTTTTTTCCGCCGCGGAAGACGCCGTACAGCTCACCTTAAAAATGCTCGCTATGTTCTGTTTTTGGAGTGGCATTATGGAAATTGCGCAACGCGGCTCTGTAACAGATTTCATTCGAAAATTGCTTACGCCCCTTCTAAATTGCATCTTCCCGAATTATAAAAACGATAACGCAACAAAGGATGCAATCGCAATGAATATGACCGCGAATATTTTAGGCCTCGGCAACGCTGCCACGCCGCTTGGCATTACTGCAATGCAGAAATTAAAACAGAAAAACAAGAATTCCGATACTGCCAATCGCGATATGATACGCTTTGTGGTGCTAAATACCGCAAGTATTCGCCTGATACCCACTACCGTTGCGATTCTTCGATACGAAGCAGGCTCTAACGCCCCGATGGAAATTTTGCCTGTCAGCGTGACGGTTTCTTTGCTTTCTTGCACTGTCGGATTGTTTGCATGCCGTGCTTTTGAAAGGATTTACGATGCGTGAACTCGGGAATTATGTTTTGTTGCTGTTTATCGGTGCTGTGGTGCTCACAGGGCTATTGCGGAAAGTGCCTGTTTTTGACGCATTTTTGCAAGGTGCACGCGGCGGCATAGAAAACGCCGTTAAACTGCTCCCCTCTTTGCTCGCATTGCTGTTTGCCGTCAATTTGCTGATGACAAGTGGCATTATGGAGCGAATTTCCATACTTTTGTCTCCGCTTTTTACAAAACTCAAATATCCCGTTGAAGTATTGCCGCTATGCCTGCTTTCGCCGATTTCCGGAAGCGGGTCATTAAGCGCGTTTCAAAGCATTTTGCAAAATTATGGGGCAGACTCGTACATTGGTCGAGTTGCCTCTGTTATTGCTGGTTCTACGGAAACCACGTTCTATGCTATTACAGTCTACTATGGCGCGGTTGGGATAAAAAAAATCAAGCACACAGCGTTTGCCGCGCTGTGTGCTGACTTTACAAGTTTTATGCTTGCAGCAATCTTTGTGCGATTATTTTTCGATTAAGGAAACACCCGTCATTTCTTTCGGCTGTTCCAAGCCCATAATATCGAGCATTGTGGGAGAAAGGTCGCACAGTCTGCCGCCGCTTTGTTTCAATTTGCAATCTTTGCCAACAACCACAAGCGGCACGGGATTGGTGGTGTGCGCCGTAAACGGCGAACCGTCATCCTCATACATCTTATCTGCGTTGCCGTGGTCAGCGGTAATTAAGATAACACCATCCATCTGCATAACTGCATCGGTAAGTTTGCCTACACAAGTATCCACCGCTTCAACCGCTTTCACAGCCGCGTCGAAAATTCCTGTATGACCGACCATATCGCAGTTTGCGTAGTTCAAAATGACCACATCATATTTGCCGCTTAAAATCTGCTCACAAGCTGCATCGCAAACTTCATAAGCACTCATTTCGGGTTTTAAATCGAAGGTGGAAATCTTCGGAGAGTCAATAAGAATTCTATCCTCACCCGGATAGGTTTTTTCCTCACCACCGTTGAAGAAGAAGGTCACGTGTGCATACTTCTGTGTTTCAGCAATGCGCAACTGCGTTTTACCGAGTTTAGAAAGGTACTCGCCCATGGTATTTGTCAACGCTTCCGGCTTAAACGCAACTTCCACATTCGGCATTTCCGCGTCATACTGCGTCATGCAAACATAGTAAAGCGGGAAAAATGCTTTTCTTTCAAAGCCTTTGAAATCGGGGTCTACAAAGGTTCTCGTGATTTCTCTCGCACGGTCAGGACGGAAGTTGAAGAAGATAACAGAATCGTTCGCCGAAATGGGTGCGCCGCCCGAAACAACGGTAGGCATAACGAATTCGTCCGTCAGATTCTTGCCGTCTTCATCAATCGTTTCATAGGATTTTTTGACAGCTTCCAAAGCATTGTCTGTTGCAATCCCTTCGCGGTTGACCATTGCGTTATAAGCCATACCGATTCTGTCCCACATATTGTCACGGTCCATAGCGTAAAATCTGCCCATTACGGTAGCAATTTTACCCACGCCGATTTCAGCAAGTTTTTCTTCCAACTGCGCAATGTATTCCACACCGGAAGCGGGCGGAACATCTCTGCCGTCTAAAAGGCAATGCACATACACTTTGTCGAGTCCGTTTTTCTTGGCAAGTTCAATCAAAGCATACAAATGCGTGTTGTGGCTGTGTACGCCGCCATCGGATAAAAGACCGATGAGGTGGAGTGCAGAGTCATTCTTTTTGCAGTTTTCAACTGCGTTTAAGAATGCTTCGTTTTCAAAGAAATCGCCATCCTGAATGGACTTTGTGATTCTTGTCAATTCCTGATATACAACACGCCCTGCACCAATATTGGTGTGCCCAACTTCGGAGTTGCCCATCTGCCCGTCGGGAAGACCGACATCCATACCCGATGCGCCGATATAGGTCATCGGATTATTTTGGAAGATTTCATCCAATCTCGGTGTTTTTGCGGCAACAATGGCGTTGCCGTAATCGGAAGGATTATAACCGAAACCGTCCATAATACATAAAACTACAGGTTTTTTCATCAATGTCACCTTATTTGAATTTATTTCGATGCTGCTGCAACAATCTTAGCGAAATCGGGAGCTTTCAAAGAAGCACCGCCGATAAGACCGCCGTCCACATTCACTTTTGCAACCAATTCATCGGCGTTGCCTGCGTTCATCGAGCCGCCGTATTGCACGGTAACGGTTTCGGCAACATCTGCGCCGTAAACTTCTGCGATTGCGGCACGAACATAGCCGTTGCCTTCATCTGCTTGGTCAGCCGTTGCCGTTACGCCTGTGCCGATTGCCCAAACGGGTTCATAAGCGATAATTACATTCTTCAGTTTCTCAGCGGTAACATTTGTAAGTGCCATTTTGGTTTGGAACTTCAAAAGGGTTTCGGTGTAGCCGAGTTCTCTCTGCTCAAGCGTTTCACCTACGCAGATAATTGCTTTTAAGCCTGCGTTAAGTGCTGCAAGAGAGCGAAGATTTACGGTTTGGTCGGTTTCGCCGAAATATGTTCTTCTTTCGCTGTGACCGATGACAACATACTCCACACCTGCTTCTTTGAGCATATCTGCGGAAACCTCACCGGTGTAAGCACCCGAAGCTTTGAAATGCACGTTTTCCGCGCCGATTTTGATGTTGGAGCCTTTTGCGGCTTCCACAGCGGCGGGAATATCAATAAACGGTACGCAAAGTACAACATCACATTTTGCGTCAGCAACAAGGGGTTTCATTTCTTCAATCAAAGCCTTTGTTTCGGACGGGGTTTTGTTCATTTTCCAGTTACCTGCGATAACTGCTTTGCGAAGTTCTTTTTTCATAACTGTTTACTCCTCTTTACAAGTTTACAGGTGAGCACAAAGCACCCACCTGTAACTGAATTTAAACTTATTTATCGTTGAGTGCTGCGATGCCGGGCAATTCTTTGCCTTCCAAATATTCGAGCGAAGCGCCGCCGCCTGTGGAGATGTGGGACATCTTATCGGCAAATCCAAGTTTTTGGATTGCTGCAGCAGAGTCACCGCCTCCGATGATGGAAATTGCACCGCTGTTTGCGATTGCGGTAGCAACAGCAATCGTACCGGAAGCGAAGTTTTCCCATTCAGAAACACCCATCGGGCCGTTCCAAATAACCGTACCGGCATCTTTTACGGCGTCAGCAAAGATTTGCTGTGTTTTCGGACCGATATCAAGACCCATCCAACCGTTGGGGATATCGTCGGAATTTACAACCATAGCTTCGGTGTCGGGTTTGTATTCTTTACCGACTTTGTTGTCCACGGGGATAAGGAATTTAACGCCTTTTTCCTCTGCTTTTTTCATCATTTCGCCGGCAAGTTCAACCTTGTCTGCTTCCAAAAGCGAATCGCCGATGCTGTGGCCGAGGGATTTCATAAAGGTATATGCCATACCGCCGCCGACAATCAAAGTGTCGCATTTGTCAATAAGGTTGGTAATAACACCGATTTTATCGGAAACTTTTGCGCCGCCGAGGATAGCAACAAGCGGTCTCTTCGGATTTTCAAGCGCGCCACCGATGAACTGAATTTCTTTCTGAATCAAGTAACCGCACGCAGCAGGCAGGAATTCTGCAACGCCTGTTGTGGAAGAGTGTGCTCTGTGCGCAGAACCGAATGCATCGTTAACATACAGGTCTGCAAGTGCTGCAAATTTCTTGGAAAGTTCAATATCGTTCTTTGTTTCGCCGGGTTCAAAACGAACATTTTCAAGGAGCAAAACTTCGCCGTCTTTCAGTTCTGCGGCAAGTTTCTGTGCGCTTTCGCCGACAACGTCATCTGCCATTTTAACTTCCTGACCGAGGAGTTCGGAAAGTCTTGCCGCAACGGGCTTCATAGAAAACTCAGGGTTGAATTCACCCTTCGGTCTGCCGAGGTGGGAGCAAAGAATTACCTTTGCGCCGTTTTTAATCAAATACTGAATGGTGGGCAGCGATGCTACAATGCGTTTATCGCTTGTGATAACACCGTTTTCCATTTTAACGTTAAAGTCGCAGCGTACCAATACGCGCTTACCTTTAACATCCAAATCTTCAACGGTCATTTTGTTGAGTGCGCTCATTTTTATCATCCTTTCAAAAGTATGATTAACCAACTATTAACCTTGTTTATTTTATAACAAACTTCCTGATTTTTCAAGTAGCTGGGCGGATAAGTGCTGAAAATTTTCTAAAAATTTTTGTTAAATTTGCACAACGCGTCAAATAACATACAATTTCAGAATTTCCGACGCCCTGTCCGTCACCATTTTTTTTAGCGTTTTGGGTTTGGAAACCTGCATTTTTCCGCCAAACTGCACAATCCAAGAAACCAAACCTTCGCTGACTGCGGCGTCCACCGTCAGTTTGAATTTGTCATCATTCACACGCATAATGTGAATGTCTTCACCGAATTTGTCTAAAACCGGCTCTATTAAATCGTTACGGCAAACCAGTTCCACGCGCTCGGTTGCGCCTGAAAACATATTGAAATGGGTTTTAGCATAGTCTGCCATATCAAAATAGGTTTTATACGGCGAAACTTCGGAAAACGGGCGAATCTGCTCTGTTTCCAATATTTCTAACCCTCGAATACGGTCTACGCGCAGAACCATAATGTTGTCGTATTTAACATTATTGCCGACCAAATAATAATGGTCATCTTTCCATATCATACCGTACGGACTTAAAATATGTGCTTTTTCTTCGTACTCCACGGCACTCTTTTCGGTGATGATGCGACGACGGTATAAAAGCGAAACCTTTTTGCCGTTGCGAATGGCACGGTTTAACTTATCAACGGTATAGTAAATCTCCTCATTTGTGGATTTCGGACGGTTTTCCACATAAACCTGCCCTTTTATCTCTTTTGCCTGTTGTGTACTTAACAATTTGAGAATTTTCTCGCAAAGCAAAGCACTTTTCTTCGGGGAAATAAAGTTTGCAGCCTGCACCGCATCGCACAAAAGGCGGATTTCCGCTTCTTCAAAGTCGCGGGATGCCACAAAATACCCGTTTTTCGGCGTTTTGGTGTGTAAAATATCATACCCGAATTCTTTTAAAATGCTAATGTCATTGTAAACAGATTTGCGCTCACAAACAACACCGTGGTTGCGAAGATACAATAGAATTTGTTCAATATCGAACGGATGATTTTCATCGCTTTCCCGCAGAAGTAAATCCAACACAAGCAAAAGTTTCAATTTTTGGTTCAGTTTCACCTTTTGTGAATCCACAAAACCTCTCCCCTCTTAATACCGCATCAATTTGTTGATTGCCATTACCGTTTTTTCGTCCGGTTTTAACACTGCACGGTCATAGGTATAAATACCGTTGACCTCATTTTCCACATCGCTGACCTGGGTATAAATTGTGCCGCTTAACCCCTTTTCAATCAGCGGAATGACTTGTTTTTTATGCAACTTCTCGTAGGCTTCGGTTAAGGATGTTTTGTCCTTGAACATCAAGTAGCCGAACGCCTTTTGCGGGTTCCACATGTGCCCTGCTTCCTTTTGCGAATAGCCGCCGTATTCGGTAATTACAAACGCCCGATTGTCGAGTTTGCGCATACGAATGGGCAAAATGTATTTGTGCATACTCTGCACATCGCCGCCGCCCTGGTCGTACCAACCACTTGCGTGGTCTATTACGCGACTGTTATCCAAATGCCGCACATACTCGCAGATTTTCAAAGCATCAAACTGTCCCCACGCCTCGTTGAACGGCACCCACGCATAAAGTGAAACGGTGTTATAAAGCAAATCGATCATTTCGGAAAGTTCGCGTTTAAAGTCGTCGCGCCATTTTTTCTCGCCGCGGCTGAATTTGTTGTATTTATCGTCTTTTATATGAAGCAAACCGATATTCGGCAAAAATCCCGCGTAAAAGTCACCAATATATTTACCGCCGCTCATCATATCCTGCCAAACAAGCATACCCAAGCGGTCACAATGGTAATACCAGCGCAAAGGCTCGATTTTGATATGTTTACGAAGCATGTTAAAGCCGAGACGCTTCATTTCGGCAATATCGAAAATCATAGCTTCATCGGTTGGCGGCGTCATACCGCCGTCGGGCCAATAACCTTGGTCCAAAAGACCGCGCTGAAAATACGGCTTGTTGTTTAAAAACAGCCGCACAACACCAAACTCGTCTTTTGCGATATTGAATTTGCGCATACCGAAATAACTTGTAACGGTATCCACCGTTTCGCCGTTTTGCACGACTTCAAGTTGTACATCGTACAAATTCGGCTCTTCGGGCGACCACAGGTGTGCGTTCGGCATAGGGATTACTGCGTTTTTTGCAACCGCATCTGAAAATACGGTCTCTCCTTGGAATGAAACGGTTGCACGCAGTTCAATCTCAGATTCGGAATTCAACTGTGCAGTTAAAAGCACGGTTTCATCATCTATATTCGGCAAAAAGCGCAGTTTTTCTATGTAGACATCCGGTACCGCTTCCAACCAAACGGTTTGCCAAATGCCGGAAGTTGCCGTATACCAAAAACCGTGCGTTTGGTTGACTTGCTTGCCGCGCTGCTGCCAACCCGCGTCCGTCGGGTCATACACGCAAACTACAAGTTCATTTTCTCCCTCTCGCAAGTATTCGGTAATGTCAAAAGAAAATGCGCAATATCCGCCCGAATGTGTGCCTGCAAGTGTGTGATTGACATACACCTTGCACTGCCAATCCACTGCGCCGAAGTGCAGAAGAATATGCTTTCCGATCATATTTTCAGGAATCGAAAACTGTTTTCTGTACCACAAGCGGTCGCTCGGATACAATGGCTTTTCCACGCCCGAAAGCATGCTTTCTATGGCAAACGGCACAAGGATTTCACCGTCATATTTTTCTGCCCATTTTACCCCGCGCGGCAAAACGGCATATTCAAATATACCGTTCAAATTCAGCCAATTTTCCCGCACCAACTGCGGACGCGGATATTCGGGCAACGGGCAGGTTTTATCTACTTTGTCCGTCCAAATCGAGCGCATAGACATAAACAATCCCTCCGATAAAATAATTAGATTAACATAGTTTATCTCTTTGTAAAATCCAACGAAAACTTTACAATTTGCGAAATCGACTCAATCTATGATTTCAGCGCGCTTTTTGAATAATAAGTGTATATAGAAATTATAAGCAAAATGCCCAAAAAATGCAATATGACAGAGAAAAAAAGACAATTTTTCGTAAAAACTAAGTATTCGCAGAAGAATCTTAATTGCAGGCCGGAGATATCTTTGACGCGCATAGCGAAAACTTATTGTTTTTTTCGAGAAAAACAGTATAATACTTATTGCAACTTTTATTGTACATTAGGAATTAAAATATCACGCATGCGATAAAGTTTTAATTCGAGAAATTTTTGGAGGAATCAATGCATATTACAACCGTTTTATTCGACCTTGACGGCACACTTTTACCCATGCAACAGGAGGTGTTTGTGCAAGGGTATTTTAAACTGCTCGCAGAAAAACTCGCAACGTACGGATACGATGCAGAGAATCTCATATCTGCGATTTGGAACGGCATCAAAGCGATGGTGCAAAACGACGGCTCAAAAACAAATGAGGATGTTTTTTGGACTAAATTCGTAGAAATTTTTGGAGAAAAGGTTTTATCAGACAAAACACTGTTTCAAACATTTTACGAAACCGATTTTTTAAAAGCAAAAAAATTCTGCGGCTTCAATCCAAAAGCGGCAGAAACAGTAAAAGCAATACGGAATATGGGTTGTCGCGTTGTGCTGGCTACAAACCCGATTTTTCCGGCGGTCGCAACAGAAGCGCGAATTCGGTGGGCAGGTTTAGAGCCGACTGATTTTGACATTTATACAACATACGAGAACAGTAGCCATTGCAAGCCAAATACGGCATATTATGAGGAAATTCTCAAACGCTTGAATGTAAGCGCAGAAAAGTGTTTAATGGTGGGCAACGATGTTACCGAGGATATGATAGCACAAAAACTCGGTATCCGTGTATTTCTGCTGACAGACTGTCTCATCAACAAGGGCAAAGCCGATATTACGCAATATCCGAGAGGCAGTTTTGGAGAATTATTGGAATACATAAATTCATTAGCCGACTAAATATCACATATAAAAATACATTTACTGCATAAACAAGAAATCCGAGCTCTCTCCTCTAAGAGAAGGCTCGGATTTATGTTTATTCGGGTATGTGTTATGAAAAGAAATTAAAATCGTTTGCGCAACCATCGTGGTTGAATATTTCCGCAACCTGTTAGGGCGCACCCTAATACCAAAAAGAGCAAGGCTTTCAACCCTTGCGTAAAACATATATAAAAGAATGTTCCTAACGGACTTAAACGCGAGGTGCAGACCGCAAAAAAGAAGAACCTCAACTACGCGAATTGCGTGTCGAGGCTCTCGACTGGCAGGGGCAGAAGGACTTGAACCCTCGGCACGCGGTTTTGGAGCGAAAAGCAC
>DAVZHM010000058.1:0-12322 GCA_052273845.1 Candidatus Fimenecus sp. | reverse complement strand
TTGTTTAAGGAAGATACATCAAAGGTTGCAAGTTGCTGCCCTTCGGAAACACGGTCGCCGACGGCAACATTGACGGACACAACCTGCACACCGCTTGCGGCGGTATAACTCTCGGTGTCGCCCGACTCGACTACGCCTTGCGTATCAAACGTGGACTGAATATCGCCTTTTTGCACTTCAGAAAGTGCATAACTCGGCAATTCGTCGGGTTTGAAATTGGCATAGACAATCGAAATAATCAATGCGGCTACGACAATTACCAAAATTGCCACGGTTGCTTTTTTCTTTTTGGTCCAATTCTTTGTTTTCTTAAACAAAACATCACCGCTTTCCCTATGGTTGTTTTTGCCGCAAAAAGACAAAACTCACACATATAATTTTATAATATTTCTTGACCGTTTGCCATATATTTTTGTAAAGAAAATATGAACAAAGGGTGAACAGAAACATGAAACACACACAAACACCGATTCGCGCCGCGGCGGCGCTTTTTTTGCTGTTGTTTCTCCTGAATGGGTGCACGAAACAGCGAAATATGGATATTCCTGAATTTTGCAAGCGATATAACGCCTTGCAAAACGCGGAAGTGCTCGCGCCTGAAAATTTTTTCAGCGAACCGACGGAAGCGGTCAGCGAATACAACTGCCATATGACGGTTTCGGAAAATCTAACCGCGCTTTTGACGCTTTGTGTGGACACTGCGGGCACGGTAACCGCCCTGCAACTGACCTGTATTCCCGAAGGCGGCACCTACACCGCCGACACCTTCTCTGCCGTGTACGAGGTCTACACCGCGCTTTGCGCCGTGTTGACCGTACAAGATATACACACCGCAGACAGCGCCGTGCGCACGGCGGGCATTTTGCCTGAAACGCTTACATTTGCACCGTTCGGTTTTGTCGGTGAAACAGAAAAACACCGTTATTCGGTATTTTCGGGGGAACAGTATCTGTCGCTGTTCTGCGAACAGATATAAATCTCATTTTGCGTGCCGAAATGCTTCCAACGCCGCGAGTGCCTGCGGGTATTTCGGCACTTTTTTGCGCGGACGGCGGATTTTGCGGACAAGTTCCTCCGGTGCTTTTTCCAAAAGCGGCTGTGCTTTACGCAAAAGCGAGTCCGCAAGGATTTCCAATTCGGAGTCCGTATTCTCTTCGGGTGCATTCTCTGCCGCAAGGACGCTGCGCATAAAACGGTTGTGGGTGTAAACCGTTAAGCGTTCCACACCGCGTTCTAACGCCAATTCTTCCAATTCGGTACAGGCTTTGTACCCGTACAGTGCCTGCATTTTTTTGTATTCTTTCGGTTGGAAATAGTATTTCTGCCCGCCCAAAACACCAAACGCTTTTTTGGCGTCCAAATAGCCCATTTGGATGCGCATTTCGGTCTTGGATTTGTCAAATTCAAACGCCTCGCCGAGTTCTTTCGGGTCATTCGGACGAATGTAAATAATATCAGCACACGAAAGGTCGGTTTTATGCCCGATGCCTTTCATATTGGAAATATCCACCACAATAAAACGGTTAATGCCGCGCTTGCGAAGCATACCGATCGGGGCATTATCATACACGCCGCCGTCTAAATATTTCGCGCCGTCGGGACTTTCGTTGTGCAAACCCGGAAAGCGTGCGGAAAGCATCAAATAATCAATCAGCCGCCCGTCTTCGATTTCATCCAAAAACACTTCCACGGGTTTCATGGATGAAAGTTGGAAAGTCACAAGCCCCAGCGGGATTTGCGACGCGCGCACCGCGGATTCATCGACATAGCGCGCAATTAAGTCGCGGGCGGGTGTTACATCCACGCCGCCGTTTTTAATTACCTCGTGGAAAATCTGCGGCAAATTGGAAAAACTGAACAGATTTTCGGGCGCTTTCAGTTTTGCCTCGATGTGAATGCCGTCTTTCACTTCCACATTGTTCCAAAGTTCGAGCGTCTTGTCAAAATCGTCTTCTGCAATCAGTGCGCCGTTAATCGCACCGATGGAAACGCCTGCAATCGCCTCAATCTGCACGCCGAGTTCGCGCATGGCTTTCCACGCACCGATTTGATAGGCGCCTTTTGCGCCGCCGCCCGCCAAAATCAACCCATAAGGACGCATTGAAAAACACCTCGATTCTTATTTTCGAAAAAGTTTACCGTGCCTGCACCGTGTATTCCGACGGTGTGTGCATAACAACACGATTGTCGCGAAATACCGACACAAGCAATAAAATTGCCAAAACCGTTAAAGCGAACGCCAACAGCGCCGCCGCATACCGATTTTTCATGATTCTTCCACCGTTTCCACGCCGCGCGCAACGGTTTCGCACAAAACGGTTTGGGGGAACTGTTTTTTCAGTTCGTAAGCGCACCGTTCGGCTTTATCTTTTTCACAAAACAGCCCGTATACCGTAGGGCCGCTTCCGCTCATTAAGGCAAGGTCTGCACCGTGTTTGCGCATAATGCCTTTGATTACGGGGCGCGCAGGTACCTCAATCACCTGTTCAAAAACATTGTCCGCCTTTTCGCACAACAACGCGTAATCCCCCGTGTGCACGGCATACAGCATCGCGTTTTTGTCCGCATGGCGCAGATGGGGTGCTTCATCTAACTGCTGATATGCCGAAACCGTGGAAACATCCATTTGCGGTTTGCAAAGCACAACCCATTTATTTTGAAGCGGCAAAAGCGGTGCAATCACCCCGCCCTTGTCCATACAAAGCGCCGTGCCGCCCGAAAGAGCAAACGGCACATCCGCCCCGACGCGCTCCCCGATACGCTGTAACGCAGAAATCGGCAAATCGGTTTGGAACAGAGCGTTGAGCGCATACAAAACACCCGCCGCATCGGCACTGCCGCCGGCAAGCCCCGCCGCCATGGGAATATGCTTTTCAATGGCGATGGAAATGCCCGTATTTTGCACATGGGTTGCCGCAAAAAACGCCTGTGCCGCTTTGTACGCGATATTTTTTTCGCCCTTTGGGACGCGTTCATCATCGGTCAGAATTTCGATTTTTTCGGAATTTGTGCGTTTGACTTCCACAAAATCATAACAGCCGACAGACTGCATCACCATAAACAGGCTATGATACCCGTCGGGCAGAGTCCCCAGCACATCCAGCATCAAATTGATTTTCGCCGCCGCTTGAACAATCATGCAAAGTCCTTTCTATGAAACACATTCATTCAATCTTCATTTTCAGCGGGGTTCTCTGTTGGAACATCGTCAGTTCCGTAAATCCCGCCGCAAGCATAGTATTGTAGGCTTCTTCCATCCCTTTTCCGACATCTTCCGCATAGTGGGCGTCAGAACCGTAGGTGACATATTCCCCGCCGAGTTCATAAAAACGGCGCACGGTTTCCAGTTCGGGCGACAGTTTCCCAATGGGTTGGCGAAGTCCTGCCGTGTTAATCTCAAGCGCTTTGCCCGTTTCGGCGGTACGCTTTAAAATCTCGTCAATTTGCGTTTGGTATTCCGACAAGTCCACAGAAATACCCGATTTCGCATAAAAATACCGAAGCGGATAGGTAAGGTGCGCCAACACATCGAAATTGCCCCATGCAAGCATATTTAAGAGTTCTTCAAAGTATTCCGTCAACAGTGCATGCACCTCGCGCTCATCAAAGCGCTCCATAAAATAGAAATCCTCTTTGCCGCGCAGATTGTGCACCGAACCGATGACCACATCGTAATTCCGCGCCGAAAGTATGGCATTGGCGGTTTCTTTGTCGTAATGCGGCTGACCGAGTTCTATTCCGCGCAGCACAAGCACCTTGCCGCGAAACGCGGACTGCGCTTTGGACGCCTCAAAATATGCCTGCTGTACGCGTTTGTCATACCGTTCGGATTTGTAGGCATCCACTTCGCAATGGTCGGTCAAGGCGATGGCGCGCATCCCGTCAAATTCGGCATGTTCGCAAATGAACATCGGCGAATGGTTGCCGTCGGGAGAATTGTCCGTATGTACATGTAAATCGAGTTTTTTTTGAAACATTTGTGTTCGCCTCGCTTTATTTTCTTCACTATATAGGGTATTTTATCATATTTTATGCGTTTGGCATACTGTTTTTTTGCAATTTTTGCAAAATTTTCAAAATGCTCTGTCATTTCGTCACAGAGTATGGTATGATATGTGCAACAATTTTTCGGAGGTCAAAAAAATGCGTGCGATTATTACCGTAGTCGGGCGGGATACCGTCGGAATTCTTGCGAAGGTTTCCGCAATGTGTGCAGAACACAATGTGAATATTATTGAAGTGACACAAAGCATTTTGCAGGATATGTTTTGTATGATTATGCTGGCGGACGTTTCAAACTGCAATGTCCCCTTCACCGTGCTTGCCGATAAGGCGGAAGCACTCGGCAAGGAAATGAATCTTTCCGTCAACGCCATGCACGAAGATATTTTCAATTCGATGCACAGAATTTGACAAAGGAACATAAAGTATGATTAACACACACGATATACTCGAAACCATTAACATGATTCGGGAGGAGAATTTGGATATTCGCACCATTACGATGGGCATTTCGCTTTTGAGTTGTGCGGATTCGGATATTCACGCCTCCTGCGACAAGGTTTATGACAAAATCTGCCGTCAGGCGGAACACTTGGTTCAGACGGGCGAAAATATCGAAAAGGAATACGGCATTCCGATTATTCACAAGCGCATTGCCGTAACGCCCATTTCCATGCTCGTTGCCGCAAGCGGCGGCGACCCCGTTTTGTATGCCAAAACCTTGGAAAAGGCATCGCAGACTGTCGGCGTCAACTTCATCGGCGGCTATTCCGCGCTTGTGCAAAAAGGCTTTGCCGCGGGCGATGAAGCGTTAATAAGAAGTATTCCCGAAGCGCTTGCCGAAACGGAGCATATCTGCTCAAGTGTAAACATCGGCTCGACGAAAGCGGGCATCAATATGGACGCGGTTGCCACCATGGGCAAAATCGTGCGCGAGGCGGCGGAAATCACGGCGGACAAAGGTTGTATCGGCCCTGCGAAACTCGTGGTATTCTGCAACGCACCCGAGGACAATCCCTTTATGGCGGGCGCCTTCCACGGTGTCGGCGAATCGGACTGCGTTATCAATGTCGGCGTTTCAGGCCCCGGCGTTGTGCGTGCGGCGCTTGCGAAAATCCCTGACGGCAACATCACCGATGTGGCGGACACCGTCAAGAAAACCGCATTCAAAATCACCCGCGTCGGGCAGTTGGTTGCCAAAGAAGCGGCAAAGCGTTTGGGCGTACCGTTCGGCATTGTGGATTTGTCGCTTGCCCCCACCCCCGCTGTCGGCGACTCGGTGGCGCACATTTTGGAAGAAATGGGCTTGGAGCAATGCGGCGCGCACGGCACAACCGCTTGCCTTGCTTTGTTAAATGACGCTGTGAAAAAAGGCGGCGTTATGGCTTCTTCGCATGTCGGCGGACTTTCGGGCGCGTTTATTCCCGTTTCAGAGGACGCAGGTATGATTGCCGCCGCTGAAAACGGCACGCTTTCCATTGAGAAATTGGAAGCGATGACCGCCGTTTGCTCTGTCGGTTTGGATATGATTATCATTCCCGGAGACACAAGCGCCGAAGTCATTTCGGGCATTATTGCAGACGAAGCCGCTATCGGTATGGTCAATTCCAAAACTACGGCGGTGCGCGTGATTCCCGCGATTGGCAAAGACATCGGCGACACGCTCAACTTCGGCGGACTTTTGGGGTACGGCCCCGTGATGAAGCTCAACACCGCTTCGCCCGCGAAATTCATTCACCGCGGCGGCAGAATCCCCGCCCCGCTTCAAAGTTTGAAAAACTAACGAAAAACATTATATAAAAGAAACGCCATTGACAGCAGTTGCACATTTGCTGTCAATGGCGATTTTTTATGCATACAACTTTGCGCAGTTTACCAAGCGATGGTGTACTCCGCTTCCACACACAATGGTACGGTCATTGCAGTACCGGAGATTTCCATATAGGATAGGTAAACACCGCTGTAAGAAGCGTGCGATACAT
The DNA here is from genome assembly GCA_052273845.1 of Candidatus Fimenecus sp. Classification (GTDB taxonomy): domain Bacteria; phylum Bacillota; class Clostridia; order Oscillospirales; family Acutalibacteraceae; genus Fimenecus. The sequence continues at coordinate 6,338 of DAVZHM010000058.1, read as the reverse complement.
TGCCTGTGTTTTTATCTACGGTAATTGTCACTGTGCCGCCGCGGTTACCGGTCTTTATGTTTTGCATCGTACCGGAGCCGTCATCCAAATCGGCAGGCGCCATCACGGAGAAAACTTTGCCGAAATGTCCGCTACCGGGCTGTGTATCTGCGCTTAACGGGTCTGCAAGCACGGTAATCGAAATTGTATAGATGCCGTTTTTTTCCGCGAATTGAACCGCTTTCACATCGTCAAGGGTCACTTTGCTTGACCACGATTCACCCTCCACGGGGAACAACTCATTTTTCTCCGCCGCGGTTTTTGCAGGCGGAACTTCGGAAACATCTTCTTCTCCGCAGTTTTCCGCAAACATTTTCGTTAGCGTATCACGCGTCTGTTCAGGCATATCCCCTTCGATTTCGCCTGCGAGAGAAGTGGCGGCACGCGAAATCGTGACACTGCCGGCATGCGGTTTCACACGGTTGAGAACCAAATTAAAGTAATCAACGATTTCCGCATCCGAACTATCTGCATTTAAGGTGGCTTCCAACGAAACCGCATCGGTTTGTGTATCAAGCACCATCAGCAGACGACTGCCTGTTGCGTACTGTAAAATCCAACGCGCGTCTATTGCGTTGACTTTCCCATCGCGGTTCACATCGCCCGTTTTCGCGCCCAATTCGGACAGTTCCCGTGCACCGGACGCCTTTTGCAGCACAAAACGCGCGTCCACTGCGTTCACCTTGTCGTTGCCGTCCACATCGCCGAGGTACACCTGATCTGTTTCCAGCGCCGAAACACACATCGGCACGGCGGCGCACAACAGCACAGCACACAACAAAACCGATACGACTTTTTGAATACTTTTTTGCATTTATATTCCCCTTTTCCTCTTGAAGTGTTTCTATTTTATCAGGCAGAAAGACTACTGTCAATAGATTTTCCGCTGTTTTGCTGCAAATTATATATATTTTTTAAAAAAACACTATATTTTTTAGCAAATCTATTGACAAATACAAAAAAATGGCAGATACTGTACTCAAGGTGAATATAAATTCACCGGAAGTTTTTACAAGGAGTGAAAGACCATGGCATACAACCCCTATGACAATGTATTGGCAACGGTGGAAAAAGCGGCGAAAATCCTCGGCTATACGCCGGAGGACTACGAAGCCGTCAAATACCCCGAGCGCGAATTGAGCGTTTCCGTTCCCGTTCGTATGGATGACGGCTCGGTACGCGTATTTCGCGGCTACCGCGTTCAGCACTCAACCGTGCGCGGTCCTGCAAAAGGCGGTATTCGTTACCACCAAAATGTCAATATCGACGAAGTAAAAGCGCTTGCCGCTTGGATGACCTTCAAATGTGCGGTTGTGGATATTCCCTACGGCGGCGGCAAAGGCGGCATTACGGTAGACCCAACTACCCTTTCGCGTACGGAATTACAGCGTTTGACGCGCCGTTTCACTTCTATGATTGCGCCGCTCATCGGGCCTGAACGCGATATTCCCGCGCCGGATGTCGGCACAAACGCCGAAGTGATGGGTTGGGTTATGGATACATACAGCATGTTAAATGGGCACTCCACACCTGCCGTAGTCACCGGCAAGCCGTTGCAGTTGGGCGGCAGTCAGGGACGCGGCGAAGCCACCGGCAGAGGCGTGATGCTCAATACACTTTACATTTGCCAAAAACACGGCATCGACATTCATGATGCAACGGTTGCCGTGCAGGGTATGGGCAATGTCGGCAGTATTTCCGCGCGGTTGTTGTATGAACAAGGGGCGAAAATCGTTGCCGTGAGCGATGTTTCGGGCGGCATTTACAAAGCCGAGGGATTAGATATTCCCGCCATTTGCCGTTATCTTTCGGTACGCGGCAATTTGCTTTCGGGATACAGCGAAGAAGGTATTTCCCGTATTTCCAACAGCGAACTTTTGGAAAGCGATGTGACGGTGCTCATTCCCGCCGCGCTCGAAAACCAGATTAACGCCGAGAACGCCGCGCGCATCCGCGCAAAAATCATTGTGGAAGGCGCAAACGGGCCGACCGCCGTGGAAGCAGACGATATTTTGGAGAAAAAAGGCATCACGCTGGTGCCCGATATTTTGGCAAATGCCGGCGGCGTTGTAGTCTCCTATTTTGAATGGGTGCAAAACTTACAAGCCTTGGAATGGGAAGAAAAAGACGTCAACGAGAAACTTGCCAAAAATATGCAAAAGGCATTTGACAGCGTTTACGAAATCGCCGCGGAGAAACACGTTTCTTTGCGCACAGGCGCGTATTTGATTGCGCTCAAACGCGTGGTAGAAACGATGCAGTACCGCGGAATTTGGCCGTAATACAAATGCGTTTATGAAAGCCGTGTGAACTGTAAAAGTTCGCACGGTTTTCTTTTGTTGCGAAACGGAAAAGTCTATGCTACAATATGGAAAATACCGAAATACGGGTGAGTATATGAAAATTTATTTTGAAAAACAATATAAACGCCTGAAAAAGAAAAAAGTGCCTTTAAAGCCCTCGGACAGCGTTTGGGAACAAACGGCTTTGCCTTTGGGGAACGGCTCTTTGGGACTTTCTGCTTTGGGCGGTGTTAATAAAGAACAAATCACCGTTAACTGCAAAACATTTTGGACGGGCGGCCCTTCTCCGAAACGCCCTGACTACTGCGGCGGCAACATTACAGGGGCAGACGAAAACGGCAAAACCCGCGCCGACTATTTTCAAGACTCACGAAAGGCGTTTCTCAACGGTGACAGCAACACGGGCAGTCGCATTTGTGAGAAATTGGTTGGCGTAAAAGACGGTTACGGCGCATACCAATGCATGGGCGAAATCCAAATTGTATTTGACCGCCCCACGCTGTTTCTCTCCGCCTATTCCCGCGAATTGGATTTGGACACGGCGGTCAACACAACCGCAATCACGCGCAAAAAAGCGGGAAAAGACATTTTGGAAACACGGCAATACTTTGTCAGTTACCCCGATAAGATCGGGGTGCTGCACATTACCCGTGCGGGTGCGCCCTTAAACTGCACCCTCGCCTACCCCGCACACCACGGCGCGGCAGGGACGGCAACAAAAGACGGGATATGCCACCGCGGCACGCTGGAAGACAACGGGCTTGCATTTGCGGCGGCTTTGTATATTGACACCGACGGGGAAGTGTATGTTGGCGGTGCAGAATTGAAAATTGCAAACGCAACATATCTTAACGCATTTCTTGCGGCGGATACCGACTATTGCGACAACTACCCCGTTTACAGAAACGGGGAATCCCTCGACGCGCTTTATATGCGTGTTTGTGATACGGCAAAAGCGGCGAAAGAAAAAGGATTTGACAAGTTGCTTGGGGCACATCTCAAAGACTACCAAGCGTTATATAACCGCACAAGTCTTTCGCTTTGCGGCGGGCAACAAATGCCGACAGACGAACTGCTATTCGCCTACCAAAAAGAAAACTGCTCGCCGGAAATTTGCCGAACTTTAGAGGAACTTTTGTACCAATACGGGCGGTATTTGACCATTGCCGCCTCCCGCGAGACGGATATTTTGCCTTCCAATTTGCAGGGCATTTGGAATCACTCGAACAGCCCCATTTGGAGCAGTGACTTCCATTTGAATATCAATTTGCAAATGAACTATTGGCCGACCTTTACAGGGAATTTGGCGGAATGTGCCGCACCGCTTTTGCGTTATGTGAAAGCGCTTTGTGCACCCGGACGCGTAACGGCGGCAATCTACACGGGGCGCGAAAGCAAGGAAAACGAGAAAAACGGCTTTTTGTTTCATACGCAAAACACGCCGTTCGGTTGGACCTGCCCCGGTTGGGAATTCTCTTGGGGTTGGTCGCCTGCGGCGGTGGCGTGGATTTTGCACAATGTTTACGAAATCTACGAATACACCTGCGACAAAACACTGTTACAAAATGAAATCTATCCCATATTAACCGAAACCGCAGATTATTATGAATCGCTTTTGGCGGAAAAAGACGGACGCCTCGTGAGTGTGCCCTGTTTCTCGCCCGAGCACGGGCCGCGCACGGCGGGGAACACCTATGAGCAATCCCTTCTTTGGCAATTATTCTTCGATGCAACCGAAAGTGCAAAGGCTTTGGACGTGGACGAAGAAAAAACTGCGCACCGTTTGGAAATTATGGAGAAACTCCGCCCAATAGAAATCGGCGAAAGCGGGCAGATTAAGGAATGGTATCACGAAGGGACACTCGGTAGCGTCGGGGCAAAGCACCACCGCCATTTGTCGCATCTGTTGGGGCTATACCCCGGCAATCTGATGAATGTGCATAAAAATCCCGAGTACATCGATGCGGCAAAGGTTTCGCTTGATGACCGCGGCGACCGTTCCACAGGTTGGGCAATGGCACAGCGCATTTGCTCACGCGCACGCACATTAGAGGGCGACCGCGCGCTAACGCTTATGGGTATGCTTGTGAAATACGGTGTGTATGTCAATTTGTGGGACGTGCACCCGCCGTTCCAAATTGACGGAAACTACGGCTTTACGGCGGCGGTGGCAGAAATGTTGATGCAAAGCCACTTAGGGCAGATTGACTTGTTGCCTGCCCTGCCCACTGCATGGCAAAACGGCGAAATACGCGGGCTTGTGGCGCGCGGCAACTTTGAACTCGCGTTTTCTTGGAAAAACGGGGAACTGCAAACCGTTGATGTCCTTTCCCGTGCGGGCGGCAAATGCGCAATCGGCGTAAAGGACGGCAAACTCGGCTTTGCTGACGGCGCAGAAAATACATATAACGAAACCGGCTGTCTTGTGTTTGACACAGTACAGGGCGAAACCTATCGTTTGACAGTTGTGTAATCGCATTGGCTACGGGTTAATTTTGTGAGATTTTCGCGCCTTGCACGGCAGAGTTCGGAACAAAAAAGCACCGGCTGTATTTTCAGTCGGTGCATTTTGGGTTTTTTTAAAAATATCTTTTTGAATTTCTTTGCGAACTGCAAATTGAAAATTCAAATCAAATTACAAAGCGTTTTGCTTATTTCTTCTGCGGGCCGTTGTAGCCGTTGGTTTCCTGAAATGCGGCGATTTTGTCAATCACGCCTAAAACCACGTCAAAGCCATCGCCGACGGTTTCAACTTCAAAACGGTCTGCGGTGTCACGCCAAGTGTGATAATAATAGGTAAGCACGGGGTTCTGTGCCGCAAAAGTTACGGATTTTACGCCCGCTTTGGTCATCGGGGTGCTGTCGCAACCGCCGACGGGGTTATGAATGCAGCCGTTCGTTTTGCTTTCGATGCCGAGTTCTTTAAAGGTGTCTTTGAACATCTTTTCCATATCGGTATCAAAGCGGGTAAACTGCCAATCGTCTTTGATAACAACCTCAAAATACTCTTTGTCGGCAACCGAGTCAATGTTAATGTTCCAAGCATTTTTGAGCATTTCGTCATTTTTGTGTTCTTCGGCAAACGCCATGGAACCGCGCAAGCCCGCTTCTTCCGAGCCGCAGTTGAAATCAATGATGCGGCAGTTTTTCGGCATTTTGTCGGGATTTTCTTTGAAGTATTTGATGACCGCATAGCTCAAAGCGCAACCCGTTGCGTTATCCATTGCCCCGCGAGATGCGTTTTCTTCGTGCGGGTCGCCCCACATAATCACGAAGCAACTACCGATTGCCGTGACAATCGGCAAAAAGTGCATAGCAAACAGGAAGCTGTTGAACGAGTTCGAATTGAGCGTCAGATATGCCCACTCAGCACCTGCGTAATAGCCTGCAAAAATCACCGCCATTGCAACAGCAACGCCGACCAGGAAAAATACGCAAATCGCACCGAAACCGACTTTGCCGTATGTGGCAAGAATGCCGAGAATCGGCTTGTTGCGGTATTTATAAGCGTGCTCGGAGTGGCGCCAAGTCCAGCTTGTGTCGGTGTGCCCCGAAAGAATGATGGTGTAGTCATATTTGCCATCCTCGGGGAGCAACTCGCCGTATGTATTCTGCGAAATTTTCTGCGGGAAGAACATATCGAACCACTGTTTGTAAAGGAACACGCCCAAAATGAGCCATGCAAGCATACAAATACCCGCAAGCGCCATGCCAAACCAAAGTGCGCTGTTGCCGAGAGCAAAATACACAAGTCCGCTCATAATCAGCCCGAACCAGCCGGCATACGGAATACCACCAATGGACGAACGCGGCGAAACGGCAAATTCTTCCGTTTTCGGCTCAATGCCGATTTCGCGGAGTTTGTCGCCCATATAGCGCGCGTATTTGCGTTCCCCTTCACTGCCGGGCAAGCGCGAACCGATTTTTTCGGCGGCGTCTTTCGACATCGTTTCCGCATTATCAAAGGATAGCGGAAAAGGCTGTGAAGGCGAAAGG
>DAVZHM010000057.1:0-12402 GCA_052273845.1 Candidatus Fimenecus sp. | reverse complement strand
ACAGTAGAGGTTGTCCCCGAAAACGGAAAAGTGCGCCTTTCGGTTGCGGATACGGGCATCGGTATAGCACCCGAATACAGAGAACGCATATTTGAGCGCTTTTATCGTGTGGACAAAAGCCATTCCGAGGAAACGGGCGGAACGGGGCTCGGTCTTTCCATTGTCAAGCACGCGGTGCAGTACCTAAACGGGTAAGTGACCGTAGAAAGTAACGAACCCGAGGGCTCGGTTTTCAATGTTCCCTTATAAATAAAAACCGTCAGACTCTGCGAAAAGGGCAGAACCCGACGGTTTGCTTTTTGAACGTGAATTTAAGCGAAAATCGCCATTCCAAGTGTACCAAGCACCATAAGCGCCAATCCCAAAAATGCTTTTTTGGTCAGTTTTTCGTGAAATACGATGTAAGAAAACGCAATGGAAACGAGAATGCTCAGTTTGTCAATCGGTACCACCACACTCACAATCCCGTTTTGAATGGCATAATAGTAGCAAAGCCACGAAGCGCCCGTTGCAAGTCCCGAAAGGGCAATAAACAACAGTTCTTTTTTGTCCACCTGCCGCACTTGCTTCTGTTTTCCTTTTGCAAAAACAATGATCCACGCCATCAAGAGCACCACGCAGGTGCGAACGGTCGTGCCGAGGTTGGATTCCACGCCGTCAATACCGATTTTGGCAAGCACCGAGGTTAAAGCGGCGAAAACGGCGGACAACACAGCATATACAGCCCATTGCCGTTTTTCTTGCGTGTTGTTGGATTGCTTCTTTTCCTCCATTAAGAAAACGCCCGCGGCAAGCAACGCCGTGCCAACGAGTTTCACCGCCAAATGATTGGTTTCATGAAAAATGCAAATCGCAAGCAAAACGGACAAAGCCGTGCTGGATTTGTCAATCGGCACAACTTTGTTAATGTCGCCTATGGAAAGTGCCTTGAAATAACAAATCCACGAAGCGCCCGTTGCAAGGCCTGAAAGCACAAGGAACAAAAACGATTTTGTGCTGATGTCAGTAAAATCTTTGTACGAACCGACAATAAACGTCATCAACACCGAAAAAAGCAAGACGACAATCGTGCGTATCGCCGTTGCAATGTCCGAATCGGTCTCTTTGATGCCGCATTTTGCAAGGATTGCGGTAAGCCCTGCAAAAAAAGCGGAAAAAATCGCCATAGCTATCCACATATGTATCACCCCAAAAACTGAATGTAGTATAGCACGCAACGAATCGACTATCAATACCGTACCGTTGCATCATAATAGGATTTCTGTATTTTCCGATTGATTTTCAAAAGTATTCTTTGTATAATCAATGTATACTGTTTCCTGTAAAACAAACATCGAAAACAGAAAACAGGAAGGTTTCGGAGGATGAAATATGCAGGTTTAGGAGGCAAAAGCGTACGGCGTGTTGCCGAACAGTCAGGTTGCAAAACCTTTGGCGGCGCTGTTCGCAAAATTGCAGGCGGACGAAGCGGAAAAAACGCTTGTATTTTCGGCGGGTACATATTACATTGACAGCGCCGAATGTGACGAGCATATGCTCTATATCACCAACACCGTTGGAGATGCGGAGTTTTCAGCGGACGAAACGCCGCACAAAAACGGCGTGGCGCTGTATCTCGAAAATGTTTCGAATTTAACGGTGCTCGGCAACAATGCCGAATTTGTCATAGACGGCAAAGTCACCAATATGGTGTTGCAAAACTGCGAAAATGTCACAGTTAAAGATTTGGAAATTTCGCATGCGCATCCGGATATGCACGAGTTGAAAGCGGTGAAAATCGCGCCGTGTTTTGAGGATTATGAGATTGACCGTGATACGCAGTATACGGTGGAAAACGGCAGACTTTGGTTTTACGGCAAAGATTACCGCTACGCCACCGATAAAGATGCCCGTAAGGCGTATTGGATTGGCAAAATCAAGCAGAAAACGCCCGATGCGGTTGCGCGTGTGGGGTCTCCGCTCGTGGGCGCACTTCGGGTAAAGGAACTCAAACCCAATTTGGTGCGTGTGTACTATGTAAACGCGTTTCGTTTTCGTCGCGTCAACAAGGCGACCTTCGCGCCGAAAGCAGAGGACGCGCGCAGACTTGCATCGGTTGCCGATTTTTTGCAGGCGTGTATGTGCCGCGGCACTTTCAGTGCTACCGACAGTTTGTTTGAGGGCGCAGGGGACGATTGCATCAATGTGCACGGCATGCATTTTGGGATACAGTCCGTTAAGGGAAATCGGATAACCGTGAAGTTTATGCATCCGCAATCCCACGGGTATCAGCCGTTCCATGTCGGCGATGAAATTGCCTTTATCAACCCGAAAACCCTGTTGGAACAAGGCAGAACCACCGTGGAAAATGCGGTGCTTTTAAACGAATATGAAATTGAATTGCAGGTAAAGAGCACAGAAAAAGCAAAATGCGGCGAGGTTATCGAAGATGTTACCGCTTGCCCGGATGTGTATTTTGCAGGCAACACGGTCAACCGCATTATCACGCGGGCGTGCCTGTTCACCACCCGTGGCAAGGTTTTGGTGGAAAACAACCATTTCAAAAACAACACCATGAGCGGCGTTTTGCTGTCGGACGATGCCAAAAGTTGGTATGAAAGCGGTATGTGCTGTGATGTGACCGTCAAAAACAATGTGTTCGACTATTGCGGCGCAACACCGATTTTAATTAAACCCGAAAACAGTATCCATGCGGGCGCGGTGCATAAAAACATACAAATTCTTGACAACAAATTCCTTAGTTACCCCGATGTCTGCAATTCTGCTTCGTCAACCGACGGGATTCGCATTTCCGGCAACCAATACGCAACAGACAAAATCCTGAAAACAAAGAACTGCCAAAATGTCGAGCAGAACGATGAATACTCTTTTAAATATTCAAATATAAATTATGGAGCATGAGGTGTATTTTATGGGAAACTTAAAACCGTCTTTGATTGCAAAAACGGACGCAAAAGCCAACGAAAAGCAAATTTTTACAGAGGGCAATCTGCGCATTACTTTGCTTACGCCGCAGCTCATTCGCGTGGAGCACGGCGATTGCTTTACGGATTTGCCGAGCCGGGTCGTTTGGTTTCGGAATTTTGATGCAGGCGAAATGCATGTGCAAAAAAGCGGCAATACCTGCACCGTTGAAACCGAAGCGGCAGTATTCACCGTAAAAAACGGCAAACCGTACAGTGTGTATATGAAAGATACAAAGCAAACGGAACCCTTTGCCCGACAGGAAAATTTAAAAGGGACATACCGTACTTTGGATATGACGTTCGGGCCAATCCCACTCGGCGATGGGTTAATCACCAAAAGCGGTGTGTATTTGTATGATGACAGCAAAACTTTGCTTTTGGACGAAGGCGGTCACTTTGTCGCTCGCACGGGCAATACAAAGGATTACTATGCCTTTGCTTACGGCAAAAATTATCGGGAAACCATTCGTGCTTTTTACAAAATCAGTTCGCCCGTGCCGCTGATTCCGCGCTTTGCTCTCGGCGTTTGGTGGAGCCGTTACCACGCCTATACCCAACAGGAATATTTGGATTTGATGGCGAGATTTCGCAAAGAGAATGTGCCGCTTACGGTTGCCACGGTGGATATGGATTGGCATTGGGTGGATGTTAAAAAGCAATTCGGCATCAAATACCGCGGTTGGACGGGGTATTCGTGGAACACAGAACTGTTCCCTGACTATAAGGCGTTCTTAAAGGAACTTAAAGATAACAACCTGCGCGTGACGCTTAATTTGCACCCCGCCGACGGTGTGCATACCTTTGAAGATATGTACGAAGAATTTGCCGAAGCGATGGGCGTTACCGACAAAAAGGATATTCCGTTCGTGTGCGGCAACGATGATTTTTGGAACAATTATTTTGACATTCTCCATAAGCCTTACGAAAAAGACGGCGTAGACTTTTGGTGGATTGATTGGCAACAGGGCAAAAAATCCGATGTGGCGGGCTTGGACCCGCTTTGCGCCTTAAACCATTATCATTTCTTGGACAACGCCGAAAACGGCGAATTACCCCTCATATTGTCCCGTTACGGCGGGTACGGTTCGCACAGATACCCCCTCGGCTTTTCGGGCGATACGGCAATCAATTGGCGCGTTCTGCGTTTTCAACCGTATTTCACCGCCAACGCGGCAAACTGCGCATATACTTGGTGGAGCCATGACATCGGCGGGCATCATTTGGGCTATCGTGACGATGAACTGTATTTGCGTTGGATTGAATTCGGCGTATTTTCTCCGATTTTGCGTTTGCATTCCACAAGTTCGCAGTTGCTCGGCAAAGAGCCGTGGAAATACCGCGCGGATATTTGCGAAAGCGCAAAGAATTGGCTTCGCTTCCGCCACCGCTTGATTCCGTATGTCTACACCATGGATTATCGCAACCACAAAGACGGCGTTGCGCTTTGTGAGCCGATGTATTATTCTTATCCGAACGATGAAAACGCGTTTTCGGTGCCCAACCAGTATATGTTCGGCAGTGAATTGATGGTGTGCCCCATCACCGAGAAAGCCGCGCGCGATACCAATTTCGGCACGGTGCAGGCGTGGATTCCAAAAGGGATGTATACCGATATTTTCACAATGCAATCCTACCAAGGCCCTTGCACATTGCCCTTGAACCGTGAATTGTATACCATTCCCGTGCTTGCAAAGGCAGGCGCAGTAATCCCGCTGTCTATGGACGAGGGGAACACCTGCGGCAATCCCGAAAAATTGGAAGTTTGGATTTTCAAAGGGAACAACACCTTCACGCTGTATGAGGACAGCGGTAAGGTGGACTTTGCGGAAAACCATGTGGAAACCGTTTTTGAAAACAGACAGGACGGTGACACGGTGCACTTCGTCATCAAAGCGCCCGTCGGCAACACCGCACTCCTGCCGCAAAACCGTACATACAAATTGATGTTTAAAGATGTGGTTTCTTCGGATGTTACCGCGCCGAAAGACGCCGTTATTTCCCACGATGTAAACGGCGCGGTTACAGTAGAGTGCCATGCAAGCGACGCGGATATTGACATCCAAATTTGCAATGTGCACCCCTTGCCGAAAGCGGATTATGAAGAACAAATCATTCAAGTTCTTTCCCGTTGGCAGACCAAAACTTTGCGCAAAAACGCGGTATATGACCGATATTTTAAAGGAAAAACCGAAAAAGCAGAGCTTGAAAGGGCTTATATGTCAGCGCGCTTGCCAATGTCGGTAAAGAATTTAATCGAAGAATTCTTACATGAAGTTTGATTTGTAAATACGAAAACACGGCTGATGCTTCATAGGAAGCCTCAGCCGTGTTTTTATGTGATGAACTTAAAAAGTCCTTACTGATCGCTTTTAATTTGTTTTCTTCAAAAACGCCGAAGTCTGTGTGTAAATTGCGATGTACGGAGTAGTGCTCCAAACTCCCTCTCTTTCCTGTAATTATTGCATATAATGGATTTTGTCAGTAGATTATAGTGTAATATACAGTTTTCTTGCCGTCAAGCGCGGCGGAAACAAAAAAGGATACGGCTTGCCGAATACGCACTTGTTGCCGAAATGTAAATTTCCCGTTTGGGCAATTCAGAAGACGGCGCAGCTGCATAGGAGATGCAGTTGCGCCGTCTGTTTGTCAAAAAAGTAAATTGAAACCTGAAAGCGATGTGTTTTGTTATTCTTCGGTCGAAGGGGGAGCTATCGCGGGGGTGTCGTCAATATACACGGGAACAGCCGAATACACGCGTCTGCCGTTCTCTGCATAAAAGGTATTCCCGAACAAGTCAGTATAATACAACAACGGCTGTCCGTCATTGTTAATATATATACTTCCGTCAGGTTTCGTTATATAATTCGCCGGGCTGTCATACAACAAGAAAACCAAAAGGAATAAAGTAATTGCCGAAACGGCAATAAGTACTGTTGCTTTTACATAGGTTTTCTTTTTGGATTGTTTATATGATTTCATACGCTCGCCTCCTTAATGTTGAAAGAACAGGATGTTACCTCGCCATAATATGACCAAATATGAATTTTAATATATGGACCGTTTCCGAAATGTGCATTGCTATGTCTGGTATATGTCCTCAAACTTTCATTAACATACAATTCTCTAAACCAAGTACTGTTATCCGGTGAGTAAAACACATAATAAGAGAATCCGCGTTTCGCCCCAGATGGGCTAAGGTTTGAACATTTTAAATATAAATATGGTTGACTGATTGTCAAAACATTTGTAGTATAAGAAAGTGATATCGTTTTAGAAAACAGAATATTTACAGCATTTATTTCTGCACCGGTATTTATTGGTTTGTCAATAGAAGACTTCAACGCTTCCAATTCTTTTTCATTGGTAACTTTTTCTGTTGACACAGGGACGGCTATATAGATTTTTTTGCCATTTTCAATGACATATTTTTGATTGTTTCTATCGAGATAATAATAAACCACGTTGCCGCTATAATCCACATATGAGGCTTGTGAATCTGTTGCATACACACTTATTTGAAATGCAGATAGAATAAGGACAACGCACATAAAACCAGAAATAAATCTTGATTTACATTTTAACATTAGTACATTTTCCTTTCTTAAATAAATTTTGAATTAAATTTTATTTTGTAGCATTGTAACACAGCAGGGGGTCAACTTTGTTCAAATCAGACTATCCATTTTTGCTTATCTGCAAAAATTCTGCATGGGAAATACACCTTCTCTCCAAGAATAAAAAAGCAATATTTTTTCGTACAGATAACGCGGCTTTGCTCGAAGGTAATCGTGCCGCCTGCCAAAGCGGGATATTAAAACGGGAAATTGTGCACGCGTTTTGGTGTTTTTCGGTAACGATGTTTTGGGTTAAGATTAACATATTCTTTTATAGTTTTCAATAGAAAAGTCCGAATTGTTGAAAAAATGGGCATAATTATCGAAAAAAGAAAAAACAGTTCGATTGATATGCACCCCAAAAGTGTCTAACTTTTGGGGTGCATATCACATCGTTTCAAGGCTGTTTCTTCTTTAATTTTGCATATGGATTTGTTCCCCGAGAATGGGCGCATACCGTACCAAACTTTCGCCGTCTAAATCCTCTTTGTGCATATCTACCGCCGAAATTTGATGATTTTCATAGGTTGTGTAGTAGTAAATGCCTTTGTCCGCATTGCAGCAGGCGGAATACAATGTGATTTCGTATTTGCCGTCGCCAACCTCACAGCAACCGCGTTGTTGGTCAACCGCGCCCAAAATGTGGAAAAATTGGCTGACGCTCTCTTGTTCCGAATCGCCGGAAACGGCATTCGTTTTTGTAAATGCCACTCGCACAAAACGCGATTGTGAGGACAAGTCTCCCGGTAGACCTAAAGCGCCCATACCGCGGCTGTAAGTGCGTAACGGCAATTCCGCGGAGAACTGATTTTGCGGCGATTTCGGCGAGAGATGCATAAAATCGTTCAAGCGAAACATCTGCTCGGGAAACGGCGGATTGTTTGTCAAAACCCCCACAGGGTTGTCATAGATTTTTAATCCCTCTTTGACCGATTCCACTGTAATGCACGCATTGCGGTCGGCAATCATCCAATGCAGTTGCGCCACAGGCAACTTTTCGGAAAACGGCGTGTTCACAAGATTGATTTTTAAAAGAAGCGCCTTTGCTTCTTCAACCGTGGCGCATTGCCCGAGCACCCACGGCATAAACTCAAATTGCGCAATATTATCTTTTTCGGGTATAGGGCCTTTGTAAACCGCGTTCCCTACAAAATTCAGCCCTGCCATGCAAAGCCCTTTTTCATTCATAGCGTCGTAATACAAAGGGTAGTTTTCGGCAATATGCGCCATACCGACGATCGCGTGATGGCTTTCCATTACACCCATATGGCGAAAATGGAACGGATACCGACGCGGTGTCACCGTAATTTCATCGCCGTAGGAAAACTCGTAATCCAGCGTCCTGCCGAAATAAAAATCTTTTGTTTTGTATGTTACCGCCGTGCACATCATTACCACTTCGTTTCATTTGTATATTTTGATAGTACTGTATCACACTCGCTTTGCGCTTTCAATATTTTGGCAAAACCGTTTGCAGTTATGCAAATCAAAATACAAATTCTTACGGTGTGTAGTCATAAAACACATCGTAAAAATGACAAGGGGAGAGTTGCGATTGCGTGCAAAGGCGGGCAAGGCCTTTCACAAAAGAAATGTCAGGACTGACATCGTGAAAACAATGCAGTATGACTCTACGGCGGCGCGTACGGCAAACACAAAGCACGGCATATGTGCAAAAAACGGTTTTGTCGTCCAAAACGCCTCTTTCGGGAACGCAAATATACTCGAAATGCATTGGTATTTCCTCTCTTTGCATCTTTAAAACGCGGTAGCATATACATTATAACTGAATTTAAAAAAATGTATACGAAGCGGACTTCATATTTTAAAATGTGACAAAACAGCACTATATAATTTGTGCGATTTGCTGAAATATGCCGTAAAATTCATGAAAAACGGTTGTGTTTTCCTGCTTGTTTTGCTATACTGAAAACAGACCTCTGCAAATTTGCACCTTTTGGCGGTTTCAAAGATAATCCTGCTGCAAGGTTTGATTATAAATATATTTTTAGGAGACGCTGTTTGAGAAACAACAACACCTTGGAGATTGTGCGCTGACTTTAGGAGGTTTGTGCACATTCAAACAAACCTCCCCGTATTGCAAGTCAACAATTTTCAGGAGGTAAAACAATGAATAAAAATGACTGTATTATCCGTTTGGAAACACCTGCCGACTACCGCGAGACGGAAAATGTAACACGGGAGGCATTTTGGAATGTCTACCGCCCGGGCTGTACCGAGCATTATGTGTTGCATTGTTATCGCGACAACGATGATTTTGTGCCGGAATTGGATTTCGTTTTGGAAAAAGACGGCAAAATCATCGGTCAGATTATGTATGTGCGCGCAGAGATTGCGGCAGATGACGGCAGAAGTATTCCGATTATGACCTTCGGTCCTATCGGTATTGTTCCGCAATACAAACGCCAAGGCTATGGTAAAATGCTTTTGGATTTTTCTATGGAAAAAGCGAAAGCACTCGGCGTTGGCGCACTTTGTATGGAGGGCAACATTGATTTTTACGGCAAATCCGGCTTTGTGGTCGCTTCTACAAAAGGCATTCATTATTATGATGAGCCGCGAAGCGAAGAAGTTCCGTATTTCTTGCTCAAAGAATTGCAACCGGGATTTTTAGACGGCGTAACGGGCGTACATCACACGCCAAAAGGCTACTTTGTCAGCGACGAAGAGGCGGAAGCCTTTGACAAGCAGTTCCCACCGAAAGAAAAGCTGAAATTGCCGGGGCAACTCGTGTAATCCCAAACGCATAATCATAACCACCAGTTCAACTGGTGGTTATGATTTTCGCTGTTTTATACGAAAATCCTGCACGACAGATGTATCGGAAACGGTTGACACGAAACGAAAATCATAGTAAAATATATTGATAAAATCAAAGGCGGTTTAGAGAAATGATTAAAAGTATGACCGGTTTCGGCAGGGCGCAGGAAACCGTGGACGGAATGAATATCGCGGTGGAAATCAAAAGCGTTAACCATCGCTATTTTGAATTTTCCGCAAAAGTGCCGCGTGCCTACGGTTTTTTGGAAGAAAAACTGAAAACCTATTTAAATAAACATATTTCCCGTGGCAAAACCGAGTGCTATGTCTCCATTGAGTTTTTGGAAGAAAGCGAAACCAAGGTCAGCGTGAATACTTCTCTTGCGAAAGGGTATGTTGATGCGTTACATACGCTTGCGGAAAGTTTCGGCGTGAAAGAGGAAATTTCCGCATCGCTTTTGGCGCGCTTTCCTGATGTGTTGACTTTGCAAAAAGAAGCTGCGGACGAAGAACGCATTTGGGCAGCGGTGCAAAGTGTCGCTTCGCTTGCCGTGGAACGGTTCCTCTCTATGCGCGAAACGGAGGGCAAGAAACTGCGTGCAGATGTTCTTTCCCGTGCAGATACCATTTTGGATTGTGTCGCTTTTGTGGAAGAGCGTTCTCCGCAAACCGTGCGCGAATATAACGAAAAGCTCAAAAAGCGTATGGAAGAATTGCTCGGCAACACCCAAGTGGACGAACAGAGATTGCTGACGGAAGCAGCAATTTTTGCCGATAAAATCGCAGTCGATGAAGAAACCGTCCGTTTGCGTAGCCATATTTCGCAGTTGCACAGTTTTATGGATGCATATGAGCCCATCGGCAGAAAACTCGACTTTTTGGTGCAGGAAATCAACCGTGAAGCCAATACGATTGGTTCCAAAGCACAAGATGTGGAAATCGCCAAAAAGGTGATTGCCATTAAAGCGGAGGTTGAAAAAATCCGCGAGCAAGTACAAAATATCGAGTGAGGGCGGCCATATGAAACTTATCAACATCGGCTTTGGGAACGCGGTGAACGCCGCACGGATTTTGGCGGTAGTTTCGCCGGATTCCGCACCCGTAAAACGCTTAATTCAAGAGGCAAAAGAACAAAAGCTCTTAATTGACGCCACACAAGGGCGCAGAACCCGCGCGGTTTTGATTACCGACAGCGACCATGTTATTTTGACCTATTTGCAGGCGGAAACCATTATGAACCGTTTTAACGGCGAGGGAAACGCGGAGGATACGGTCAATGAATAAACAAGGCAAGTTGATTTTATTTTCCGGTCCCTCGGGTGTCGGAAAAGATACACTTTTGGATATTTTGATTTGCAAAAATCCGAAGTTCCAAAAATCCATTTCCATCACCACGCGCGAACGCCGTGAGGGCGAAGAGGACGGTGTGGATTATTACTTCATCACGCCCGACGATTTTGAGGCGATGTTGGATTGCGGCGAGGTTTTGGAGTTCGCAAAATACGGCAAAAATCTTTACGGCACGCCTAAAAAGCCTGTGGATACTTGGCTTGCGGAGGGCAAAACCGTCATTCTGAAAATCGAAGTGCAAGGCGCCGCGAAAATCAAAAAGATGTATCCCGATGCCATCGCCATTTTCATTATGCCGCCGTCTATGGAAATTCTTGAACACCGACTGCGTCGGCGCGGCACGGAAAATGAGGACGATTTGGTGCGCCGTTTGACCATTGCGCGTGGTGAAATCGAAAAAAGCCGTGATTATGATTACATCGTCATCAATGACAGCTTAGAGGCTGCCGCCGATGAGGTTTTGGAAATTCTCAATCTGTAAATTTGTTATCATTTCAAAGTGAGGTAATAGAATATGTTTAATCCCGATTTGTCCAATGTACTGAAAAACCATCTCAGCCGCTATTCTTTGGTGACGGCAACTGCGCGCCGCGCGCGTGAGATTTCCGACGAAGCCTTGGAAAACGGCGAAATCATCGTTGAAAAACCCGTCAGTTTGGCACTCGACGAAATCGTCGAAGGTAAGTTTAAAGTTGTTGAACCGGAAGAAATCCGCTATATCTGATTTGTGCGCGTTTGGAGAGGTGAATCGAGTGTATAATCAAATCGCAAAAGTCGCTGTGGAAAATGCGGCTTACAGTTTTGATGATGCATTTGATTATGCCATTCCCGCAGAACTGCAAGGCAAGGTGCAACCCGGTGTGCGCGTTTTGGTGCCGTTTGGGAACGGTAGCAAAAAACGACAGGGATTTGTGTTTGCTTTGCGGCAGAAAAAAGACGAAAAAAAACTCAAAGCGATTGCCGAAGTTTTAGACGAAGCACCGCTTTTGAATAATGAACTGTTGCGTTTGGCCGTATTCCTGAAGGAACAGACCTTTTGCACGCTGTTTGAAGCGGCAAAAGCGATGTTGCCGTCGGGGATAGGGCTTCATTTTGTGTTATCCTATATTTTGAACCCTGCATATGCAGATTTGCAGATTTCGACAGATGAAAGCGAACAGGCGGTTATTGCCTATTTGCAGGAAAAAGCGGTTTATGTAAAGCGTGAAAAAATCTTAAAAGATTTGGGGTACAAACCTGACTTTCCGATTTTAGAAACTATGGCGAAAAAAGGTTTATTGCTTTGTAATTCGGACGCACAGAGAAAAATCGGTGATGCCACTTTAAAAATGGCGCGGCTCACGGACTTTTACTTTCAATATGCCGACTCTGCAGGGAAACTGACCAAAAAGCAAAAAGAGGTTACCGCATTCTTGGAAAATGTCGGTACGGCATCCGTGAAAGAAATCTGTTATTTTACGGGTGTTACCGCCGCGGTCATTTCCACACTGGTTGGCAAGGGTATTATTGAATTTTTTGAAAATGAAATTTTTCGCCGCCCGAAATTTGAAAAACAATCTTCTGTAAAAACACCGATACACTTAACCGATTTGCAGAAAACGGCGTTTGACGGATTGCTTTCTCAACTGCAAAAGCCGACCGCCGAATCCGCGTTGCTGTTCGGCGTAACGGGTTCAGGGAAAACACAGGTT
>DAVZHM010000056.1:0-12890 GCA_052273845.1 Candidatus Fimenecus sp. | reverse complement strand
AACTAAATCTACAACTGTGCCTACTTCAAATTGCAAAAAACGCTTGAGTATGATACAATATATCGTGATTATATATGCGTAGGTTTCTGCGCATTGCGATATATTGTATTTTTTTGTAGAAAAAGGTGTTTTTATGCAGTTACCGCTTACTTTTGTCGATACTTTGGACGAAATCGGCAAAGCCGTTTTGGGCTTCAACAGCGTGGCGGATGTTTTGGATGTTCTCCTCGTTGCCTTTGTGATTTACAGCGCCATCAAATTGATTCGTGAAACCCGCGCCATACAGCTCGCAAAAGGGTTCGTTTTGCTTGTGTTAATATACGCAATTGTGTATTTACTGCATATGCAGGTCAGCACCTATATGTTCTCTGTGCTATTTTCCAATATTTTGCTGGTTTTGGTCATTGTTTTCGCGCCCGAAATCCGGCACGCGCTCGAAAGCGTCGGCAGAAGCAGCGTAACAAATTTCAATCTTTTTGGGTTCAAAAACAGCGATGAATTGCGCAAACAGGAAGAACAGAAGAAAATGGTGAATGCCGTCACAAAGGCGTGCGCAGATATGAGCGACAAAAAAATCGGTGCCTTGATGGTGTTTGAAAAGGAGAGTATCCTCGGGGAAATCATCAATACCGGCACGCGTATTGACGCGGAGGTTTCCGTGGAATTGCTCGGCAATATCTTTTACCCGAAAGCACCGTTGCACGACGGTGCGGCAGTGATTCGGCAGGCGCGTGTTACAGCGGCGGGCTGTATTTTACCGCTGACGCAAAACGGTGATGTCAGCAGTGAACTCGGCACGCGTCACCGCGCGGCCATCGGTATGAGCGAACAGTCCGACGCGCTGATTGTCGTTGTTTCTGAAGAAACAGGCGCGATTTCGGTGGCGCAAAAAGGGCGGTTACGCCGAGACCTTTCCAGCGGGGATTTGCGCGAACTGTTGACGGAAAATTTTGTGAAATCCGAGAAAAATGAGGACAGCAGATGGAAAAAACTTTTGAAAGGGCGGCAAAAAAATGAAGAATAAACAGAATAACGCGATAGACGCCGCCGAGAAAAAAGTCAATATCGGGCTTCGGAGCATCATTTACAATAACAAAGTAGCCATGGTCTTTTCGTTGCTCTTGGCGTTTGCAATTTGGATTTGGGTTGCCATTGAAAAAAGCCCTGTGGTTGAGGTGACCATTGCTTCCGTTCCCGTAAAAATCGATACGGAAAACAGCGTGCCCGCACAGTTGAATTTGCAAACTTTCGGGCAGACGGAATATTATGTGGATGTTACGGTGACCGGAAAACGCTTTATCGTGTCCGCGCTCACACCGGAGGATATTGTTGTCATCGCACAAACCAACTATGTGGATTCCGCGGGGAACAAATCTTTGCAGTTGAAAGCGGTTTCGGCAAATTCCAAAGATTTTGAAATTTCCCGTCTGTCACAAAATTATATTGATGTGTATTTCGATACCTATAAAGAAGCAGAATTTGCGGTTGTGCCACAGATTTCCGCACCGAACGACCAAACCGTTATAGACGGCTGTATTCTCGGCGATGTGCTGTTTTCAAAGAATACAGTTGTGGTCAGCGGCCCCTCTACCGAAGTGAATAAAATCACGGGTGTTGTGGCGCAAACCGCCTTAACCGGTCCGCTTACATCCACCACTACGGTACAGCCGGAAATTAAGTTGCAAACCGAAAATGAGGAAGCACTTTCCAATGTGCAAATGGATAGCGGCGACACCGCAATTACGATGACCATGCCCGTGTTGAAAAAAGTCACGCTTCCCACCACGGTGAACTTCAAAAACGCACCGGCGGGCTATATAAACGAAAGTGTGCCGTTTACGGTATCCCCCACAGAAATTGAAGCGGCTGTGCCGATTGAAAAAATCAATGAAATCAAGAACATCAGCGTCGGAACTGTTGATTTTGCTGAGTTGGACTTAGGGTATAATGTGTTCAATTTTAAGGCTTCGGATATTACCGAATATACCATTGTGGACAGTTCCACCCGCTTTAAGGTTACGGTAAATATGTCAGGGCTTACCTCGGCAATGTTCTCCGTGCCGGCACAGAATATCAGCATTACTACGCAAAAAGATGGCTATACGGCGACCGTGATTGCCGAACCGCTTGAAAATATTCGGATTATCGGTACAACCGATGAAATTGCCGCATTGACCAACGAAATGATTTATGCTGAAGTAAATTTGTCCGAAGTGAGTTTGCAAGAAGGGGAACAGACGGTAAAAGCACGCATTGTCATCAAAGGCAGTACAAAAGCGTGGGCGTCGGGTTCCTATTCGGTTCGCGTACGCGCGGCGGCTTCGTAAAATGCGAAAGGAGTCCCTTTTGAAAGAAAAACGCATCATTCCCGTTTTGCTGTTCTTGCTTTTGGGGCTTTTGTGCGGATGCACCCCGCTCGACAGCGTGGACAATTTAATGCGACCGCCAAAACTGAGCGGCGAAAACGCCGGCGTGCAAGAAGCATTTGAACGGGCAACTGCCAACCGTACCGTGCATATGAAAACCCCGACCACCGGCGCGTACCGGTCGGCTTATGTTTTATACGATTTTGACGGCGACGGCACGGATGAAGCCATTACCTTTTACTCAAACGGTGATGATGAGACTACCGTATATATGCATATTTTGGATTATTCGGATGCGCGTTGGAAGTCCGTCGCAGATATCAAAGGTAGGGGCAGTGAGGTTTATAAATTAGACTTTTGTGATATGAACGGCGATGGGGTTTCGGAAATTGTTGTGTGTTGGTCTTTGTTTGAAAGCAGCGGCAATCAAATGCTGACCGTTTACACCCCGGCTTTGCATGGTGAAACACCGCAGGTACGCGAGCTCATCAGCGAACCGTTTACACAGGCAGTGCATACGGATCTAACCGGCGACGGCAGTGATGAATTGTTCTTGATTACTGTGTCTGCCACCGAGGATGGAAAATCCGAAACCGTCGGCAGATTGTTGGCGATGGATAGCGACATCGGCATTTATTGTGCGGCTTCTGTGGATTTGGCGCCGAGTATGCGCATTTTGTCTTTGCAAAGTCAAGCGGCTGACTTACAGTCCGGTTTACCTGCAATGGTGTTTGCAGACTGTGTGTTGGGTGACGCCAAAACCGTAACGGAAATTGTGTATTGGAATCCCGCTGAGGGGCGCTTGTGCGCTCCGCTGACGCAGGAGAACAGAACCGATGCCCCGCGTACATTGCGCGCTACGGCGCTTTCTTCAACAGACGCGGACCGAGACGGACTTTTGGAAATTCCCGTGTTGCATACATTGCCCGATGCGGTTTCCGTGATTGCCGAAAACACGCAGCCGTTGGATTTGACCGAATGGTACGGATTTGACGGCACGGATTTGCAACTGAAAAAAAGCGCTTTGATGTTATATTTGTCTGCGTACAGTTGGTCTTTGCCTTTGGAAGAGGCAGAGCATTTTGCGGTGGAAAACGATGTTTCCGAACGGTGCTGCACATTTTATCACCGTGCGGCGGACGGTACACGCGGCGAAATCTTGTTTGAGATTTTGACCGTGCCGACCAAAGAATGGGAACACCGACCCGATAGGGCGTATACGGCGTTTGCGGAAAATTCGTCGTTAACATATGCTTACCGCATTACGCAGTTCGGGAAGCAGTCGGGTGTGGACGCGGATTATGTGCAGGCACATTTTTCTGCGATAGCCTAAAGGAGGGGCTTTATGAAACGCGTACTTGTTGCGGAGGACGAAGCGTCCATTCGTGAATTTGTTATTATCAACCTAAAACGAAGCGGTTACGAAGTGCTCGAAGCGTGCGACGGGCAGGAAGCCATTGCACAGTTCGACAAATTACACGGGCAGATTGATGTTGCTATTTTGGATATTATGATGCCCCAAATAGACGGTATAGCAGTTTGCAAATATTTTCGCGAACAAAGTGCCGAAATCGGCATTGTTATGCTAACTGCCAAAACACAGGAAATTGACAAAGTATCGGGGCTGATGAACGGTGCGGACGATTATGTGACTAAGCCGTTTTCTCCCTCAGAACTGATGGCGCGCGTGGATGCGGTATACCGCCGTGTGGCGCTTCTTAAAAACAGCGGCGCTGTACAGAACAAAAACGGCGTATTGTGTTTGGGCGATTTTGAACTGAACACCAACGCGCGTATGCTTTATAAAAACGGCACACCCAGAGAACTTACGCAAATTGAATATCAGATTTTGGAGTATTTATTTCGCAATCCGAATACGGTACTGCAAAGAGCCGATATTTTAAGCAAAGTTTGGGGCGACGATTGTTTTGTTGATGATAAGGTCATTGATGTGAACATTCATCGCTTGCGCGGGAAAATTGAGGACGAACCCGCGCAGCCGAAGCATTTGGTTACCATTTGGGGTATGGGATATAAATGGATTGAATAAGATAGGAGAGGAGTGCGTACCGTGACCGGCAAACACAGCAGCATTACAAAACGGTGGGTGTATAACACACTTTGCGTTATTGCCGTTGTGCTGTTGGGGCTTGTGGCGGTGACTTTGGTATTGTTCAAAGA
This sequence comes from Candidatus Fimenecus sp., assembly GCA_052273845.1. Classification (GTDB taxonomy): domain Bacteria; phylum Bacillota; class Clostridia; order Oscillospirales; family Acutalibacteraceae; genus Fimenecus. Next base: position 8,343 of record DAVZHM010000056.1, on the reverse strand, counting down.
ACAGTATTACGAAGCGGTGCGTATGACGCTCAATTCCCGTGCAACCGGTATGGTGCAGACCTTTTTCAGTCTTTCCGAAACCGCTTCTGATGAGGCGTTCAATCTGCGAGCCAAAGCGTATGTGGAAAGTTTTAACGATAAATCCGTAATGGAAGTTTGGGTAATTGACCGCTACGGGAATGTGGTTGTTTCTTCCAGCGGCTTTTCGGTCGCCGGGGAGGTTTATCCGGACTATGACGCCGCCAAAACATCCAAAACAGGCAAGGCGGATTGGATCGGCAAAACGCAGTCCGGCGAGCGTGTGATGGCGTTGACTTATATGCTGTCGGGCGAACCGGGAAGGGCACAGGGTGCGGTACGGTACATCATTTCTTTGCAAAATGTTGACCGACAACTGCGAACGGTGTTCCTGTTACTTTTGTTTTTGGCATTGGTCATCTTTTCTTTCGTGACAGTCTCGGGTATGTTTTTCATTCGCTCGATTGTCAATCCAGTTAAACGGATTAACGAAACCGCCTTGCGCATTGCACAGGGGGATTTCGGCGTGCGTGTGGAAAAGCAGGAATATGAGGACGAAATCGGGCAACTTTGCGACACGATCAACCATATGGCACGCGAATTAAATGAAACCAACCAACTGAAAAACGAGTTTATTTCTACAATTTCACACGAACTGCGCACACCGCTGACCGCAATTAAAGGGTGGGGCGAAACGATTATGGATACGCCGCGTACCGACACGCAATTGACTGAAAAAGGGTTGCGCGTCATTGTTTCGGAGTCGGAACGGCTGACTGAACTTGTAGAAGAACTTTTGGATTTCTCGCGTATGGAAAGCGGCAATTTGCCGTTGCGTATGGATGCCTTTGACTTGTTCACGGCACTTGATGAGGTTGTGACGGTGTTCAACGAACGCGCGCGGCGGGAGAATATGTGTTTCGCGGCGGAAATTCCGTCCGTTCCCGCGGTGATTTACGGCGACAGCAACCGAATCAAACAGGTTTTCTTTAATATTTTGGATAATGCGTTTAAATATAATGTACCGCAGGGGAATGTATTTGTAAAAGCGCAGGTCACAAACGCGAAGCAAGTGGAAGCTGTCATTCGTGATGACGGATGCGGCATATCGGAAGCGGACTTGCCGCATATTACGGAAAAATTTTATAAGGCGAATACTTCCATGCGCGGCTCGGGAATTGGGCTTGCGGTTGTGTCGGAACTGATTGAAAGACACGGCGGAACATTGCATATTGAAAGTAAACAAGGCGTGGGTACAACGGTTTTCGTAACCCTGCCGATTACCAATACGGCAAACGGCACAAATGATGCGCCGAAAGGAGAGTAAGACATTGAAAGAAAAACAGACAAAATACACTTCGGTGGGCGGTCAGGCGCTGATTGAGGGCATTATGATGAAAGGCCCGCAAGGCACGGCGATGTCCGTTCGTTTGCCGAACGGCGAAATTGAAACGGAGTTTAAGCACGAAAAACCTTGGCGCGACAAAAACGCGTTTTTCAAATTGCCTTTGGTGCGCGGCGTGGTCGGCTTTATAGAGTCGTTGGTTACGGGATATAAATACTTAATGGAGTCTGCCGAAAAGTCCACACAGGGCTTAGAAGAACCCGAGGAAAACCTCTCAAAGGTGGACCGTTGGATTAACGACCATTTCGGTGAAAAAATGATGAATGCCATCGGCGTCATTTCCGCCGTTTTGGGATTCGGTTTGGCATTCATTTTATTTATGTGGTTGCCGACTTTCCTGGTTGACAAAATCACACAGAATACGCTTTTGAATTATCATGCTTTGTTTGAGGGCATTATCCGCGTGATCATTTTTATTTTGTATATGTGCGCGGTTTCGCAAATGAAAGAAATCAAGCGTGTATTTATGTATCACGGCGCAGAACATAAATCCATTTTCTGCTTTGAGCACGGTTTGGAACTGACCGTTGAAAATGTGCGTAAACAAAAACGGTTTCACCCGCGTTGCGGCACGAGCTTTATGTTTGTGATGATTTTATTAAGCATTTTGCTTTCCTCCGCATTGGTGTTGATTTTTCCGGCGCTTGCCACAGTCAACCGTGTGCTTTGGATTGCAGTGAAATTGCTGATTTTGCCCTTGGTGATGGGCTTGGGCTATGAGTTTATCCGCTATGCCGGCAAGCATGACAATCTTTTGGTGAAAATTCTTGCCGCACCGGGACTTTGGATGCAACGCATCACCACCAAAGAGCCGACCGACGACATTATTGAAGTCGGCATCGCCGCATTAAAAGCGGTGTTGGAAGGTGAACAGCAAGGGGAAGATACTGCACAATGACGGCGAAAGAATTGTTTACAAGCGGATTGCAGGCGCTTGAATCTGCGGGAAATCCCGACGCAAGGTTTGAATGCGACTGTTTGTTTGAAGCGGCAACGGGTGTTTCCAAAAGCAGACGCCTTGCAGACCCTGCGCAATCGGTTTCAGAAGGAGGACAAGCTCGGTTTCAGTCGCTTTTAGAACGCCGTACAGCAGGAGAACCCCTGCAATACATTTTAGGAAAATGGCAGTTTTTCGGCCGGGATTTTTTCGTGGGCGAAGGTGTTTTGATTCCGCGCCCCGAGACCGAACAACTTGTGGAAACTGCAAATAAAATCATTCGTGAAAATCACTACCGAACGGTATTGGATTTGTGTGCGGGCAGCGGTTGCATCGGGCTTAGCGTGGCGTTAGAGAATCCGGATACAAAAGTGTACTTGATTGAAAAATTCGATGCGGCGCTATACTATCTAAAAAAGAACGCCGAATTGCTCGGCGCGCGCAATGTTAAGATTGTGCAGGCGGATATTTTGACCTACACTCCCGAACACAGATTTTGTGCCGATATGTTACTTTCCAATCCACCGTATATTCCTTCGGCGGAAATCCCCGTGTTGCAAGCGGAAGTGCAAAAAGAACCGTATACCGCCTTGGACGGCGGCGCGGACGGCTTGCTGTTTTATCGCGCGATAGCAGAACGCTGGTTGCCGTGTGTCGAACCAAACGGCACGGTGCTGTTTGAATGCGGCGACGGGCAGGGCGCGGCGATTGCATCGATTTTTCACAAAAAAACCGCCGCACAGCATGTATTATATGATTTTAATGATATTGACAGATTTGTCCAAATAAAGGTATAATAATACAATACGCAGGAGAGAACTATGCTGTTTGATATTTTAAGCGGACGTTACACAGGTATACAAATTTTAGCGGGCGTATTTGCATCGGTTTTCGTGGTGTTTTGCACTTTGCCTATCCACGAATATGCCCACGCGTTGGTCGCTACCAAACTCGGCGACCAAACCCCGCGTTTGCAAGGGCGGTTGTCCTTAAATCCGATGCATCATCTTGACCCCATCGGCGCACTGATGATTATTTTGTTGGGCTTCGGCTATGCAAAGCCGGTTGCCGTCAATGCGCGCAATTTCAAAAACCCGAAAGTGGGTATGGCACTGACAGCGCTCGCAGGGCCTTGCGCCAATTTGTTGATGGCACTCATTTTCCTGTTGCTGAAAAACATTGTTATGGCGATTTCCACAACCAATGTTTTGGCGATTGCGCTTTTGTATTTCTTTGTGTTTGCCGCAAGCATCAATGTTGGGCTTGCCGTGTTCAATTTACTGCCGATACCGCCTTTGGACGGCTCTCGGATTTTACAGTTGATTATTCCGCAAAAATACTATTTTAAATTTATGCAGTACGAACGCTACATCATTTTGGTTGTGTTTGCGTTGCTGTTTTTCAATGTGCTCAATAAACCGCTTTCATGGCTGCAATCGGTGGTTTACAACGCGCTGGATTTTATCGTCAGTTATCCCTTCCGATAAGGTAGGTTTCAAATGGAACAAATTTCCTATAAATTAGAGGTATTTGAAGGCCCGATGGACCTGCTTTTACATCTGATTTCCAAGCACAAACTGAATATTTACGATATTCCGATTATCGAACTTGTCGAACAGTACATCGCCTATGTCAAGCGTATGCAGGAAGAGGATATGTATGTCGCAAGTGAGTTCTTGGAAATGGCGGCACGGTTGGTGTATATTAAAACCGTTTCCCTGCTTCCCGTGTATGAGGAAGCCGAGGACTTGAAAAAGGAATTGACGGGCGAGTTGCTCGAATACCGCGACTGTCAGTTGATGGCGGGCAAATTGGCAAATCAAACCGATGGGTTTGACCATTTTGTACGCAATCCGATTGAAATTGATGTGGACCCGACCTATACCCGTTTGCACGAGTCGTCGGAACTTTTGCGCGCATATCTCAATGTTGTCGGGAAGAAAATGCGCAAATTGCCCCCGCCGATTGAGGCATTCAAAGGCATTGTTGCCACTAAAATTGTTTCCGTCGAGTCCAAAATCAAGTCCATTTTCCATAAATTGAAGCGAAAAGGGCAAAAACAGAATTTTCGGAATTTGTTTACCGATGCGCAGTCCCGTTCGGATATGATTGCCACTTTTTTGGCTGTTTTGGAACTTGCCAAGGTCAAAAAAGTGTATTTGGACGGGGAAGGGGAAGAAATGCGTGTGGAACTGCTCGCGGACGATTTTGAGGATATGGATTCGCACGAATGGGAGTAAACTATGTTAAATGCAAATGATTTGCAGGCGGCGGCGGAAGCGGTTTTGTTTTCCGTCGGGGAGCCGTTGGAATTAAAACGAATTGCCGAAGCGTTGGAAATTGAAGAAGAAAGTGCTGTACAGGTGTTGATGAATCTTTCCGCCGCTTTGGACGAACGCAACAGCGGAATTTGCCTGTTAAAACTCGGTACGAAGTACCAACTTTCCTCGCGTACGCAGTTTGCACCGCAAATTCGCAGCGTGTTGGAAGTCAAGCGAAATACACCGCTTTCACAGGCGGCGTTTGAGGTGCTTGCGGTCATTGCCTATAATCAGCCCGTAACCAAATCCTTTGTGGAACAGGTGCGCGGGGTGGATTGTTCGGGCGTTATCGCAACCCTTTGTCAAAAGAAACTGATTGAAGAAAAAGGGCGGTTAGAACTCCCCGGCAGACCGTTGGTATACGGCACCACACCGGAGTTCTTGCGTTGCTTTTCCGTTTCGGATTTGGGCGAACTGCCGGAACTGCCCAATCACGAAGCAGAGCAATCCATAGAAGCCGTAATGGAAAATGCCCAACAGCAATCCGAATCGGAGGAACCCCCAGAGGCAGCAACGGCGGATGCGCCGATAACCGAAGAAGAACAATAATCATTTAGATAAATCGAAAAAGGAGGTGGCAAAGTGGTTTTTCTCTATATCCTGCTTGGCATCATTGCCTTTTTTGTGCTGTTATTCAGCATAAAAGTGCGCATAGACGCAGAATACATTGATGATTTTCGCGTCAAAGTGCGTTGGCTGTTTCTTTCCTTCGATTTATATCCGATGAAAAAGAAAGAGAAAAAGCCGAAAGAAGAAAGACCTGCCGAAGAAACGCCGCCGCAAGAGGAAACGGCTCCAAAAGAAAAGAAGCCGAATCCGTTTAAAACCTTTTATGAAAATCAGGGGTTTGAAGGCGTAATGCAGTTGGTGCGTGACACAGCGGACGCCGTCGGTTCTTTGATGAAAAGTGTGAAAAAGCACTTGATTTTAGACGAACTGTTTTTGTGGGTGGTCATCTCACACAATCACGATGCGGCGCAAACTGCCATTGAATACGGGCAGGCGTGTCAGAAAATATTCCCCGCAATGGGCTTTATATGTTCCAATCTCAAAGTCAAAAAATACGATGTGGAAGTGGAACCCGATTTCATCGGCACATTCAGTTCGGCACAGTTTGCGTTTTCGCTTTCCGTGCGACCCATCTTTTTAACCAACGCCGTGGTGGTGTTGGCGTTCAGAATGCTGTTTAAAGTGATTTTGAAGATTTTTCCGTTAAAATCCAAATCACAAAAAAATACAGAAACCAATAATACTATTGAAGGCGGTGCTACAATATGAAAGAACAATCAGCAGCAGGAATTTTGGAAACCACCATTGAAAAGGTGAAAAATCTTGTCAGCGTCAGCACAATCATCGGCGACCCGATGCAGGTGGATGGCGGCATTACCATCATTCCCGTTTCCAAGGTGACTTACGGCTTTGCTTCGGGCGGTTCGGATTTCCCGTCCAAAACCAACAAAGAACTGTTTGGTGGCGGCGGCGGTGCAGGCGTGACCATTACACCCGTTGCCTTTTTGGTGATTTCCGACGGCGAAGTGACCATCAAACACATTACCGCGTTTGACAATGCCGCAGAGCGCGTGGTAAATTTGGTTCCCGAAATGTTTGATAAGGTGAACTCCGTAGTTAATAAGGCGAAAAAGGAAAAAGAAGCAAAGGCACAGGAAGCCGCCGATGATGCAATGGTTTCCGCCGCGATTGACGAATTGACAAAATAAGGAAACACAAAAATATTTCAATCACCGTCTGCATATTTTTGAATATGGCAGGTGGTTGATTTGTGTAAAAAGTATTTATGCGGTTTGGGCGTTGTATTTTTGTTGCTGTGTTTTTGTGCAGTCGGCACAAGCGCCCAAGACGCGCCAACGGATATTTCCGCACAGGCGTGCGTTTTAATGGTGGCCGACACGCACGAGGTTTTGTTTGCAAGAAATGCGCATGAACCTCTGCCGATGGCGAGCACCACCAAAATTATGACGTCGCTTGTCGCGCTTGAGTGCGGTATGCCGCAAAAAAATATCCTTGTAACCGATGAAATGGTGCGCGTGGAGGGGACTTCTATCGGGTTTTTGCCCGGAGACAGCGTTGATGTGCGTACCCTTATCGCGGGAATGCTGCTCGAATCAGGCAACGATGCCGCGAATGTGACCGCGTATGCGATTGCAGGCGGAATTGCGCCTTTTTTGGACCGTATGAACGAAAAAGCGCGCGAAATCGGTATGCAAAACACTTGCTTTGAAACCGTTTCGGGGTTAGATACCGAAAACCATCATTCTACGGCGTACGATATGGCATTGCTTGGCTGTGCCGCAATCCAAAATCCCGATTTTCGCGCAATATGCGAACAAACACAAATGCGTGTGTCCTACGGCAACCCGCCGTATGCACGCACTTTTTCTAATCACAACCGACTGCTTCGGGAATATGACGGTGTGTTCGGCATTAAAACGGGATTTACCAAGAAAAGCGGCCGCTGTTTGGTCTCTGCCGCTGAGCGTGACGGAGTGACTTTGGTTGCGGTTACGCTAAATGCGCCGAACGATTGGGCAGACCACAAGAAAATGTTGGATTACGGATTTTCCGCTGTGCAAAAGCAAGAGGCTTTTTCTCAAAAACGGTGTCCGCAGGCAAAGGTTGTCGGCGGCGGGAAAACTTCCGTTCCAACAGCGGTTATCGGTGATTGTTTTGTGCCGACGGGGAATACAACTTCCCCAATTACAACAAAAGTCTATCTCCAACCGTTTCTGTATGCGCCCGTTTGCGCGGGGGATTGCATCGGCAATGTGGATTTTTTTGTGAATGGGGAAAAGGTCTTTTCGCGCCCGCTTGTCGCATGTGAAGATGTTTCGGCAACCACGGCTTTGGAAGAAAAGACCGTCGAAAAACCAACTACTGTATTGGAAAGAATAAAAGCGTTTTTCAAACGCATTTAGGTGAATTTTATGACAGATGCAAAGGTAAGACTGCAAAAATATATGGCAGACAACGGCATTGCCTCGCGCCGCAAATCCGAGGAACTGATTGCCGCGGGCAAAGTGCGCGTAAACGGCAAAATTGCCGCTGTCGGCGACAAAATCAATCCGCGTACCGACAAGGTCACCGTCGCCGGGAAAAGGGTTGTCAAAGTCAAAAAGAATGTCTATATCATGCTCCACAAACCGCGCGGATTTATTACCACCATGCACGATGAAATGGGGCGCAAATGCGTAGCTGAATTGATTGAAGATGTGCCCGAGCGTGTGTATCCCGTCGGCAGACTCGACCGCGAATCCGAGGGGCTTTTGCTGTTGACCAATGACGGCGAATTTGCCAATGCCTTAACGCATCCGTCCAAGCATGTGCCAAAGACGTACCGTGTCACCGTGCGTCCGGATGTGACCAAAGAGCAGTTGGCAGCCTTTGAAAACGGTATTGAAATCGACGGCAGAATGACTTTGCCCGCAGAAGTGCGCGTGTTAGACAAGCAAGAGGGCAGAGTGGTGTTGGAAATTGTGATTTATGAAGGTCGTAACCGCCAAATCCGCAAAATGTGTGAAGCGTTGGGGCTCGAGATCGCGCGCTTGAAACGCACCAAAATCGGCTCGCTGAAACTCGGTATGCTCAAACAGGGGGATTATCGGTATCTCACCGACGATGAAATCCACGGGCTTTTGGTTGCCGCA
>DAVZHM010000055.1:0-12928 GCA_052273845.1 Candidatus Fimenecus sp. | reverse complement strand
GGCGCTGTTTTACACGCCGGAGGACAAACGCGGCGAGGTGGAGTACGACGGCGACGACGCGGAAGATGTCAGCGAAATGAAAGGTGTGCCGACCGAAGGCAACGATACCTATGCTTATATTTACACAAAGCCTGCATCCGATCCGACGCTCGGCGATGTAATTTGGGTGGTGGAACGCGGCAAGGGGAAAACGCCCTTCAATTTGACTGAGCATATTTTGGATGAAGAAATCCCATTGAAAATTGAATTCACGGTGTCAACCGTGCCTGTTGGGGTTAGCAAAAGTGAACCGATTGTCAATCCGGACGGTTCCACCACAGTGCCTTACACTTACGGCGGCGGTGAGGACGAATATCTGACCAATACAATTGATGTCACGATTTCCACACCGCAGGCCGTCGGCGGCAATTACAAATTGACCACCTCGTTCACGATGAACAATATTATGCAAAATCAGCAAATCAATTATGAGAACGGTGAGGTGTGCGAAACCGAAGGCGACGCTTACATTGCAGGCTGGAACGCGGAAAATATCGCCTGCCCGTTGGATACAAGCGCACCCAGAACAGGGTATGCAACGTATGCGGCGAATACACTGCGGTACATTTCGTCAGTAGCGTTTTTGAATTCGCAAAACACGGACACAGCGGATTTCAGTGTTCAGGGTGCGGGGCTTTGCTTCGGCGCATTGGCAATGGAAGGCTCGTCTATCGGCACGCAGGTGAAGGGCACTTTACGCGATTTCCGCGACAATGTACTGCGGAAAACCGAACTCGGCAACACCATTATTGATAAGTATTATACTGTGTGGTCACCCGCATTGTTGACGATTGCCGAGGAACACCCCGCGGTGCTCACCCTCGGGAAGATTATACTTGTACCCGCGTCGGTGCTTGCATTCTTTGCCGCAGAATAAACAGAAACACCTTAAAACAGGGTCGCATTTTGCGTCCCTGTTTTTTTTGTGGCACGAATTAGATTTTACGCGTAGGGACAGGTGATTCCCCTGTTAGGGGAATCACCCCACCGCCTTTAAAAAGGCGGGCGAAACTTTTATTGTTGCGCAAATTGCCATTCGAGAGGATTGGTAAATCATTTCTTCACAGTAAACCTACGATTCGTTCCGCGTCCTACGCGGTGCGGTTCGAGAGGATATGCAAAGATTTCGTACAAAGTAAACCTACGATTTACTCCGCGTTTCACGCGGCGATTTACTCCGCGTTTCACGCGGCGGGGGTGGACGTCGCTCTATACTGCAAAGGGACATTGCAAACGGTGCAATTTCAATTATTTTTCGAAAAACGAAAATTTTTTTGAAAAAAGGTTGACAAAAGGCAAAAAGGAGCATATAATAGTGTGTACGGTACGGAACATTCCCGTTTAAAGCACGGAATAATCTTACTGAGGGAGAAATGCACGAGTGAAAAAGAGGATATTACACGGTAAAAAAGGCTTCACACTTGTCGAATTGATGATTGTCGTTGTGATTATGGGGATTTTGGTGGCGGTTGCCATTCCGATTTATGGCGCGGTTACGGCGAATTCCGAAAAGAAAACCTGTCACTCGAATGCAGATGTTATTCAGCGTGCTGCGGTGCAGTATTTGATATCACAGGCGCAAAACAGTTACAAAACGATTCTCGGCGAGCAGACGCGAGTGGAAATCACCGACCAAGCAACGGCAGAAGCAAATTTGCCCGCGGGTTTTATAGCTTGTTTTGAAGGCGGTCGCTTCCCCGAATGTCCTACTTCAGGCTGTCATTATGTTTTGCTGTATCGCACAACCGATAATGGTGATTTTATGGAAGTGTATTGTACGGAACACGGTGACCGTTTCGGCACAGCGTTGGGATAATTATTCAACATAATTTTCTTATATCGAAAAAAATATATTTTTTCGTGCTTTTTTTACAAAAAGCACTTTACAAGCAAACGCAATTGGTATATAATGACAATACAGAGCTGCGAAGGTTTCCCCTTTCGCAACATTTCAATAGGTATTACGGGAAAACGCCCATAATATAAAAACACATATTTTTCTAAAAGGGAGAGAGTTTTATGAGAAAACTTATGCACAGCAAAAAAGGCTTCACACTCGTTGAATTGATGATCGTTGTCGTCATCATGGGTATCTTGGTTGCAGTTGCAATTCCGGTTTACGGCGCAGTTACCAAGAACGCTGCAAAGAAAACTTGCGACAGTAACATCCGCATCATCAAAGAGAACCTCAACAACTTCCAGATGACCGGCGACGAAAGCGGCACTATGACTTGGGCTGATTTTAAAACCAAAACAGGTTACGGAGACACCGATACTAACCTGAGCGCAGCAACCAGCGCTTTCAAAGCAACATTTGAAGGCGGCAATCTTCCGGTATGCCCGAAAGCAGGAACCGGCGAAGAATACAAAGTTAACCTGGGCACGCAGGGCACTTACAAAGTTATTTGCAGCGCTACCGATGAAGATGCTGCCAACCATATCAAGCAATAATTTCAGCTGAACACACGGGGAGCAAGGCGAAAGCCTTGCTCCTTTTTTTACAGAAAAACTTTTCTTTCCCGCAAAAATGTGTTATACTCAAAAAAAATCAGCGTTTTCCCATTTTTAAAAACAGACAGGATGCGTGTGTATGAAATCTGCAAAATCCAACCGTATGTATTGGCGGTACAGCTTACTTTCTGCGCTGTGTGCGCTTTTGGTAATGCTTATTTGCTGTGCCGTGAACGGCGTGAAGCCGTTCGGAGAATTGAATTTGGTGCGTAATGACGCGGTACTGCAATATGTACCGATGCTTGCGCAGGCACAGCGCGCCGTGCGTGAGGGTGGCGTTTCGCTGTATTCGTGGGATACGGGCTTGGGGGCAAACGGATTTGCCTCTATGTGCTATTATTTGTTAAATCCCTTTAATGCCATTGCGCTGTTCTTCCCGCCCGAACAGGTAACAACCGCTTTCGCAGTGGTGATTATGCTGTCCGGTATGTTGGCGGCAGGATGTGCGGCGTGGTATTTGCAGCACCGTTTTCAAAAGAGCGACTTTTCTACGGTGCTGTTTGCCTTGCTTTACACATTTTGCGGGTTCTTTTTCGCATATTTTTATAACACTATGTGGTTGCTGCCTTTTGCGCTGTTGCCGATTGTAGCACTCGGCATTGAACGGATTGTCGGCGGCGGCAATCCGTGGCTGTATTTGGTCAGCTTAACGGTTTCAATTTTCTCCAACTTCTATTTGGGGTATATGCTGTGTATTTTTTCGGTGCTGTACTTCTTCGTCTGCCTGTTTTCGCGTCGCGTCAACAAAAAAGGCGAGGACGATGTGGTTTTGTTACCTACGCTTCTCAAATTCGGCGGCGCGTCGCTTGCGGCAGGCGGCCTTTGCGCGGTTGCGCTGTTGCCGATGATACAGGCGCTTTCTACCGCGTTTGTCAAAAGCATTTTTGAAGCGGAAAACTGGTATTTCTTCAATTTCTTCGACTTCTTGGCGTTGCATTTGCCGGGATTTTTCCCGCCGTCCATGGTGATGACGGAGAAAACCTTGCCCACCGTGATGATTGGCTCCTTGGCGCTTTTGCTTTTGCCGTTGTACGCGTTTGTAAAAGATGTACCGAAAAATGAACGCGCCGCAAATATTGTGCTTACGGTCATTTTATGGGCGTCTTTTGAAATTCCCACGATTTATTACGCGTGGCATGGGTTTAGCGCTCCTGCGGCACTCCCTTACCGCTTTTCGTTTATTTATGCTTTTGTGTTGGTTAAAATGGCCTACACGGTGTGGACGCATCTTTCTTCCGTACGCAAACCGCTTTGGATTTTCAGCGGCGTTTGCTTGGCGGCGGTCTATATTTACGCCTTTTTGCGTTACCAACATGCTTACGGCAAAATCTTAACAGTGGGCGCGGTATTTACCGCCGTGCTTTTGGCGGTGGCAATATTGACGCACACGGCGCCGAAGGCGAAAAAACCGTTGACTGCGGCGGCGCTTGTGCTGACTGTTGCGCAGTTGTGCTGGTGCGGTGCGGATGTTTTTGCGGGAATCCCCGATCAAAATTATTTGCCTTTCCGTGCGGCGTCTGCGGCGGCAACCGACCTGATAGAAGCTCAGGAGAACGATGCGTTTTACCGTATGGAACTTGCCGACAGCAATTATATTGCACGCAGTGACAAAAATGTAGACGGTCCTATGCAAGCGGGCGGCGTTTACGGGTACAACGGCGTTTCGGTGTTTTCTTCTTTGACGGATGCCTATTTCTCATATTTGCAATACGATTTGGGCAACTACGGCAATATGAGCAACGCTTACGCCTATACCACACAAACGCCGGTTTACAACACCTTGTTCGGGGTAAAATATGTGCTCGATAATGCCAATGCGCTCGGCACAGATACATATTATGAGAAAATCGGCGATGCCGAAACCTTGGGCGTTTACCGCGCAACGGGGTATCTTGGTTTGGGCGTGATGAGCGACCCGTCCATTGCAGAGTGGGATGATTACAACCCAAATCCGCTTTTGTCGCAATCTCTGATTTGGCAGGCTGTGACAGGGCAGGAAAATGTTTTGGAAATGCTCCCGATGGAGTCCGTCTCGTTTAACAACAGTCACCCGATTACGCAGGCAGAGATTGCGGCATCGGGCGAAAGCGGCTCGTTGCACGTTCATACAGAGGATGAGGATGAGCATAACCACGAGCACGAAGAAACGGAAACGACGCTGTTTGATGCATTGGAACTGATGGATGGGTACTGTGCTTACAAGGTGGACGCACCTGCCTACAGCGTGACATACACGCTTGTTCCCACGCAGTCGCAAAACATCTATTTGAATGTGCACGCGGGTATGTTTGACACCGTTACCATAGACGGTGCGCAAAAATGGACATTCCTCGGCAAACGCGTGATTGATATTGGGTATCACGCGGCGGGCGTGCCGATTAAAATTACGCTGACCGGCGAGAACGAAGAACTGTTCAGCGGCGTTACACAGAATTTGTATGATGATGCGGTGTATCTTGTTGCCGCAGGTTTGAACGACGAAGCTTACCAAGCGGGATTGCAAACCTTGCGCGAAAACGGGACATTCCAAATGACCGAATTTGCCGAATCCGACCTGAAAGGCACTGTGTCTGCCGCCAAAGACGGCGTGATGCTGATGGCTATGCCGTATGATGAAGGTTGGACAGTCACCATTGACGGCGAAGCGGTGGAACTTATCGAACACAGTTCGCATTGGATGATGTTCCGAGTGCCTGCGGGCGACCACGAAATCGAAATGCACTACTTCCCGCAAGGGTTAAAAGAAGGCGTATTTGTTTCGGCGGCAATCCTGTTGCTCCTCTTTTTGGTTTTACTCCTGATGAAAATGCGCACCGCGCGTTTTGCAGAGGAAGAAGCCGCCGAAGCGGAGAAAGAGTCACAAGACGAAGTAAAATCGAAACTTTCACCGTCTGCAAACGAAGCATCGCAAAGCGAAAGCGACAACACCCCGTCCGATACGACGGAATAAAATAGGGGGGCGAAAGTATGGATTATCAAGCGTTTATGCAGCTTATGCATATTTTAATCGGCGTGTTTGTGTTCCTGTTCGGCACGGTCATCGGCAGTTTCCTCAATGTACTCATTTACCGACTTCCACGCAATTTGGATTTCAAAAAAGGCTCGTCTTTTTGTACCTCGTGCAAGCATCCGCTGAAATGGTATGACCTGTTTCCGCTGTTCAGTTGGCTGTTTTTGGGCGGCAAATGCCGTTACTGCAAGGCGAAAATTTCACCGATTTACCCGATTGTCGAAAGTATCAACGGCATTCTTTGGGTGCTTTGCTACATCTTTTTGACCGACTGCAACCTGAATTTTGCGCTTTTGGGGTACTGCATGGTTTGCTCGGCGTTGGTGGTGATTTTCTGCATTGATTTCAAGTTTCAAATCATCCCCGACTCAATGTGGATTACCGTGCTTTTGGGCGGCGTCTTCGTTTACATACAGCAAGTTTTAGACCACGGCTTTGTTTGGCAGGAGTTGGTTTCGCGCTTGGTCGGGATTTTCACGGCAAGCGGCGTGCTGTTGGTGCTTGCCATGCTTTACAAAGGCGGTATGGGCGGCGGCGACATCAAACTGATGGCGGCGGCAGGCTTTTTGCTCGGCTGGCGAAATGTGCTCATCGCGCTGATGCTTGGCGCGGTGGTCGGCACGCTTTGGCTCGGTATAACACGGTCGCTCAAGCGCAAAGATATGAAAAAAGAAGTGCCGTTTGGCCCGCACCTTGCCATTGGGATTTTGCTTTCGACCTATTTTGCAAATCCGTTGGTGGATTGGTATATCGGGCTTTGGGCATAAATCCCCCCACGCACGGATTGATTTTTCGCGTAAGGCGGGTTTGCAAATCAAATTTTTACGGTGAGAACCTGCAATCAAAAATATCGAAAAGGATGTTGTTTATGTTAATCCATACAGTTATGTGGAAATTCACGGATGCCGAGGGCAAAACCGCGGCGGAGAATGTAGAAATCGTGAAAAACGGATTGGAAGCGCTTATCGGCACGGTAGAGGTGCTGAAATCCATTGAATTTTTCAAAAATGAAGTGGTGTGCGACCGCAATTTTGACGCGATGCTCGTGGTAAAGGTCGAAAACGAGGCGGATTTGAACGCCTACAAAGAGCACCCCGCGCACAAGGCGGTTGCGTCGTATGTGAAAAAAGTGACCGTCGGGCGTGCCGCGGTAGATATTTACGCGTAATTCTTGTTGATGCACAAGGCAAATCCCCGCAAAAGGCGTTAAAACCTTTGCGGGGATTTTTTCTGTGTTCTTATGGGGTTTTACGGCGCGAACGGGGCATTTGTCATTTGCGGCAGGTCGTCCGCTTTCCAAAGCGGCAGGGATACCGTGGCTTTAAACAAATCTCCGTCAATTTCAATTTTTAATTCACCGTCCTGCAAGGCGCACAGGTCTTTGGCAATGGAAAGTCCCAATCCGCTGCCCTCCAGCGTGCGCGAAGCGTCGCCGCGGACAAAACGCTGTGTTAATTCGTCAGGACCTATGTTGAGCGCCTCGCCGGAAACATTTTTCACGGTGAATGTGCCAAAGTCATCGCATCGGTCCACCGTAACATATACGCGCGAACCGGCAAGCGAATACTTGCGCGCGTTGGAAAGCAGATTGTCAATAACGCGCCAAGTTTTTTGGCTGTCCGCAAAAATCACGGGCACTTCTTTCGGCTCGTTGAGCACCAACTGCAAATTGCGTTCTGCAAAGCCGTCTTCCATTTCCCCGACCGCCTGCGTGGCGAGTTCGTACAAATTGACCTGCATTTTGTTGAGCGTTACCGCGCCCGAAGACGCTTTGGACGCTTCGACCAAATCTTCAATTAACCTTTTTAAGCGTATGGATTTTTCGTCGAGCACCGAAATGTATTTTTGCGCGTCCGTATTTTGGATATCGCATTTTTTCAGCAAATCCACATACGAAATAATGGAGGTCAGCGGTGTTTTAAGGTCGTGCGAAACATTGGTAATCAGTTCCGTTTTCAATCGCTCGCCTTTTATTGCTTCCTGCACCGCCTTTTGCATTTCTTCTTGTGTATAGGTTAGGTTTTGCGCAAGGGAGCGAAGCGGTTCGGGCATATTTTCTGTGCTGAAGTCCATAATGCTTTCGCTCGATTTGCTTTTTTCGGCAGCGTCAATGATTCTGTCAAGTGACTGCACATACCGCCAAACCAGCGCGAGTGCGATTATATTCACCGCCGCTATGCACAACAGGGTGAACAGCGTTATGCCGTTTGCGCCAAACAGAAGCGCCGCCGCTGCGTTTGCCAGGATATACAAAAGCACATACAGCCATGTTTTTTTGGAAAGATGTTGAATGCTGTATTTAGAAAGGGTTTTCGTTTTTATGATTTCATTTTTTATCCATTTGCACAGAGATTTGCATCCTTTGAAAATCCACAAAAAGATTTTCGCCGTGAGCATTGACAGCAAAAAGGATTTTTTTGCTTTTTGGTATTTGGCAACCGATGTGCACCACTCCAACAAAACGACGTATATCGCCGCGCACAAAAGCGCGATGCCGAGGCACAAAAGCGATACGTTGCGAATGTAGTATGTCGCGTTGTTTTGGAATACATAAACATCCAAAAGTCGTGCTGCAATAACGAATCCGCAAAATGCCAATCCCCATGAAACCACCAAATGCAAATCGGTGGGTATACGATCTAAAACGGACATCTGCACACCCGCCGCGCCGCGCACGCGACCGGTGACAAGGACCAAATAAATCGACAGCAAAAGCGCCGCCGCGAGCAAAATCATAGCGGCAAACAACAGCGCCGCAAGACGCGCGGTATTGGTTTCAAATTCTTTTTGCGCCGCATAAAACGCATCATTTGCGTTGGCGGCCAACGGCAGGGATACGCACAAATAGACATCAAAACCTTTTTGGGCAAAGGTGTTTCCCAAAAAGTCGGGCAAAACTACATAGTTTTCGTTTTGCAGTTCGGTTTCATACAAAGAATCTGTGGAAACCGCATTGGAATAGTATTCCACACCGGACTCGGCGGTGTAGCCAAGCACCCAATCCGAATTTGTATCGCACATCGCATAAAATGCGTCCGGTGTTCTCACTTGGCAGTTGGAATATGCTTCGCCGGTGGCCGAGTTTACTGCCAAAAACTTGAAGTTTTCATATTTTGACAGGCGCTCTGTCGCAATGACTACATTTGATTCAAAAAGACGGCGCTCTGCAGTCAGGCGGGTGGTATAGGTGTGTTCCACATCTTGAAGCACTTCTTCTTCGGTCGCATCATAGTAGAACAGCATCGTCGTTTCCGGGAAGAAATGCATGCTGTATTGAGAGGTTTGCCCTGCAAGGTAGTTTTTGCCTTCTTTGGTGAAACTGTAGGCGAAAGAAGAGTCTGTGCTCGAAGCGGCGTATGTGGAGGTTTCCACAGGCGCGCCCGAAGCCTCGGTGACGGATTCTGCAAAATGTGAAACGGCGTAGGCTTCCTCACTCGCGCGGAATTTTCGGAAGGCTTGCAGAGCGTAATCCTGTTCTTCTTCCAAAGTACCAAACTCTTTTGTGCGCTTCTCTTCCCAAGTACCCGAGAGTTTCGCAGTATAGGCGGCGTCTGCCGCTTCGCCGACTTCATCATAAAACAGCAATGTGTCGGTGAATTTGGCGTTTTCACGCACCAACAGATTTTCCCAACCGTAATCGCGCAGCATTTTGGTGATATGCACGCAGCACCACGCACTGAAAAACACACAGACGGCGGCAAGCAAAACCGCCATGACCTTCATACCGTAACTGTATTTAATACCGTTCGATTTTGTATCCAATACCCCACACCACCTTTAAATATTTCGGTTCTTTCGGATTGATTTCGATTTTTTCGCGGATGCGGCGAATATGTACCGTCACGGTTTTCTCGCTTGAAAACGCCGGCTCGTTCCACACCGCCTCGTAAATTTGATTGGTGGAAAGCACCCTGCCCATATTGCGCATCAGCAGTTCGAGTATGCCGTATTCCGTGGCGGTCAGGCGCACCACCTCGCCGTCGAGCGTGACTTCTTTCGCGTCGGGATCTAAGGTGAGTCCGCCCGTGGTCAACTGGTTTTCGCGCACTTCCATACTGCCCAAAGTCGCATAGCGGCGAATTTGGGATTTGACGCGCGCCATCAGTTCCAACGGATTAAAAGGCTTGGTTACATAATCGTCCGCGCCGAATGAAAGGCCGGTGATTTTGTCGGTGTCCTCGCTTTTGGCGGAAAGCAAAATAATCGGCACATTGTTCTGCTCGCGCAGTTGCAGTGTGGTGTTCAAGCCGTCGAGGCCGGGCATCATAATATCCAACACAATGCAGTGGATTTCGTTTGCCTTTGCCGCCGCGATGGCCTCGTTGCCGTTGGTGGCTTTGACTACCTCGTAGCCTTCCAAATGCAAATAGATTTCCAAAGAATCCAAAATTGCTTTATCGTCATCACAAATTAAAACTGTATACATTTTATTCCCCTCTTTTTTCAGTGAATTTACAGCCGTTTTTTGTCTGCCTTAATCATAGCAGATTTTTCGCCGTAGTGAAACCCCCTGCGGGAAGATTTTACACGGGCAAAACGATTTGCCCCGACAGTACCCCGTAAAGCGCGACCGCGCCGAATGCGGAAAGGCTGTACCCGACGGCATACGCGCCTTCGGATGCGCTTGCAAGTTTGGGAAATTTCTGTTTCAAACGGGTGATAAGCAGTGTAGTTGCCGCGCCGCACAAAATCACAGCGACAGAAATGCACAAAAGCATAAAACCAACCTCCCTGTTTTTGCGCGCATAGGCCGCGCAGATGCGTTTTTCCTTGTACCTATTTATAGCAAGAAAATCTAACAAAACAAGGCACAAAAAGGTTACGATTTTATTAAGCCATATGTACGGATTGCAGTTTTCGCGTAGGGCGGGGGGTCCCCTAACAGGGGAATCTCCCGCCCCTACGCGCTCGCATTTGGGTTCGAGAGGATTGGTAAAACATTCGCACAAAGTAAACCAACGATTCGCTCCGCGCCCTGCGCGGCGCGCCACATAAGCGAACAAACCCCCGTACTGTGTTTGACCACGGCACGGGGGTTTGTCAAAGGATGAAAAGGAGAGAATTATTCAGCTTTTTCTGCGGCGCGTTGCGCAATCACCTTGTCGGCAACCTCTTTCGGCGCTTGTTCATAGCGCGTGAAGTCGAAGGTGAAAGACCCTCTACCCGCCGTCACGGAACGCAATACGGTCGCAAAATCACCCATTTCCGCCATCGGCACTTCCGCAATGAGTTCCTGCGTTTTGGGTTCGTCCGCGGGGCCCATACCGAGCACTCTGCCGCGGCGTTTGGTGATGTCGCCCATAATATCGCCCAAATTCTCATCGGGCATCAGCGCACGCAAAGTGCCAATCGGCTCTAAAATCGAGACATCGGCGTTTGCCATTGCATTTTTGAAGCAAATCGATGCCGCCGTCTTAAACGCCATTTCGGACGAGTCCACAGGGTGGTACGAGCCGTCATACAGCGTCGCTTTCAAGCCGACCATCGGGTAGCCTGCGGCATAGCCTCTTTCCACACATTCGCGCAAGCCTTTTTCCACGGCGGGGAAGAAGTTTTTAGGCACCGAACCGCCGACAACCGCCGTCTCAAAGACCAAATCGTCGCTGTCGCAGGGTTCAAATTTAATCCAAACATCGCCGAACTGCCCGTGACCGCCCGATTGCTTTTTGTGTCTGCCTTGCGCTTCCACGGTTTTGCGCACGGTTTCGCGGTAAGCGACTTTCGGCACTTCCAGCGTGACTTCCACGCCGAATTTGTTTTTCAGTTTGGAAACGATAACGTCCAAGTGTTGTTCGCCAAGGCCCGAAAGTACCTGTTCACGCGTTTCGGTGTTGTTGATGTAGCGAATGGTCGGGTCTTCTTCGATTAAGCGCGTGAGTCCCGCGGCGACTTTTTCTTCTTCGCCTTTTTTCGAGACCTTGACCGCCATAGACAGGCAGGGTTCAGGGAAGTCCACGCCTTTCAGTTTCAAAATATTTTTCGGGTCGCAAAGTGTGTCGCCCGTTTTCACGGCGGCGAGTTTTGTCAAAACGCCGATGTCGCCTGCGGGGATTTCTTTTGCGTCCTCTTGTTTTGCGCCTTTCACGGTGATAATTTTACCGATTTTCTCGATTTCGCCCGTGCGAGGATTATACGCCGCGGAGTCTGCCGTCAATTTGCCGGAAATCACTTTGAAGAACGACATTTTGCCGACAAACGGGTCTGCAACCGTCTTAAAGCACACCGCGGCAAGCGGGCCTGCTTCGTTACAGGGCAGTATGTTCGTTTCGCCGTTTTCATATTCGGCATCTTCGCCCGCATAGCCGTATGCACCGGGCGCCGACCACGCAAGACCGTACAACAGTTGGTCTACTGCGGCGGCAGTCAAGCCTGCAACCGCGTATACGGGGTAAATTGAGCCGTCAAAAATGCCGATGCAAAGTCCTTTTAAGATTTCTTCTTTGGTAAACGGCTCGCCCTCAAAGAATTTTTCCATCAGCGCATCGTCCGTAGTAGCGACCGCTTCCATAAATGCCGAGGTCATATCCGCAATCACGGGGTCGTCGGGCATATCTACCTTTTGTGCTTTCCCGTCCGCATACGAATACGCCATACCCGTCATCAAATTGACATAGCATTTCACAAGATTGCCTTCCATATAGGGAATAATCGTCGGGCAAAGTTTGTTGCCGTAGACTTCTTTGAGCGCATCAAAGGTTTTATAGAAGCTTCTGTGGTCGGAGTCGGTTTTGGTGATGGCGAAGAATTTCGCCGCGCCGCTTTTTTCCGCCGCCTTAAATGCTTTTTGCGTGCCGACATCTACGCCCGAACCTGCCGAGGTGACAATCAATACAGCCTCTGCCGCGCGTATCGCTTCCGCCGCGCCGCCCGCAAAGTCAAACAGACCGGGGGCGTCAATGATGTTCAGCTTGGTATTGTCCCATTCAATCGCCGCCATAGCAGAGGAAACCGAAGATTTACGGCGTTTTTCTTCTGCATCGAAATCGAGAACCGTGTTGCCGTCCGCAACGCGGCCCAAGCGGTCGGTTGCGCCCGCAACATAAAGCATAGCCTCGCACAGCGTGGTTTTGCCTTTGCCGCCATGCCCGACCACTGCGATATTGCGAATATTATTTGCGCTGTAAGCTTTCATAAAGATGCCTCCTAAAATCAGTCCCTGCCGTTTCTATATAAAAAACAGATAGTTTTTTCAGCAAGTATGTAAAAATTGTAGCACATATGCATAAAAATAGCAACTGTATTTTTCATAGAAATTTGACGGGGAGGATATGCGCCCCCAACGCACGGATTGAATTTACCGCGTAGGGACAGGCGATTCCCCTGTTAGGGGAAATGTCCGCAACGCGGACAAAAGGGTGCCTGTTTTCG